>CAZBOF010000139.1:0-10194 GCA_964493285.1 uncultured Rhizobacter sp. | reverse complement strand
ACGACGAAGAGGACGATGAGGACGACGGCGAGGACATTGAGGAAGTAGCTTACAGCGACGACGACGAACTCGACGTTGCTGTTGACGGCGAAACTCACACTGTCAGCCTACGCGAACTCAAGCGTGTTTACTCTTTGCAAGGTGCGACTGAGAAGCGCCTGAAGGAAGCGACCGACGAACGGACAGCGGCACAGGCCGACCGTGCGAAGGCCGCGGACGAGCTTCAGGGCCAGCGCGCCAACATGCTGCGGACTATCCAGCAACTAGACGAGGTGCTGTTCATGCCCCTCGTGTCCGAGCCGGACCCGAAGCTTCGCACGAAGAACATGCAGGAATACCTGCTCCAGAAGGATGCGTGGGAAGAAGATCAGAAGCGCATCAAGGCGGGGCGGGAGGAACTTACCAAGTTTCTCGGCGAAGAACAGAGGAAGATGGGGGAGGCGCGGCAGACCTTCCGCAATCAGCAGCACACGCTGTTGATTGAGAAGATGCCGGAACTGCGCGACCCGCAGTTGGCCCCGCGTGTGCAGGCCGACATTATGTCGGCGGCTGCTCACTACGGGTTCACGCCCGACATGGTGGCTCAGGTTGACCACCACGGACTTTTCCTCATGGCTCGTGACGCGGCAAGGTGGCTGAACATGCAGAAGCTCAAGAAGAATGGCAAGCTTCCCCACGGTAGGGACGGGGAGACGCAGAAGCTCAAGCGGAAGCGTCACCTGAAAGCCGGAGGGCCGACGAGCCGGAAACTCTCGCTGGTGAAAACGCAGAAGGAGCAGCAGGTTGCCACGAAGAAGGCTCAGGCCACCGGCCGGGTCGATGACGTGGCGAACATGCTTATCAGCAAAGCGCGAACCGTGAGGAGAACCCGCTAAATGGGTGTCGCAGCCAAGACTTTCGAGACTTACCACAACAGCCTCATCTTCGAGGACTTGCAGAACGCATACTCCATGCTGTCGCCGACGGAATGCCCATTCCAGCAGGCGGTCGGCAAGGGGACGTGCGACGCCACCAACTACGAGTGGCCGGTCGTCGAACTGAACGCCGTCGATCCGACCAACCGAGTGATCGAGGGCGAGGACGCCCCCGCGACCGACGACCCGACCAATGGCCGGCGGCTCGCCAACTTCACGCAGATTTCCGACAAGAAGATCATCGTGTCGCACACTTCGGAGGCGGTGCAGGCTGCGGCCGACAACCTCCAGAAGATCGCGAAGCAGATGACCTTCAAGATGAAGGAACTGAAGCGTGACATTGAGGTCATGCTGCTCCAGAACATCGCCGCCGCGGCCGGGGCTTCCGGCACGGCGCGACAGGCGGCTGGCTTCCCTGCGTTCCTGACGACCAACACGATCTTCGCCGCCGGTGGGGCCGATCCGACCCTCTCCGGTATCTCGGAGGGCTACCCGGACGCGGCCGCGACCAACGGCACCACGCCGGTCGCCTTCACCGAGACGCAGTTCAACGACGCCATCCAGATGGCGTGGGAGAACGGCGGCGATCCGACCCTCGTGCTCGTCAACGCCAACAACAAGCGGATCATTTCCGAGACTTTCGTCGGGAACGCGACCCGCTACAAGGATACCGTTGACCAGAAGGTCATCAACTCGATCGACTTCTACGAGAGCGACTTCGGCACCCTGACGATCGTTCCGACGCGCTTCATGCTGCCCGCCGATGGCGTCGGCGGGGACAACTTCATGGTCCTCGGCATCGACCCGGAGTTCGTCCACCTGCTCTATCTGGAGAGCCTGACGGAAGCGCCGCTCGCCAAGACCGGCCACAACCACAAGCGCCTGATGTGGTGCGAATACACCCTTCAGGTGGACAACGAGGCGGCGCACTTCGCGATCCGCGACACCAACGGGGTGATGCCGACCCCGTGATCGACCTCGCCCTCTCCCTATCGTGGGGAGAGGGCATCAACTAGGAAACGGACATGAGCGACGAGCCTGTTGTTGCAGAACGGACGAAATACCGGGTGTTCAAGGCGAACATCATGGACGACGATGGGAACAAGGTCGGCGACGGCTCCATTGTCGCACTGACCGCCAAGACCGCCCGGCACTACAACAAGTTGGGGTATCTCAAGCCCTTCATTGACGATGACGACGAGGATGAGGACGACGCCGATGACGGTCGAGTGGGGAAACCGACCCCGACCCAGCTTGCTCGGTCCCGACGGGCTGCCGCTAAGTCGTAAGCCGCCGGACTACCGCCCTGACCCGCTTCGCAGCAATGCGGACCGGGTAACTGAGCGCGTTGAGGACTTCAACGGCGGCTTCCGCATCCACACGGAGCAGGATTGTGACGATACGCTCGCTGCGGTTCACGCGGCGGGCGACCTCATTCCTGCGAAAACCAAGGTTGGCGGTGCTCGTTACGCAGGCTCCGTCCCTGTAGTGCAGGCGCTCATTTGGGCGAAGGAGTGCGGCTCCGCGGTTGGCACGCGGGAGTGGGCTGAGTATGCCAACAAGAAGATGAACGGGGGCGGGTTCGAGAAGCTGAAAGCGAGGCTGAAGTAATGGCTATCGGGATGATGCGGGCTCCTGTGCTAAATCAGCCGCGCAACGGCTGGTATCAGAAGCGTAAGCATCGCCGCATTCCAAAGCGAGCCGAGAGCAAGAAGTATCTTGACGCCTATTTCACCGACGTAAACGCCGGAATTATTCCTCCGGCTGGCTACTCCAGAGCGTTGTTCAACGAGCGGTCGATACCGCCTGCCGTCGAACGTTACGGATTTGTCGGGGTTTACACCTCTGTTGGAGAAAAATCCTACGGGGCAGTATCTCCAGACATAGTTGGCGGCGTGCAAATCGTTCGCTTTGCGACGCAAGCTCCTGCCGCCAGTAACGTCGTTATTCGCTTTGGATCGGATGGTGTTACGCAGGTTCCGGGCGTCAACACAATCAACCTGACAATTCAGTCGTTTGGTGCTTTGACGCTGACTTGGGGTTCCGGCCGCTATGTTGCCACAAGCACTCCGTTTTGGAATTTTGTGTCCAATCCTGCCAATGTCGGCAGAGTGTTTGGAATTAATGGCTTTCCTGCCATGTTCTCTGTGCCGTCTGGCGAAATTCCTGACTGGAATGTGTTTGATGACGAGCTAGAGCTACAGGCCATCATTGACCATTTTGTTCTGGCGCACGGCGTCGTGCTACCGGATAACTGGACGGCTTTGACATTTGCCGAGCGCATTCAGTGGGCAAAGGATAACATCGGATGACCGCCGACGAGTTCAAGACCTACTTGATGACGCATCTGTGGAAAACAGGCGACCAGATTGTGCTGGACAACCTGCCGACCCTCATCGTCACCGCCGAGAACGAGTTGAACCGGACGTTGAAGGTCGAGGACCGCGTTTCTGTGCTCGACACTACGGCGACCAGCATCGCCCATCCGCTTCCGGCTGACTATCGGCAGATGCGGCATCTGTCCTCTCCCTATCGTGGGGAAATGATCTACAACATTCCGGCGGACTTCGCCAGCAAGCGAGCCGCAGGCACGGTCTGCCAGAAGGACTATACGGTCGTCAACAAGACGCTGCGGTTGCTCGGGAAGATCACCCCCGAAAGCCCGCTGGAGCAGGTGGCGCGTGAACGCCTGTCCACGGTCTACATGCCTGGCTACAAGCTCACGATGCTGCCGGATAGCGTGGTGCAGGCCTACACGCTGCAAGAGGGTCGCGACTGCCCTGCAGTTTCGCTGTACATCACCTTCGACGAAGCCACGCTGGCCATCACCGCCACCGAGACGCGGCTTGAGCGCGTGCCCGTCGCCGCCAACATGCGGCACGACCAGCTCGACAGCATCGTCACCGAATCCACGCTCACCGGCGAGGCCGAAGCCACCTACCCGTTCGCAGCCGAACTGACGTTCGCCTTCAGGCTGGCGCGCCACCTGAAGGCCGCGCGCGAGGTGGTGCGTGGCAAGCCGGAACTGTTCAATCGGCCCGACTACGCATTCAGCCTGATCGGCCATGGCGGCCAAGAGCCCGCGGGGACGGAGGAAGTGCGCATCGGCACGCGCATGCGCGGTGCGCCGCTCGACCTGATCGTGGCCGAGGCCATGATCCTGGCCAACAGCACCTGGGGCGGCTGGCTCCACGAGCTGAACGTGCCGGCCATCTACCGCAGCCAGGCGAGCATGGCGCCTGGCGTGAAGGTGCGCATGGGCACCAAGGCATCGCCGCACGCCGGCATGGGTGTGGCGCAGTACACCTGGGCCACCTCGCCGCTGCGCCGCTATGTGGATCTGCTCAATCAGTGGCAGATCATCGCTTGCGCCCGGCATGGCCGCACCGCCGCCCTGGCCGCGCCATTCAAGCCCAAGGACGCGGCGCTGTTTTCCATCATCTCCGCGTTCGATGCCGCCTACAGCGCCTACAACGGGTTCCAATCGGGCATCGAACGCTATTGGACGCTGAAGTACCTGGCGCAGAACCAGGTGCACGAGGTCGATGCGGCCGTGATGAAAGACGGACTGGTGCGTGCGGACACGCTGCCGCTCGTGTTCCGCGCCATCGGCGCCGAGGCCCTGCCGCGTGGGGCGCGGGTCCGTGTGCGCATCAACGGCACCGACTTGCTCACGCTCGATGTCTTCGCAAGCGTCGTCCAGCGCCTGGACGATCCCACCACCACCGCCGACGATGCGCCGATCGACGACACCGATGCCGAAGAGGCCCCCGCCGGCCCTTTGACACTGGCCATCGACATTGCCACCGAGCCCCCGGGCGACGGCACGGTAGCATCGACCGCTCCGGTGGCCTGAAACCCGCAGCCATGCTGAAGCAGTTTTCCGCCCTTCAGATTTCACTCACCATCTCCGTCGTCGTGCACGCGGCACTGCTCGCGTGGCCTGCTTTCGACCCCGAGGGGTTCACACGCACCTTCCAGGACACACCTCTCGAGGTGATCCTCGTCAATGCGCGCGGCAACGAAGCGCCGGTCAAGGCCCAGGCGATCGCTCAGCGCAATCTCGCCGGCGGCGGTTCCCTGGAAGTGGGGCGCGCCACGTCGCCGCTGCCCTCGGCCGCCACCACCGAACTGGGCGATGCAGCGGAAGACGCCCGCAAGCAGATCGAGCAGTTGCAGGCCGTACAGCAGCAGTTGCTGGCACAGGTCAAACGCGAACTGGCCGCCCTGCCCCAACCCGACCCGAAGCGTGACAGCGGCTCCCCCCAGGACACCGCGCAGGAAGAACGCCGCCGACAACTGCTGCAACTGCTGGCGGAAATCGAAAAGCGCATCCAGGAAGAGAACGCGCGCCCCAAGCGGCGCTACATCAGCCCCGCCACACGCGAAGAGGTCTATGCGATCTACTACGACCAATTGCGCCGCAAGATCGAGGACCGCGGCACACGCAATTTCCCCGAATACCAGGGCCGCAAGCTGTATGGCGAACTGGTGATGGTCATCACCGTCGACACCGCCGGACGGATCGTCGAAACCGAGATCGCGCAGCCCTCGCATTCGAAAGTGCTCGACCGCCGCGCGGTGTCCATCGTTCAAGCCGCAGCCCCCTTCGGCCCCTTCTCCACGGCCATGAAGCGACAGGCCGACCAGCTCATCATCCCCACCCGGTTCCGTTTCTCCCGTGAGGAAGGGCTGGCCACGTCGGTGGTCGCTCCCAACTGAGGCTCGCCCATGGACCGCTACGTCGTCGCCGGCAACCCGGTTGAGCACAGCCAGTCGCCCTTCATCCACGCGCAGTTCGCCCGGGAGACCGGCGAGTCGATGAGCTACGAGCGCCTGCTCTGTCCGCTGGACGCGTTTGAAGACACCGTGCGCGCCTTCGCGCAAGGCGGCGGCTGCGGTTGCAACATCACGGTTCCCTTCAAGTTCCAGGCCTTCAATCTGGCGCCCAAGCACACCTTGCGTGCGCAACGGGCGCAAGCCGCCAACATGCTCAGCTTCCAGAGCGACGGGTGGGTGGCCGACAACAGCGACGGCACAGGCCTGGTGCGCGACATCGAAAACAACGCCGGCCTCCCGCTGCGCGGCCTGAAAGTACTGCTGATCGGCGCAGGCGGCGCTGCCGCCGGCGCCCTGGGCCCGCTGATCGAAGCCGGCCCAGGTGAACTCATCATCGCCAATCGCAGCATCGACAAGGCCGAGGCGCTGGCGCACCGCCATGCCGACTTCGCGGGGCAGCACCAGGTGCCGCTCGCCCCGCGCAGCCTCATCGAGTGCGGGGCGGCGTTCGACGTGGTCATCAACGCCACCGCCTCCAGCCTGCAGGGCGCGGCCATCCCGGTGGCCGAGCACGTGCTGCGACCCGGCACCCTGGCCCTGGACATGATGTACGGCCCGGCCGCGCAGCCCTTCCTCGACTGGGCCGCACGGCATGGTGCGCAGCCGCGCGATGGCCTGGGCCTGCTGGTCGAGCAGGCCGCCGAAGCCTTTGCGGTGTGGCGCGGCGTGCGTCCCACCACCGCGCCGGTGCTGGCAGCGCTGCGCGAACGGCTCGCCGGCCGATGAACTCCGCATGAAACGGATCTGGCACCACGCCCTGCGCGCGCTCCTCTTGGTGGTGGTGTCGGCGCTGGCGTTGCAGCTCTACTTTGCGCTGCGCGTTGCGCTGATGCGCGTGGTCGATCCGCAATCCACGACCTTCCAGCGCTCGGAGATCGCCCGCCTGCTTTCCGAGAAAGGCCAAGTGATGTGGGCCCAGCAGTGGGTGGACAACGACCGCATCTCACCCCACCTCAAGCGAGCGGTGATCGCCGCTGAAGACGCCGGCTTCGTCGAACACAGTGGGGTGGAGTGGGATGCGCTCGAACGCGCCTGGGAACGCAATCAGCAGGCCGCAGCCCGCGCCCAGAAGGCCAACCAGCGTGCGGCCAGCGCGCCGGTCCAGCACCGGCTCGTGGGCGGCTCCACCATCACCCAGCAACTGGCCAAGAACCTGTTTCTTGCCAGTGAGCGCAACTTCCTGCGAAAAGGACAGGAGTTCGCCATCACGCTGATGCTGGAGACGATGCTGCCCAAACGGCGCATCCTCGAGATCTATCTGAACAACGTCGAATGGGGTGAAGGCCTCTTCGGGGCCGAGGCGGCAGCCCGGCATTACTTTCGCGTGAGTGCGGCTCAGCTCACCAGCTTTGCCTCAGCCCGGCTGGCGGTCATGCTGCCCGCGCCCAAGCGCTTCGAAAGGCGCCCGGCTTCGCCATACCTGCTCAGCCGGGCCTCGACCATCGCCGCCCGCATGGGCGCCGTGGAATTGCCCTGAAGGGGGGACTGCGCAAGATTCATAGAATCCGCCGATGACTCCCGCCCAAAGCAGCTCAGAAATCGCCAGCGCTGCCGCCCGGCTGATCGTGGAAGAAGGCCTCGAGTACGGCCCGGCCAAGCGGCGCGCGGCGCAGCAGCTGGGCAGAAGCCAGGGCCGCCGCGCCGATCTGCCAGACAACGCCCAGGTGGAAGACGAAGTGCGCGCCTATCTGCAACTCTTTCACGCCGATACGCAACCCGGCGAGCTGAGGGCGCTGCGACGTGTCGCGGCGCTCTGGATGGAACGCCTGCAGTCATTTCGCCCCCACCTGACCGGCGCCGTGTGGCGCGGCACGGCCACCCGGCTGTCCAGTGTTCACCTGCAACTGTATTGCGACGACACCAAGGAAGCGGAGCTGACGCTGATCGACAAGCGAGTGAGCTATGACGTCGGATCGGTGAATGGCCCGCGCGGCAACCCGATCGACGTGCTCACCGTGAGTTCGATGAGTCCCGAACTCGGCGAGCAGGTCACGGTGCACCTGAGCATCCTGGACCACAACGATTTGCGCGGCGCGCTCAAACCCGACGCCCGCGGACTGCCGGAACGAGGCGATCTGCCTGCGTTGCGGCGCCTCATGGAGACCCAATGAACCGTCGACACACTTTGACCGCCGGCATCGCCGTGGCAGCCGCCGCGGCAGGCGCAGCGTGGTCCTGGTGGCGCGAGAGCAGGCACGACCCCGCCCCCGTCCCTGACACAACAATCTGGGGCCACCGCTTCGAGCAACCCGATGGCGGTGAACTCGTGCTGGCGGCGTTTCGCGGCAAGCCCACCGTCCTCAATTTCTGGGCCACCTGGTGCGCACCATGCGTGGAAGAAATGCCGATGCTGGACACCTTCTACCGCGAACAGGCGGCGCAGGGCTGGCAGGTGATCGGGCTGGCCATCGACGGCCCCACCCCGGTTCGAGAGTTCCTGACCAAGGTGCCCGTCACCTTCCCGATCGGCTTGGCTGGCCTGACCGGCGTCGACCTGGTCCGAGAACTCGGCAATCCCAGCGGCGGTCTGCCCTTCAGCATCATCTTCGACCGCCATGGCGAGCCCGTTTTCCACAAGCTCGGCATCCTGAGCATGGCGGAACTGCTGGAATGGGTTGAAAAGGGCCTTTGAACTCATTTTTTCGCTTTGCGCGCGGAACGTCGCTCAAAACGCTTAAAGTTCGGGGTTCGCTTAAAAGGCGACGTTGCTCGTATGCAAATCCTCATCCTTCACGGTCCCAACCTCAACTTGCTCGGAACACGCGAGCCCGAGGTCTATGGCTCGACCACTTTGGATGAAATCAATGCTGATCTAAGCAAGATCGCATCGGATGCAGGAAGCAAGGTGCTCACGTTCCAGAGCAACCACGAAGGCGCCCTGATCGACCGCGTGCAAGGCGCCCGTGCCGATGGCACCGACTTCATCGTCATCAACCCCGCTGCCCTCACGCACACCAGCATCGGGCTGCGGGACGCGCTGGCCGGGGTGGCCATTCCATTCATCGAAGTGCACCTGTCGAACGTGTTCGCCCGCGAGCCGTTTCGGCATCATTCTTACTTTTCCGATCTCGCCAAGGGCGTGATCGTCGGGCTGGGGCCTCACGGTTACCGAGTCGCCCTGAGCCATGCGCTCACCTGCGGGCCTCGCGCTCGCCCCGCCGCCGGCCCCGCGTGACCGCACAGGTCCCGAGCGCGCATCATGGCCGGCGCGCATCACAACAACAGGAGTTGGAGTACACATGGATTTGCGCAAACTCAAGACATTGATCGACCTCGTCTCGGAGTCGAACATCTCCGAGCTGGAAATCACCGAAGCCGATGGCAAGGTCCGCATCGTCAAGTCGGAGCCGCAACCCACGGTGATGGCCGTACCCGCGGTCTACCAGGCCCCGACAGTCGCCCCGCCCCCGGCAGCCCCCGGCAGCCCGGGCGCGGCGACACCGGTTGCCAGCGCCCCGCCGGTAGAAGTCGGCCACATCGTGAAGTCGCCCATGGTCGGCACGTTCTACGGCGCGGCCAGCCCCGGCGCCAAGCCATTCGTGTCGGTGGGCTCCGCCGTCAAGGAAGGCGATGCGATCTGCATCATCGAAGCCATGAAGATCATGAACGAGATCGAAGCTGACAAATCCGGCACGGTCACCAAGGTGCTGTGCGAGAACGGTCAAGCCGTCGAGTTCGGCCAGCCGCTGTTCGTGATCGAGTAAATCGGGCCGCCATGTCCAACCCGCCTGCGCCCGCCTTTGCCGCAGAACGGTTGCGGCGCGTCCCCTGATGATCACCACCGCCTCCGCGGCGCCGACGCCGCGTGCCGGGCGATAGAACCACACACCATGTTCAAAAAAATCCTGATTGCCAATCGCGGCGAGATCGCGCTGCGTGTCCAGCGCGCGTGCCGCGAGATGGGCGTGAAATCGGTCGTCGTGTACTCGGAAGCCGACCGCGATGCCAAGTACGTGCGACTCGCCGACGAGGCGGTGTGCATCGGGCCGGCCTCGTCCGCGCTGAGCTACCTCAACATGCCGGCGATCATCTCGACGGCGGAAGTCACCGATGCCGAAGCCATCCACCCAGGCTATGGCTTTCTCTCCGAGAACGCCGATTTCGCCGAACGCGTGGAGCAAAGCGGCTTCACCTTCATCGGCCCGTCGCCCGAATCGATCCGCATCATGGGCGACAAGGTTTCGGCCAAGCAAGCCATGATCAAGGCTGGCGTGCCCTGCGTGCCCGGCTCCGACGGCGCCCTGCCTGAAGACCCGAAGGAGGTCATCAAGATCGCCCGTACCGTCGGCTACCCGGTGATCATCAAAGCCGCCGGCGGTGGCGGCGGGCGTGGCATGCGGGTAGTGCACACCGAAGCGGCGCTGATCCATGCCGTGCAAACCACCCGTGCCGAGGCCGGGGCCGCCTTCGGCAACCCGTCGGTCTACAGGGAGAAGTTTCT
>CAZBOF010000138.1:9897-10358 GCA_964493285.1 uncultured Rhizobacter sp. | reverse complement strand
CCGTTCCCCGGTGGGATGACCTCCACGTTCTGGAACGCGCGCTGGGTCCAGTGGATGAAGTGGAAGCGGTCTTCGTTGCGCCGGTCTTCGATGGCGCGGTTCTTCTCGAAGGCGTCGGGGTCATGGCCGCCGCACTCGACGGCCAGGGAGTGGTCGACGATCAACTGGACCGGCACGACGGGGTTCACCTTCGCCGGGTCGCCGCCTTGTTCGGCGATCGCGTCGCGCAGGCCCGCCAGGTCCACCAGCGCGGTCTGGCCCAGGATGTCGTGGCAGACCACGCGTGCAGGAAACCAAGGGAAGTCGCGCTCGCGCTTTCGTTCGATCAACTGGGTGAGGCTGTCCGCCAGCAACGCCGGGTCGCAGCGGCGCACCAGATTCTCGGCGTGCACGCGCGAGGTGTAGGGCAGCTTGTCCCAGGCGCCGGGTTGCAGTGTCTCGATGGCTTCTCTGGCGTCGAA
>CAZBOF010000138.1:8900-9887 GCA_964493285.1 uncultured Rhizobacter sp. | reverse complement strand
AAGTAATCCAGCGCGGTGCCGGGCAGGTTCTTGCGGTACGGGACGTTCATGAGGCGGGAAAGAGGAATCCTGAATGACCCGCGGCGCCCCCAGGCGCCACCGATCGAAACGCGGCTTGTCGACAAGCCCCGGTTGCTACTTGCGGTCTTGGATCGGCACGAACGTCAGGTCTTCCGGGCCGGTGTAATTGGCGCTCGGGCGGATGATTTTGTTGTCAATGCGCTGCTCGATGATGTGCGCCGCCCAGCCGCTGGTGCGCGAGATGACGAACAGCGGCGTGAACATCGCGGTGGGCACGCCCATCATGTGGTAGCTCACGGCGCTGAACCAGTCGAGGTTCGGGAACATTTTCTTGGCTTCCCACATCACCGTCTCGAGCCGCTCGGCAATGTCGTACATCTTTGTCGCCCCGGCATCTTCGGAGAGCGATTTGGCGACACCCTTGATGACGACATTGCGCGGGTCGCTCACGGTGTACACCGGATGGCCGAAGCCGATCACCACTTCCTTGGCCTCGACGCGGCGGCGGATGTCGGCCTCGGCTTCATCGGGCGAGTCGTAGCGCTTCTGGATCTCGAAAGCCACTTCGTTGGCGCCGCCATGCTTCGGACCGCGCAGCGCGCCGATGGCGCCGGTCACGGCGGAGTACATGTCGCTGCCGGTGCCGGCCACCACGCGGGCGGTGAAGGTGGAGGCATTGAATTCGTGCTCGGCGTAGAGATTGAGCGAGGTGTGCATGGCGCGCTCCCAGCTGGCCGAGGGCTTGCGGCCGTGCAACAGGTGCAGGAAGTGCGCGCCGATGGAGTCGTCATCGGTCTCGACCTCGATGCGCTTGCCTTGCGTGCTCCAGTGGTACCAGTAGAGCAGCATCGATCCGAGCGAGGCCATCAGGCGGTCGGCGATGTCGCGCGCGCCGGGCAGGTTGTGGTCGTCCTTCTCGGGCAGCACGCAGCCGAGTGCCGACACGCCGGTGCGCATGACGTCCAT
>CAZBOF010000138.1:0-8890 GCA_964493285.1 uncultured Rhizobacter sp. | reverse complement strand
CCTTCACGCTGGCGGGCAGGCCGCGCATGGCCTTGAGCTTGGCCTTGTAGGCGCGCAGTTCGGCGGCCGTGGGCAGCTTGCCGTGCACCAGCAGGTGGGCCACTTCCTCGAACTCGCAGACCTCGGCGATGTCGAGGATGTCGTAGCCGCGGTAGTGCAGGTCGTTGCCGGTGCGCCCCACGGTGCACAGCGCGGTGTTGCCGGCCGTCACGCCTGAGAGGGCAACGGACTTCTTGGGTTTGAAGGGAATCGTGGCTTGGGTCATGGTTGGATGGACGTCAATGAGAGTTCGGGATCAGGAACGGTGGCGGCGGCGCACATCGAGCTGGCGGCGAGAGCGATGGGTCGGCCGTTGGCATCGACAGCCACCATCTCGAACTCGCCGCGAAGCACTTCGGTTGCTTGTGCCTCGGTGGTGTCGAGCGAGGCTTGGACGCGAACGGTCATCGAGCTGCGCCCCACGCGCGTGATTTGTGCGAGCAGGTTCAAGAGCGAGCCGATCGGGACCGGCGCCACGAAATCAATCTGCCTGGCCGCGGCCATCACCACCGATTGCCGGCTGTAACGCGTGGCGGCCAGAAAGGCCGCCTTGCCCAGAAGCGCCATGGCGTTGGGCCCGAAGAGCGTGCCGTAGTGGTTGCCATCGGCCGGCAGCACCAGTTCACTCAGCGCGAGTTCGCTGCGCGGCAGGGGGGCGCGGAAGGGGGGCACGGCCGATGGCGTTGCATTCATGTTCGCAATAGTTGCATTGCGATATGCTGCCCACAAGAGCTAACGTAGCGATGATTTGCGACGAGTATTCATTCGATTTGCAAACTTTGCGAATTATTAAAGGCAACACCGTATGCGCAAAACCTTCATGGGCGTGCGTCTCAAGACACTGAGAGAACAGCGGGGCTTGACCCAGGCCGCGCTTGCCAAGCTGTTGAACCTGTCTCCCAGCTACCTCAACCAGTTGGAGAACAATGAGCGGCCGTTGAGCGTGCCCGTTTTGCTGCGCTTGCAAAGCAGCCTGGGCGCCGACTTGCAGTTCTTCTCGGAAGACGAAGAGGCGCGCTTGATGGCGCAGTTGCAGGAGGTCGTGATCGAAGGCGCCGGGCCGAACGCGGTGCCGGCGGCGGAGTTGCAGGCGATGGCGCAGCAACTGCCCGCGCTGTCGGAGGTGCTGGTCCGATTGCACCGGCGTTGCCGCGATGCGGAAGAACGTGTCAGCGCGCTGGTGGCGGGGCTGGGTGATGATCGTCAGCCCGCGCTCTCGCCGCTGCAGCCGCATGAAGAGGTGCGCGACTTTTTCTACGCGCGCCACAACTACATTGCGGCGCTCGACGAGCATGCGGAAGCGCTGCTGGAATCTTTGCTGCCGCGCAAGGCTCGCGGGCGCAAGCCGGACGGCGGCGCGGCGGCGTTCGGGTCTGCGGCGATCGAGCTGGCCGCGCGCCTGACGGCCCGCCTGCAAGAGGCACATGGTGTGCGTGTCGAACCGGCCGACGGCGCACAAGCGGCGGACGAGTTCCTCCGGCGCTTTGACCCGGCCGCGCGGGCGCTCGTGCTGCCGCCAGGCATCGAGGCTTCACAGCGCGCGTTCCAGATTGCGACGCAGCTGGCCTACCTCGAAGCCGGCGACACGATCGATGCTCTCGCGAGAGAGGGCACCTTCAGCGGCCCGCAGGCGGTGGCGCTGGCCCGCATCGGCCTGGCCAGCTACTTCGCAGGCGCGGTGGTGTTGCCTTACCGCCGTTTCCTCGATGCCGCGGAGGCCCTGCGCTACGACATCGATCTGCTCGCCGAGCGCTTTGGCGTGAGTTTCGAAACCGTCTGCCACCGGCTCTCCACATTGCAGCGTCCGGATGCACGCGGCGTGCCGTTCTTCTTCGTTCGCGTCGACCGCGCGGGAAACATCTCCAAGCGCCAGTCGGCCACCGACTTCCACTTCTCCCGCACAGGGGGCACCTGCCCGCTGTGGAACGTGTACGAGGCGTTTGCGCAGCCTGACAAGGTGCTCACGCAACTCGCCAGCATGCCGGATGGACGCACCTACCTCTGGATTGCCCGCTGCGTCACGCACCGCCGCGGTGGCTACGGCACGCCAGCTCGCAGCTTCGCCATCGGCTTGGGGTGCGATCCGCGGCATGCGAGCCGGCTGGTCTATTCGAAGGGCCTCGACTTCAACGATCCGGATGCCACCACGCCCATCGGCGCGGGCTGCCGCATCTGCGAGCGCAGCGGATGCGCGCAGCGTGCGTTCCCCGCGCTGGGCCGCGACATGCAGATCGACGAGAACCTGCGTCAGCGCGAGCCCTACGCCTTGAGCCGGGAGCACTGACGCGGCCCGCGGCGTGCGTTTGAAGCAACACGGGACGATCGCCTGACGAGAAAGATGAGCGTGCACCTTGCGCTCGGCCGGCACCGCGCCACACTGCACGGTGACGTGCAGCGCCGCGTGGCGCCTCGTTTCCAGGAGCGTGCCATGTCCCCACCCAAGCGCCCGAAGCGCTACATCGTCATCCCCAAGGCTGAGCTGGCCCAACCGGTGACCGGGCCGCTGCATGCCATGCGGCTGATGCGCTTGTCGCCTGCGGCCGTCGGGCGCAACCCGGTGGCCCGCGCCGCGGCCAGGCCTGCACCGGTGGCCGCACCAGGCTTGAAGGTGGTCAATGCCTCGCCGCCGGATGGCGCCGTGTTGGTCGAAGGCAAGAACCTCTCCGCGGCGCAGGTCAAGGCCAAGACGCCCGCCGGCACCCAGGTCGTCGAAGAGCAGTGGTACCGCCTCAACCGGCCGGCCCGGCCTTGGCTGAAGCTGAGCAACACGCTCAAGACGCCGCGCACCGTCGCGGGGCAGACGATGGCTTGGCAAATCAATGTGTCGGTGGCCACGCAGCCCCGGCGCAAGCGGCTGAAGGACGTGCGCATCACCGTCATGACCGACTCCGCCCGCGGCATCGGTGCGGAAGCGCTGACCGACCGCTACGGCCGCGCCACGATTTCCCTGAGTGCGCGCACCACGCGTGTCGACGCGATCTACATCGAACCCCTGCATGGTGCGTGGCCGCTGGCTCTGCAAGACCTGGACGTATCGCCCGCCGGCATGTCGGTCGACGTGATGCCGATCGATCTTTCCGCACGCGACGTGCGCAACCTGGCCTACGGCCAGCCCGCGGCATCGGCGGGCAAGGGCGTGGCGGTGGCTGTCATCGACACCGGTGTCGGCAAGCACGCCGCACTGAAGGTGGCGGGTGGACGCAACACCACCACGGCCGAGTCCCCGAGCCGCTACCGCGACGAGGACGGCCATGGTTCGCACGTGGCCGGGGTGATCAGCGCCGCTGCCAGCGGGTGGCGCCGAGGCGAGGCGAGCGCGGCCAAGCTGTACGCCTACCGCATCTTCGAGGCGGGCGACGAGTACGCCTCCACCTTTGCGATCAGCACCGCCATCAAGCAGGCTGCGCTCGATGGTTGCGACCTGATCAACCTGAGCATCGGCGACAGCATGGCCGACGAAAGCGTGCGCAATGCGGTGGAGGTGGCCTGGTCCATGGGCAGCGTCTGCGTGGCCGCCACCGGCAACGACGGGCGCAACCAGGTGGACTACCCGGCGCGCTATCCGCAGGCGATCGCGGTGTCGGCGATCGGGCTGGAGAACAGCTGGCCGGCAGGCGCGTTCCTGGAGTGGACATTCAGCGCCTCGCACGGCAAGACCCTGGGAGGCTTGCGAAGCTTCTGCGCCGGGTTTTCGAACCGGGGTGCCAAGGTCGCCCTGACGGCCCCCGGCGTCGCCGTGGTGTCCACGATCTTCGACAATCGATGGGGCGTGATGTCGGGCACCTCCATGGCCACGCCCATCGCCACCGGCGTGCTGGCCCGGCGGCTGGCGGCCAGCCCCGTGCTGGGCATGCCGCGCGATGCGGCGCGGGCGGCGGCCATCGTGGCGCTTGCCGGATCCCATGCCGAAGACATGGGCCTTCCGCGCATCATGCAAGGTCGAGGCCTGGCGAGATAATCCGCCCATGAAACGCTACGTTTTCTATTGCGATGTGCCTGCCTTGGATGCCAAGGCGCTGGCCGCGGCCAAGAAAGTGGCCCAGGCGAGCGGGGCCACCGTGATCCGAGCCGTGGCAGGCTCGATGCTGCTGGAGGTTGCCGCGGCGCAGCTCGAAACGGTGTCGCGGGCCTTGCCGGGGTGGCGCTACGGCCCGGAACGGAAAACCACCCGCGTGCCCGAACGCACGCCACTGCAGCGCAAGCGCGATGGCAGCGGCGAGCGCTGAGTGGGGCGCGGTCCCTCCCGGATTGGAGACGCTGCACGTTTCTCGCGCATCACCCGAATGGGGCCGCACCACGGTGCGTGAATGCCAACCTGATCTTCGTTCCGTGCGGCTCGAACAGGCGGGGCTGGCTCGGCCGGCGGTCGACTTGAACGGCACGCCGATGGGCCGCACAGATGCGGTGCAGCCGCTTCGATACAGGCTGACGCCGAAGAGGTCCTCGGCCGCGGGCGGTGGCGGTTCGGAGAGGGGTGCGTGCGAAACGGGATCGCGTTCGGGACCTGCCACGGGGGTTCGTCGCAGCCAAAAGCAACACGCATCTTGCTTTCTCCGCGCGCATTCGAGATCATTTGCGCTTGCCTGCCCAGCAGACACAGACGACCCGATCCACACTGTCAGTTCTCTCTAACCCTTAAGGAATCCTTATGAAGAGATCGATCTACGCGCTCTCCGCGGTGGCCTCCGTTGCACTCCTGATGTCCGCATGCGGCAAGAAGGAAGACTCCGCAGCGGCTCCGGCGACCCCCGCGCCTGCGGCGGATTCCACCACCGTGGTCAAGATCGGGCACGTGGGCCCCACCAGCGGCGCCATTGCCCATCTTGGAAAGGACAACGAGTACGGCGCCCGTCTCGCGATTGAAGAACTCAATGCCAGGGGGGTCACCATCGGCGGCAAGAAAGTGGTTTTCGAGCTGCTGGCCGAAGATGATGCAGGCGATCCCAAGCAGGGCACCGCCGCTGCGCAGAAGCTGGTGGACTCCCAGGTCAACGGCGTCGTGGGCCACTTGAATTCCGGCACCACCATCCCCGCGTCGAAGATCTACCACGACGCCGGCATTCCGCAGATTTCTCCTTCTGCCACCAACCCCAAATACACACGCCAGGGCTACAAGACCGCATTCCGCGTGGTGGCCGATGACGTGCACCTGGGCGGCACGCTGGGCAAGTACTCCACGGGTGAACTCCACGGCAAATCGATTGCCGTGATCGACGACCGCACGGCCTATGGGCAAGGCGTGGCCGAAGAGTTCGAGAAAAGCGTGGTCGCATCCGGCGGAAAGGTTTCAGCGCGCCAGTTCACGACCGACAAGGCGACCGACTTCACCGCCATCCTGACCGCCATCAAGGCCATCCGGCCCGATGTCGTCTTCTATGGCGGCATGGACGCTGTGGCCGGCCCAATGATTCGTCAGGCCAAGCAGCTCGGCATCAACGCCAAGTTCATGGGCGGCGACGGTATCTGCACCGGCGAACTGCCGAAGCTGGCCGGCGGCGCCATCACCGATGGCCAAGTGATTTGTGCCGAAGCGGGTGGCGTGGAAGGCGAGCAAAAAGCCGGGCTCGACGAGTTCAAGGCCAAGTTCAAGTCCAAGTTCAACGTGGACGTCCAGATCTACGCCCCGTACGTCTACGACGCGGTGAACGTGATGGCCGAGGCGATGATCAAGGCCGATTCGGCGGATCCTGCGAAGTACCTGCCTGAATTGGCCAAGATCGATGGCTACAAGGGGGTGACCGGCACCATCTCGTTCGACGAGAAGGGCGACATCAAGAATGGTGCGCTCACGCTGTACACCTACAAGGGCGGTACGCGCGAACAGATCGCCGTGGTTCGCTGAGTCCCAAGTTTCTCGAGGAGAAGGGCGTCCGCGGACGCCCTTTCTCATTCCACTGAAGTTCCCTCGAAGCAGGCCTGAGTCGGGTCGCGCTTGGGTGCAACGGCTTCGTCGGCAACCCGGACTCCTGGCGGGCTCCGGCTCGACGAGCATCCGTGCCTGCACCGCCACGGCTTCTTGCTTTGCCAGCGCCAGACGCGGCTCGCTTGGCGCCCGTCAAAGCGGCGCAAGTTTCCAATCCCCAAACGTGAACCCCCAACATATGGCCCGAAGGAACTCGCCCGGCATCTCCGCACGCCGCGTCTTCATCGTTGTGGCACTCCTCGTCGCGGCGGTGGCAGGCGCTCTCCTGCGAACCTTCTCCGATCCACAGTCCACGGCGTATGACGTCGGCACGCTCTTGATGGTCATGTGGGTGCCTGCGGTGGGGAACGTGATCTCGTTCCTCATGAAGAAGCTCAAAACGGCGAGGCCAGCTCCGCCGGCGTTTTCGCCGTCATTGCCATTTGTTCCTGATGTGGCCATCCAGATCCGGTGGCACGCGGCGCAAGGCCTGGCACAGCCAACGAGAGAACGTGACGGAACGCTTCACTGCCTCTTTGTCATCGAAGCAGAAGGGTTCTCTGCCCGCGTTTCTCTACCGGAAAGCCATGTGCCCGGTGAGCCCTTGGACACACAGGCCCAGTTTCTTTTTCCCACAGCGGCTTTGCCGAAGTTTTCAGTGGGCAGCACGTTCCAGCTGATCCAAGAACGGTCCAGCATCGGCGCAGGGCAGGTTCTCTCATGGCCGATCAATGCGTGACGCCGGCGAAGCCAATCGCTGAGAAGGCCGCACCCCACACAAGGGACGTGTGATCACCCCGCCGGAGAGCGAGGCCAGCCCGATGCCCTCAGGGGTGCTCCGTTTTTTGTCGAGTGGGAGTGAGAAATAAAAACGGGCCGCGAAGGCCCGTGTTTCCTAGCATCCTGGCGGAGAGAGCGGGATTCGAACCCGCGGGGGGCTGTTAACCCCCACACGCTTTCCAGGCGTGCGACTTAAACCACTCATCCATCTCTCCGGAAGCCGCGGATTCTAGCCGAGGCTGGATGCCCGTTGCTCAGGCGGTGGGGGGCTTGTTCTTGATAAGGGCCATGGCCGTGGCGATCAGGCCGGAGACCTCCGACATGTTGCCCGGAACAATCATGGTGTTGTTCTTCTGCGCCAACTGCGCGTACGCCTCAACGGCCTTCTCAGCCACTTTCAACTGAACCGCTTGTTCGCCGCCGGGCGAGCGAATGGCTTCGGCCACTTTGCGGATGGCGTCTGCCGAGGCTTCGGCCACGGTGACGATGGCCGCAGCTTCGCCTTGGGCTTTGTTGATCTCCGCCTGACGCTGCCCCTCGGAGCGGGCGATGAAGGCCTCTCGCTCGCCGGTGGCGATGTTGATCTGTTCTTGTTTGCGGCCTTCAGATGCGGCAATCAGGGCACGTTTCTCGCGCTCCGCGGTGATTTGCGCCTGCATCGCGCGCAGGATTTCCGTCGGCGGCGTCAGATCCTTGATCTCATAGCGCAGCACCTTGACGCCCCAATTGGTGGCCGCTTCGTCGAGCGCATTCACCACGGAGGCATTGATGGCATCGCGCTCCTCGAACGTCTTGTCCAGTTCCATTTTGCCGATCACTGAACGCAGCAGCGTCTGCGCGAGTTGGGTGATGGCGAAGATGTAGTTGCTCGAGCCGTAGCTGGCACGCATCGGGTCGGTGATTTGGAAATAGATGATGCCGTCGACCTGGAGCTGGGTGTTGTCGCGCGTGATGCACACCTGGCTGGGCACATCGAGCGGAACTTCTTTGAGCGAGTGCTTGTAGGCGACGCGTTCGATGAACGGCACCACGAACTTCAAGCCCGGGGTCAGGGTGCGATCGTATTTGCCGAGGCGTTCGACCACCCAGGCGTTCTGCTGGGGAACGATCTTGAACGTCTGGAAGATGAAGATGGCGGCAATGACCGCAATGACGATGGCGATTTCCATGGAGGCTGACCTTAGTGGGGTGGAAGAGGTGCGAGAACAAGCCAGTTGCCCTCGACGGCGGAGATGATGTGCTCGCCGGGTTCGGCGGGCGCCCCGGGCGGCAAGCGGGCGGTCCATGCAGAGCCGCGGTATGAGACGCGTGTTGTGCGTTCGGGGGTCCAGGCGATGACGGTCACGCGCTCACCGACGTCGAGATTGACATCGCGGTTCTGCGCCAGGGGTACCGTGGTTCTCGGGTTGCGAAAGCGCCGCCAGTGCCACAGCGCTGTCGAGCCGCCAGCGACGAGGGCGGCTAGGGCCACTTGAGCCGTCACGCTCAGCCCCAGGTGGGCAGCGACTGCCCCAGCCGCGAGACCCAGCGCGATCATCAGCAGGTAGAACGTTCCGGTCGCCAACTCGGCAGCCACCGCCAAGCCTGCCAGCACCCACCAGAACGTCGAGTACGCGAAGTCCATTTTGATCCCTCGATTCTTCAGCAGCCCAAACGACTCGAAGGAAGGGGGCCCGAGTTCGCCGCGCGTGCTTGTTGCGTGATGAAGGCCGCAGTGTAAGGCGCAGCCCCGATGTCATCGACTGAGCCTACACTTCGCGCTTTGTCAAGCCAGCCGCCGAGGATTGCATGCTGCGTTTTCGTTTTCCCATCGTGATCATCGACGAGGACTACCGCTCGGAAAACACCTCCGGCCTGGGCATCCGCGCCTTGGCCGAGGCCATCGAGAAAGAGGGCTTCGAAGTGCTGGGCGCCACGAGCTACGGGGACCTGTCCCAGTTCGCGCAGCAGCAGAGCCGGGCCAGCGCGTTCATCCTGTCGATCGACGACGAAGAGTTTGCCGGCGGCCCCGACCTGGATCCCGCGGTTCTGAACCTGCGCAAATTCATCCAGGAGATCCGCTTCAAGAACGCCGAGATCCCGATCTACCTCTATGGCGAGACGCGTACCTCCCAGCATCTTCCGAACGATGTACTGCGTGAGCTGCATGGCTTCATCCACATGTTCGAG
>CAZBOF010000137.1:0-10387 GCA_964493285.1 uncultured Rhizobacter sp. | reverse complement strand
TGCCCACCGCATTGGTGATGCCCTGGCCCAGCGGGCCGGTGGTGGTTTCGACGCCCGGCGTGACGTGCACTTCCGGGTGGCCCGGGGTCTTGCTGTGCAGCTGGCGGAAGTTGCGCAGCTCGCTCATCGGCAGGTCGTAGCCCGACAGGTGCAGCAGCGCGTAGATCAGCATGGAACCATGGCCGTTGCTCAGCACGAAGCGGTCGCGGTCGGCCCACTGCGGGTTGCCGGGGTTGTGCTTCAGGTGGCGGCCCCACAGCGCCACGGCGATCTCGGCCATGCCCATCGGGGCACCGGGGTGGCCGGAGTTGGCTTGCTGGACGGCGTCCATCGCCAGGGCACGAATGGCGTTCGCCATCAGGGAAGTGTTGGAAGCGATGGCGGTCATGGGGCTCGCGTGCGGGAGGGAAAACCCCGCATTTTACGGTTGGATAATCCACCCATGCGCTGCTTTCGGCTCCCCCCGTTCTCGCCCCGGCTTCCGCGCGCCTCGCTGCGGCCGCGTCCATGAAGGCGCTCATCCTCGCCGCAGGCCGCGGCGAACGCATGCGCCCACTGACCGACCACACCCCCAAACCGCTGATCGAGGTGCGCGGCCAGCCCCTGATCGCGTGGCATCTGCTCGCGCTGGCCCGCGCCGGCGTGCGCGAGGTGGTCATCAACACCGCCTGGCTGGAAGACCGCATCGTCGACACCCTGGGCGATGGCGCGCGCTGGGGAGTCTCGATCCGCTATTCGCGTGAAGGACGGGACCACGGCGGCGCCCTCGAAACCGCCGGTGGCATGGCCAAGGCCCTGCCCCTGCTGGCCGACCGCCCCTCAGACTGCTTCTGGGTCGTCTCGGGCGACGTGTTCCTGCCCGGCTTCGCGTTCGACGCCGGCGCCGCCGAGCGCTTCGCCCGCAGCCGCTTGCTCGCCCACCTGTGGCTGGTCCCCAACGCGCCGCACCACCCCGAAGGCGATTTCGGCATCGACGCCCGAGGACTGGCCTCGCGAACGACCGAGCCGCGCCTCACCTGGGCCAGCGTCGGCCTGTTCCGCGCCGAAATCGTGGCGGGCGTTCGCGTGGGCGAGAAGCTGCCGCTGACGCCCCTGCTGCGCGCGGGCGCCGAAGCCGGGCGCATCAGCGCCGAACGCCACGACGGCGGCTGGACGGACGTCGGCACGCTGGAACGGCTGGCCGAGGTGAACGCAGGCCGTTGACGGATCAGCCTTCCGGCGCGCGAGGGCAGCGGTTCACTTCGATCGACACATGGGCCAGCTCGCGGTAGGGCGCCAGCCGTTCGCGGTAGTCTGACGGCGCCAGCGGCGCGTCCGCCACGACGCACACCGTGGCGGCGAAGCTCTCGCGGCCCACGCGCCAGAGGTGCAGATCGGCCACTTTGGCGTCGCCATCGGCTTCGAGCGCGTCGCGCAGCGACTGCGTGAGGGGATGGTCCATTTCGCGGTCGAGCAGCACCGCCGATGCGCTTTTCAGCAGCCCCCACGCCCAGACCGCAATGACCGCCGCGCCGAGCACGCCCACCAGCGGGTCGAGCCACATCCAGCCAAACCACAGCGCGCCCGCGAGCGCCCCGATGGCCAGCACCGATGTCAGCGCATCGGCCAGCACGTGCACATAGGCAGCGCGCAGGTTCAGGTCCTCGCCCTTCGGATGGTGGTGATCGGAACCCGGCCCGTGCGCATGCCCTGCGCCATGGCTGTGCCCGTGATGCTCGTGCCCGCCATGCTGTGCCCCGTGCAGCAGCGCGGCCGAAACCACATTCACCACCAGCCCCACCACCGCGACGATCAGCGCGGCTTGCGCCTCGATCGGCTCGGCGCGCCACAGTCGAAGCAACGATTCGCCCAGGATGCCGAGTGCCACCAGCCCCAACGCCAGCGCGCTGGCGAAGCTGCCGAGCACCTCGATCTTCCAGGTGCCGAAGGCATAGCGGGCGTCACGCGCATGGCGCCGAGCGAGGTAGTACGCGCCGGCCGCGACACCCAGCGCCAAGGCATGCGTGCCCATGTGCCAACCGTCGGCCAGCAATGCCATCGAACCGGTCCACCAACCGGCCACGATCTCCACCGCCATCGTCAGCAGCGTGATCGCGAGCACCCAGCGTGTGCGCCGCTCCCCCAGGTGGTTGCCGGTGTCGAAGACGTGATCGTGCTGCCAGGGGCGCAGATCGTGCGCGTGATGGTTTGTGTCCGGGGTGCTCGTCATGCGGCCAGGGGCTTCGTGATCTTGTCAATCTTCGCCAGCACCTCGGGCGTGAGCTTGGGCGTGAGCGCCAGCGCACCCAGGTTGTCCTGCAATTGCGACAGCTTCGACGCCCCGAGGATCACCGAACTGACATGCGGGTTGCGGTTCACCCACGCCACGGCCAGCTGCGCCAGCGTCCCGCCGAGATCGCGCGCGATCGGCTCCAGCTGGGCCACCGCGGCGTTCTTGGCGGGGTCGAGCAAGCCATCGCGCAAAAACGCCATACCCGGCAGCGCGCCCCGGCTGCCGGGTGCGATGCCGCCGCGGTACTTGCCGGTGAGCAGCCCGCTGGCCAGCGGGCTCCATGCGGTCAGGCCGAGGCCGAGCTTGTCGTACAAGCGGGCGTATTCGCGCTCCACCCGCCGGCGCCCGAAGAGGTGGTACTGCGCCTGCTCCATCAGCGGCTTGTGCAGGTGATGCCGCTCGGCCAGCTCGCAGGCGGCGCGGATGTCCTTGGCCGTCCATTCGCTCGTCCCCCAATACAAGGCCTTGCCGCTTTGCACCATCTCGCTCATCGCCCACACGGTTTCCTCGATCGGCGTGTGCGGGTCGGGCCGGTGGCAGAACACCAGGTCGATGTGATCCAGCTGCATGCGGCGCAGCGAACCGTCAATGGCCTGCAGCAGGTACTTGCGGTTCAGCGTGCGCTGGTGGTTGACCGCACACCCTTCAAGCGCCAGGCCCCAAAAGAACTTGGTGGAGACGACGTAGCTGAGGCGTGGCCATTTGAGCGCCTTCAGCGCCTGGCCCATCACCGTCTCGCTGGCACCGTCGGCATACGCCTCGGCGTTATCGAAGAAGTTGACCCCGGCATCGCGGGCCGCCGCCATCAGCTCCGTGGCCGAAGCCACGTCGACCTGGTTGCCATACGTGACCCACGACCCCAGGGACAACTCACTCAGGCGCAAACCGCTGCGCCCCAGACGCCTGTACTGCATCGATGCCTCTCAGATGTATCCGAAGCATCTTAGGCGCTCTTCACAGGCACATACCCGATGTCCATTCAGCGCACGGAAACGACCGCGCATCCGGAGCCGATGGCCGCCTCGCAACGGTCCTCTTCTCGGCGGCGGCACTTCACGCTACCGTCAGGGCCGTGATGCTTCCATCGTTCACGCGCACGGCCCGCACCACGCCTTGCCTGGCGGGGGCCATCCTGTGCCTGGCGCCGGCAATCGCCCATGCGGCCGATGGGTTTTCCGCCGCGAGCCTGCTGATGCTGCCGTTTTTGCTGGCACTCGCCGTCGGCTCCCACATCCTGCTGGGGCGCGGTGCCAAGGCGCTGGCCGCCGCCTCGTCGCCGCTGGCCAGCGGCGAGATGGAGATCGGCGGCTACGAGCGGCGCGTCTACACCACCGCCGACCGCGCCATGCTCGAAATCGTCGGGGTCGTCTTGGCGGCCGGCTTCGTGATGTGGCTCGGCGCAGCCTTCGAGAACGGCTGGATCGCGTTCGCCGGCTGGCTCGGCGTGCTCGGCGCCGTCGGGCTCGACATGGCACGCTGGGAGCGCGTGACCGTCAGCGCCAACAACGTGTGGTTCCAACGCGGCTTCGGCAAGAAGGTGCACCAGGTGGCCATCGAGAACATCCGCGACCTCACCGTGGCAGAGAACGATGCGCCCGGCTTCACCTTGCGCTACCTGAACCGCAACCGCATCTGCCGCATCAACATGCGCATGAACGACAAGCGCATCGTCGCCCTGCCGAAAACCGATGCCTTGGGCCACCTCGACGCCGTCGAAACCACCGCCAACCACATCCGCACCCGCCTGCAGCTGGCGCGCGACCGCGAAGCCACCCGCCGTTCCAGCGACAACGCCTCGAAAGCCGCCCAGCTCGCCGCCAGCCAGCCCGGCTCGATGGACCGCGAGATGCTGCGTGAACTGAAACGCCTGCGCCAGAAAGCCCAGGCCCCCGACCACGTTCCGCCCGCGGTCAAGAAAGCCTGATCCGCGTCGACCGCGCCGGCGCGGTGAAACAATCGCCCGCATGAATCCCTCGCTTCTGGCGCCGTTTCTCGATCGCCGCGCCCGCGTCGCCCAGCGCATGCGCCAGGCGGGCGGCGGAATCGCCGTGCTGTGGGCTGCGGCACCCGCCCTGCGAAGCCGCGATACGCATCACCCTTATCGCCAGGACAGCTATTTCCACTACCTCACCGGTTTCGACGAACCCGAAGCCTGCCTGCTGCTGCGCGATGACGGACACAGCCTGCTGTTCTGCCGCAGCCGGGACGACGCCCAGGAAATCTGGCAAGGCAAGCGGGTGGGCCCGCTCGCCGCGCCCACCCGCCTGGGCGTGAGCCAGGCGCAGGCGATCAACACCCTCGACACCGACCTGCCGCTGCGGCTGGAAGCCCACCCCGCGGTGTGGACGCTCTTCGATGCGCCAGGCATGCCCGATGCCCGGCTGCCGCCCTCACGCGCCACCCCGCACGGCCAGCGCGACCTGACGCCGCTGCTCGACGACATGCGCTTGGTGAAGGACGCCAGCGAACTCGCCACCATGCGCCGCGCCGCGGCCATCTCGGCCCAGGCGCATGCCCGCGCGATGCGCCACTGCGCCCGGCGCCTGCACGCCGACCCCACCGCCGCGCTGCCCGAGTACGAGATCGAGGCCGAGCTGCTGCATGAATTCCGGCGGCACGGCGCGCAGAGCCCGGCCTACGAAACCATCGTGGCCGCCGGCGCCAACGCCTGCGTTCTTCACTACGCGGCCGGAAAGGGTGAGCTGCGCGCCGGCGATTTGTGCCTGATCGATGCCGGCTGCGAGCTGGACGGCTATGCCAGCGACATCACCCGCACCTTCCCGGCCACCGGGCGCTTCAGCGGCCCTCAGCGCGAGCTGTATGACATCGTTCTGGCCGCCCAAGCCGCTGCGCAGGCCGCCACCCGCCCGGGCGCCCGCCAGCGCGATGCCCACCACGCCGCGGTGCGCGTGCTGTCGCAAGGCATGCTCGACACCGGCCTCTTGGACCGCGAACGTGTGGGCAGCGTGGACGACGTGATCGACAGCGCCGCCTACCGCCAGTTCTATATGCACGGCACCGGCCACTGGCTGGGACGCGATGTTCACGACGTGGGCGACTACCTCGCCCAGAACGAGCCCGAGAGCGAACAACCCGACGGGTTGGGCGGACGAGCCCTCAAGAAGCCCTCGCGGGTGCTGCGCCCCGGCATGGTGGTGACACTGGAGCCGGGCCTGTACGTGCGCCCCGCGCCCGGCGTGCCGCCCCACTACTGGCACACCGGCATCCGCATCGAGGACGACGCGGTGCTCACCGCCACCGGCTGCGAACTGATCAGCCGCGGCGTGCCGGTGCGCGCCGACGAGATCGAAGCCTGGATGCGCGACCTCTGACGTCGTGCGGAAACGAAAATGGCGGACCGAAGTCCGCCATTCAGGAAGTGCGCAGAGGCTGGAAGATCAGGCCTGCATGCGGCGCCGTGACGCCCAGCCCACGGCCGCCAGGCCCAGCGCGAGCAGGGCGTAGGTGCCGGGCTCGGGCACCGGTGCGGCGACCACCGTCGCCGGCGTCGTGAAGAAGCTGCCGAAGTAGCTGACCGAGCCGCCACCGAGGAAGCCGCCTTGGCTGCCGGTCACGTCACCCGCGATCACGAATTGATAGGTGCCCGCGAGCAGGCTGTTGAAGCTGAAGGTCGACGGCGTGGTGTCGAGCAGCGGCCCCAGCAGGTTGCCGCCGGACAGCGACACCGAACTCAGGCTGATGTCGCGCGCCCAGGAGGTGTCCAGCGCCATCGTCAGGCCAAAGGTGTCGGCGGGGCCCGACAGCGTGAAGTTGTAGCAATCCTGGAAGCTCTGCGTCGACGTGAAGTCATTGCCGAACACACGCAGCGAGGGAGATCCCAGAACGCCCAGGTCAAAGGTGCTGGTGCAATTGGCCATGGCCGGGCCGGAGAGAACCAACGCCACCACGGCTGCCAGCGACTTGAGCTTCATGAAGTACTCCTGAGGATGTTTGTGTGCGCCGTCAAAGCGCGTGAGCCAATGTGCCACGGCGAGACCTCGCTGTCTGCGGCCACGCCCCCCTGTTCACGGGGCGACACATCCAGTTACGACCCCCTTGTTCAGGTGGGTACGCCAGTGGTCGGCGCATCAAGGTGTCACGCACGGCGCTAAAGCATGGCGGGAATCCGTGATTTCGGCACGCCGGCCGGCGGTGGGTATGCTGCGAGCATGTCTGACGCACACCCTCCTCTGCGCCTGGCCGTCGTCGGCGCCGGCCCGGTCGGGCTGAGCCTGGCGCTCCAGGCAAGCCGCGCGCTGCCTTCGGCATACATCAGCCTGTTTGACAGCCGGGCGCTGACGCACGACGTGTCCGGGGATCCGCGCACGCTGGCCCTGTCGCTGGGCAGCGTGCAATTGCTCCAGCGCCTGGGCACCTGGCCTGCGGAGGCGGCCCAGCCGATCCTGGAAGTCCAGGTATCGCAGCAAGCACCCACTCTCGGTGGCGTGTTGGCAGACTGGCTGGGTGAGCCGCAGGTCCGCATCTCCGCCAAGGAAGAAGGCGTGCCCATGCTGGGGGCGGTGCTGAGCTACGGCGCCATCGTCGCCCCGCTTCAAGCGGCGTGGCTGACCGCCTGCGAGAGGGAGCCGCAACGCCTGGGCGCGCGCTTCGAGACGCCCGTCCAGGCCCTCAAGCCCACGCCGGGTGGCGTGGAGATCGATGCCGGGATCGCCGAGCCCTTCGACCTCGCCGTGGTCGCCGAAGGCGGGGTCTTCACCGGCGAGGCGGCTTCCGCCGTGGTGCCCAGCGCGCGCCAGCCCCTGCGGCGCGACTACCACCAGACGGCCTGGGTCGGCACGGTCTCCCTGGCCGACGGGCGCGCGGGCGTGGCCTACGAGCGCTTCACCCGGCACGGTCCCGCCGCCTTGCTGCCCCTGAAAGACGGCCACGCCGCCCTGGTGTGGTGTGTCCACAGCGAAGACGACCCGGTCGCGGACTTGACGGATGAACAGCGCCTCGCGGTTCTGAACACCTTGTTCGAGCCGGAAGCCGGCCGGTTCACCGGCGTGTCGCCACTCAAGCGTTTCGCGCTGGGGCTGAGCGCGGAGCGCTCGCTGACTCGCGGTCGCACCGTGCGCATCGGCAACGCCGCACAAACCCTGCACCCCGTGGCCGGACAGGGGTTGAACCTCGGCCTGCGCGACGCCTTCGAGCTGGTGCGTGCCCTGTCGCGCAACCCGGACGTGGATACCGTGCTGCGCCGCCTCGAATGGCAACGCGCGCCCGACCGCTGGGCCATGATTGCCGCCACCGATTTCCTGGCGCGCAGCTTCACCTGGGTACTGCCCGGCGCCGGCGCCGCACGCGGCCTCGGCATGGCGGCGCTGCAAGCCATCGGGCCGGCCAAATCGGCGCTGGCGCGCCGCATGATGTTCGGCTCGCGCTAAGAACTCAGGCCTGCAGCGTGCGCCGGTGCGTCAAGGCCGGCAACTGCGCACGCACTGAAGCGATGCGCGCGGGATCCAGGTCGGCCAGGACCACGCCTTCGCCCTCTTCGCGCACCGCAAGCACCTCCCCCCACGGATCCACGATCAGGGAATGCCCAAAGGTCCGGCGCCCGTTCTCGTGGCGCCCCCCTTGTGCGGGCGCGATCACATAGCACTGGTTCTCGATCGCGCGGGCGCGCAACAGCACCTCCCAATGCGCACGACCGGTGGTGTAGGTGAAAGCGGCCGGCACGGAGATCAGGTCGCACGGCGGCGACATCAGGCTGCGGTACAGCTCCGGAAAGCGCAGGTCGTAGCAGATGCTCAAGCCGAGGCGCAGCCCACCGATGTCGCACGCCACCGGCGCATCGCCCGCCAGCAGGACGCGGCCTTCGTCATAGCGCTCGCGCCCGTTGTCGTAGCAGAACAAGTGGGTCTTGTCATAGCGCGCCGCCAGCTGGCCCTCGGGGGAGTACACGCAGCTCGCATTGAAGGCGCGCTGCGGGTTGTCGCAGCGCAGCGGCAGGGTGCCGCCGATCAGCCAGATGCCGTGGCGGCGAGCGTTCTCGGCCAGCATCGCCTGGATGGGCCCCTCCCCCGGCACCTCCGCCAAGGCCACCTTGTCCTGCTCGTCATGCCCCATGAAGCAGAAATACTCCGGCAAGGCGACGAGCTGAGCGCCGTCGCGCGCGGCCGCGCCGATGAGTTCCTCGGCGGTCGCCAGGTTGCGCTCCAAGTTCGGCGTGGTGACCGTCTGAATGGCTGCGATGCGCATGAAAACTCCTGCATTCGAACAAATGTCGTCCCGGCGAGACAGCCGCCCAGCTTAAGGCCTTCGGCCATGCCCCGTCACCGGCAGTGTCAGACGTTGTGGGGCAAAATCCGGCCACTTTATCGACACCGCACTGCCAGAAAAATACGCGGTCGTGCGACATCCCCCATCCACACCCGCCATGGGTCCTGACACCAGCCTTCCACGCGCCGACCACAGTCGCTTCGTGCAGCGCGTGCGCCGCCGCTTCGGCGACGAGCTAACGCATCTGGCGCCGGGCCTGCCATCGGCCACCAGCATCGGCGCCCTGATCGACACCCTGCTGACCGGCGGGCGCCCCTTGGCGAGCGCGCTGCGCGTGACGCGCCAGTTGGTACTCGAACGTCTCGCCGTGCTCGACATCGAAGCCGGCGCCGAAATGGCCGATGTGACGCAAGCCATGACGTGCCTCGCAGAAGTCACGCTGGAGCGCGCCCTCGCGCAGTCGCTGGCCGACCAGGACGAGCGGCACGGCCCGCCGCTCAACGAATCCGGGGAACGCATCGACTTCTGGGTGGTCGGCATGGGCAAGCTCGGCGCGCACGAGTTGAACGTGTCCTCCGACATCGACCTGATCTACGTCTACGAAGAAGACGGCCAGACGAACGGGCCGAAGCCGATCTCGGCGCACGAATACTTCTCGCAGGTGGCGCGCAGCCTCTACACGCTGATCGGCGACACCACCGACGACGGCTTCGTGTTCCGGGTCGACCTCGCCCTGCGCCCGAACGGCAACTCCGGCCCGCCCGTGGTGAGCCTGGCGATGCTGGAGGAGTACTTCCTCGTGCAAGGGCGCGAATGGGAGCGCTTCGCCTGGCTCAAGAGCCGCGTCGTGGCGCCTGAAGCCAGCGTGGCCAGCGGCCGGGCCCTGGCCTTGCGCGCCACCGTCACGCCGTTCGTCTATCGCCGCTACCTCGACTACGGCGTCTTCGAGGGCCTGCGCCAACTGCACCGCAAGGTCCGCGAAGAAGCGCTGCGCCGCGCCGCCGGGCGGCCTGAACGCGCCAACGACGTCAAGCTGTCGCGCGGCGGCATCCGCGAGATTGAGTTCATCGTGCAGTTGCTGCTGGTGGTCCGCGGCGGACAGTTCCCCGAGATGCGCACGCGCTCCACGTTGAAAGCGCTGAAGAACCTGTGCGACGCGGGCCTGATGAAGCCCGAGAGCGCGCAACGCCTCGCCGAGGCGTACACGTTCCTGCGCCGCGTCGAGCACCGCATCCAGTTCCTGGACGATCAGCAGACCCACTTGCTGCCCACCGCCGACGCCGACCTCGAATGGATCGCCCAGAGCCTCGGGCTGACCTGCGACGCCAGCGCCTGCGAGCTGCTGGATCGCCTGGGAGAGACGCGCGAGTTCGTCGCCACCGAGTTTGACGCCTTGTTGAAAGACGGCGCCACCCGGGGCGCCGGCGGCGACGGCAAGGGCGGCTGCCGCGCCTGCGGCACCGGCCCCCTGCCGGTGGACAGCGACGAGTACCTGGCCCGCCTGCCGGCCGAACTCGCCGAGCGCGTGCGCGACTGGGCCGACCACCCCAAGATCAAGCTCCTGCGCGACGAAAGCAAGGTGCGGCTCGCCCGCCTCATCTCACGTGCCGCAGAGGCGGTGGTCGCGCAGGCCTGCACGATGGAAGCCGCCACCCGGTTCATCGACTGGCTGGAGTCGCTGCTGCGCCGCGAAAGCTACCTCGCGCTGCTGGTCGAGCGCCCCGAGGTCCAGAACCGCCTGCTCCGCTTGCTGGGCTTGGCGCGCTGGCCGGCGCAGTTCCTCATGCGCCACCCCGGCGTCATCGACGAACTGGCCGACGAGCGCCTGCTGCACAGCCGCTTCGACCGGGCGGGCTTCATCTCCGACCTCGAGGCACGCCACGACGCCTGGAC
>CAZBOF010000136.1:0-10437 GCA_964493285.1 uncultured Rhizobacter sp. | reverse complement strand
TGCCGGCGCCGCTGTCCAGGCAGACGACGAGGCCGATGCGGCCGAGGCGGTCTTCCAGCGCATCCACATAGGCAGGCAAGTCGTAGGAGCCGCTTTCCTCGCAGGTCTCGATCAGGCCGACGCAGCGGGGGCGGGCGATGCCGCGCTCGTCGAGCGCACGGATGGCGGTGATGGCGGCATAGATGGCGTAGCCGTCGTCGGCGCCGCCACGGCCGTAGAGCAGGCCGCTCTCGTACTTGGGCGTCCACGGGCCGAGGTCGTTGCGCCAGCCATTGAACTCGGGTTGCTTGTCCAGGTGTCCGTAGAGGCAGATGGTCTCGGCGCCGGCGTCGTTGCCGCCGGGGCGGGTGGCCGGCACCTCGAAGAAGATCACCGGCGTACGGCCCGGCAGGCGGACGATCTCGAGCGTGAGGCCCGCCACGCGCTGGCGCAGCACCCAGTCGGCCGCATCGCGCACCACCTGTTCGATGTGGCCGTGCTGCTGCCAATCGGCGTCGAACATCGGGCTCTTGGCCGGGATCGCGATGTAGCGCGTGAGCGCGGGGACGATCTCGTCGTCCCACACCCGGTCGGCGAAGGCGCGGATCGCGGTGGCGTCGTCGCCCTCGCGGGGAATGCTGTGCTGCGGGTCGCGGGCGTTCATGGCGGGCTCTCCTGATAAGCGTCAGCCAGTGTAGACAAGCAAGAAGGGCCTGCCGAATGGCAGGCCCCTGGCAGCATCGCAGATCAGCCGCGGCGGAACTGCATCGACTTCAGTTCGAGAAAATCTTCCAGGCCGTACTTGCCGAACTCGCGGCCATTGCCCGACTGCTTGTAGCCGCCGAACGGCGCCTGGAGGTTGAAGCCGCCGCCGTTGATGTCGACCATGCCGGTGCGGATGCGGCGCGCCACGGCTTTCGCGCGCTCGTCGCTCGCCCCCCACACGCCGCCCGACAGCCCGTAGATGCTGTCGTTGGCGATGCGCACCGCGTCGTCTTCGTCTTCATAGGTGAGGATCGACAGCACCGGGCCGAACACCTCTTCCTGCGCGAGGCGCGAATCGGGCCGCACGCGCCCGAACACCGTGGGCTGGACGTAGAAGCCCTTCGGGTTGACGCCGTCGGGCATGCCGAGCCCGCCGCACAGCAACTCGGCGCCTTCGTCGAGGCCGATCTGGATGTAGGTTTGCACGGTGTCCTGCTGTGCCTTCGATGCCACCGGGCCCATGGTCGAGGTTTCGTCGAACGGGTCGCCCACGCGGTAAGCCTGCGTGGCCTTCACCGCGAGCCGGGCCGCTTCTTCATAGCGCGCCACAGGCACCAGCATGCGCGTGTGGGCGGTGCAGGTCTGGCCGGCGTTCAGGAAACACGCTTGCACCGAGCCTTTCACCGCGCTCGCGAAATCGGCGTCGTCCAGGATGATGGAAGCCGACTTGCCACCCAGTTCGAGCGCCACGCGCTTGATGGTGGCGGCGGCTTGGGCCGAAATGCGGCGCCCCGCCTGCGTGGAGCCGGTGAACGAGATCATGTCGACATCCGGGTGCGTGACCATCGCTTCCCCCACCACGGTGCCGCGGCCGGTGACGAGGTTGAACACCCCCGCGGGCAACCCGGCCGCATCGATCACCTCGGCCAGGATGAAGGCATTGAGCGGCGTGAGTTCCGCCGGCTTGAGCACCACGGTGCAACCCGCCGCCAAGGCCGCCGCCACCTTCGCCGCCACCTGGTGCAGCGGGTAGTTCCACGGCGTGATCGCCGCCACCACGCCCACCGCTTCGCGCACCACCAGCGAATGGCCGACCGGCTCTTCCCATTGGAAGCCGTCCACCATCTTGGCGTACATCTTGAACGCCGCGATCGGGGAACCGGCCTGGATCGGCAGCGACTGCCGCAGCGGCATGCCCATCTCGGACGAGATGGCGGTGGCGATGTCGTCCGCCCGCGCCTTCAGGCCTTCGTGGATCTTCAGGAGGCAGGCGCCGCGCTCGGCGTGCGGACGCGTCGACCACGCCTCGAACGCGCCCCGTGCTGCGGCGACCGCCTGGTTCACATCGTCGGCGTTGCCGCGCACGATGTGAGCAATTGCTTCGCCCGTGGCTGGCGAAACCACCACACTGGGTGGCTCGCTGCCCTGGCTTGAAACCCACTGGCCGCCGATGTAGAGCTTCTTGTGTTGAATCATGAGGTTCCCTGAGCGTCGAGATGGCTGTCTTCCGCCCGACTGGGCGCGCGCCACCATGGAACCGCATATTTTAGACCGGGTGTGCTATTTTTCCCAACCACGATTGGAGTGTGGCGAACACATCGGCCTGCTCGGGCTCGTTGAAGATCTCGTGCGCCAGCGCCGGAAAGGCCTGCGCCTGCACCCACGCCGCAGGCGCCGATTCGGCAAACGCACGGCTGCCGCGCGGCGCGACGCAGCGGTCGCTGCCGCCATACATCAGCAGCGTGGGAAGCGCCCACTGCGGTGCGCGGGCCCGCACCAGCGCGCCACCATCGAGAATGAAGCGTGCGAGCTTGGGCGTGATGCGGTCGTGCACCAGAGGATCGGCGTCGTAGGCGGCCACCACTTTCGGGTCGCGGCTCACCCATGCGGACTTGAGCCCGTTGCTCACTGCGAGGTCGGGCGCCAACGCGCCGAGCGTGGAGAGCAGCAGCTTCTGGAAACCGTTCATGTCAGCCTCCAGGGCAGGCGATGAGAGCACCAGCGCATCGACCGCGCGGTACCACGGCGCCGGCGTTTCGCCGCCCACGCCTTCGGCCACGAAACGCGCCGCCACCAGCCCACCCATGCTGTGACCGAGCAACACCAGCGGCGCCGGGTAGCGCAAGCGCACGAGATCGATGACCCCGCCCAGGTCGCGCAGCAGGTCATCGCCGTGCGCCAGCCGCCCGAGCCCGCCTTCGCTGCGGCCGTGGCCCCGGTGGTCGTAGCCGACCGCGTTCCAGTCCCAGGCGTTCAGGTGAGCGGCCACGGGGTTGTAGCGCCCGATGTGCTCGCCCAGGCCATGCACGATGAGCACGGTGCCGCGCGCCGTCGCAGCGGCGGCCGCCGGCCAGTGCCGCAGTTGAAGCTTCAGGCCATCGGCGGTGGCGAGCGTTTGCGTCATGGGCGCAGTGTAGGCAGCACCCGCTGCGCTGCCTACCGGGCTTGCCCGGTAGGCGACACCGCCACGGGGAGCGACGCCGCCGCGGTGTCGAGACAGCCCCGCATCAACTGCTGGCCGAGTGCGCGGTAGCTTTCGAACTGCGCTTCGTTGAAGAACTGGTTGCCCGTGCCTTGCTGCGGGAATTGCGAATAGGTGTTGCGGAACGTGATGAGGTCGGCGCTCAGGCCGGCCACCATGCACGGCTTGAGGTAGATCAGCGTGCTGCGCTGGTCCGCCGGCAGATCGGGGTAGCGGATCGTGCCGACCGCGAAGGCGCGCGCGCTGAAACCCTCGCCATCAGGCTGCAGCGGCGACAGGTCGATCTCCACCTCCGCGCCGAAATCCAGCCGCACCTGGCGGATGGCGTTGCCCAGGTCGTCGTGAGAGTACTGCGGGTCGGCCGCCGCATCCACGCAGACGATGAGCCGGCAACGGCGGCGCACCAGCTCATACAGGCCAAGGTTCTCGAAGTGGCCGCCGTCGGAGAGGTACACGAACGGCTGCTGGTCATTCGCCTGGCCGCGCAGCTCCTTGAGCAGGTAGTCCGGGCCGAAATGCGGCGAACCCCGCCGTTCGGGCGTCTTCGGGTTGGGGGCCCAGCGGCCCAGGCGCAGGTTCAGCACCGTGAGCACGAACGCCAGCGCACCACTGGAGAAGCGCCCCATGTTCGGGCTCACCGCCGCGCCGGAGGTCGCCATCGCGGCGCCCAGCGTCAGCGAGGGATCGTTCTCGCACAGCTCGCGCGTGGGCACGTAGTGCAGGCGGGCGCCTTGCTGGGCCAGCTGCTGCGGCTCCGAGGTGGCGCGTGCCGTGGTCTGGAAGCCGCAGTACATCGGCGACAGCACATAGTTCGCGCTTTTCTGCGACAGCAAGCCGAGGTCCTGGCCCACGGTGAGGTTCATCGCGGTGTTGACCAGGTGCAGGGGACGGTAGTGATGCGGCGCCTCTTGCATGGTCTGCTCCGGCGCCAGCGGCATGTCGTCGCCTTCGTCGATGCCGGTGAAGCCGGTGGCGTCGCGCCGCGGGTTGCTGGCCCCGAGGTAGCAGCGCACGAGGCGCACGCGGTACAGCGCCTGCATCGAGAACAGGTTGATGTCGATCTGGTGGCCGAACAGCCACAGCCCGATGAGGCAGGCGCCGGCCAGCATCGGCAAGGACAACGGCGACGTCGCCACGATGGCATTCACGACCCACGCGCCCAGCATGAGCAGGCCCACCGCGGCCAGCACCGCAAACGCCGAACTCGTCGCGGCCAGGAACTGCCCGAGCCGGCTCGGGCCTTTCGCGGGCACGGCCGCCGTGAGCCAGGCGATGAATGCCGACCCCGCCGTGGCCGCCAAGGCGGCGCGGTCCACCCGCACGTCCAGCCAGGGCACCACCTTGTCCAGCCAGCCCGGCACGTAGAAGGCGAGCAGCATCCACACCACCCAGATCGCACAGCCCTTGCCGGTGAGCGTGATCGCGCGGCTCCAGAACTCGCGCGTGCGTTCGCGGTACTGCGCCCCGACGAGCCCCACGAAGACGAAGGTGCTGGCCATGAACGCCAGCATCACCATCACCGGCCCGAAGGTCAGCGCCTGGATGTGGCGCTGCGTCACGCTGGGTGCGCTGGCCAGCCAGGCATGCCCCGCGAGAACCAGGCCCGCCATCAGCGTCACCCCCACTGCGGCCGCCACCACATAGACGACGGCCGAGACCAGCAGCGCCCACACGCGCTTGCCGAACGTGAGGTGCCGGCTCTCGCCGTAGCGCCAATCCATGCCGATCGCCACCATGCAGGCCAGCAGCAGATAGACGCCCAGAAAGCCCGCCAGCGGCAAGGCCGCCTGCGTCAGGTCGTCGAGCCCGCCCACGATGACGCCCAGCAGGATGACGCCCACGGCAGCCGACAGCGTGGCGGCATCGGCGAGCGTCTTCATCGCGCTGCGGGCGCCCGCCTGCAGTGCCGGCCCGTCGACCGACGGCAGCAGCGCGCGCAGCCGGGAATGCCACGCACCGAGCCAGCGCAACACCCACCGCATCAGCGCGCCCCGCTTGTCGGCATCCTGCGCCGACATCGCGATCGCCAGGTAGATGAACGAGATGCCGAACGCAAACCCCGGCAGCAAGCCCAGCTCCAGCGCGTCGACCGCCAACAGCCATGGCAACCCCTGCGCCAGCCCGAGCGGCACCACCAGCAGCACCGTCAACAGCGACAGCATCACCACCAGGTTCAGCAAGGCGTTGCGCAACCAGCCCAGCGCGAGCGCCACCAGGTCCGCACTGAAGAATCCGAAACGCGGCGCCAGGTAGTGGCTGTAGCGCCGCAGCCAGGTGACCTCGGAGGGCTCGGTGAGATGCGGTGGCAGGCTGGCGGTGCCGCGCAAGCGGGACTCCACGGCGTCGACGCCGCCGAAGTTGCGCACACAGCCGGTCAGCCAGCCGCCGATGTAGCCGCCGCCCGACACCGTCGAGAGGTAATCGATCTTGGACAGGCATGCCCGCTGCGCCAGCGCCTGGATCACCCCCAGCCCGAACGTCGCGCTGCGGATGCCGCCGCCAGACAATGCCAGCCCCACCCCGCCGATCTCCAGCGGATCGGGCGTCTCCCCCTGCGAACCCGCCGCCATCGGTTCGGCACGCTCCGGCAAAAGGGGCGCCGCCGACGCAAACCATTGGCCGATGCGCAGGGGCGTGTCTTCGACGACCCTCGGCGCGGCGCGATGAAAGGCGGCGGCCGGCGGCCCCATCGCGTCGGCTTCGGCCGGCGCCTGCGCGCCCGAGGCGCTGGCAGCGGCCACGCCCAGCATCTCGCGCTCGAACTGGAGGGATCCCTCGGAAGGCTGCGTCATCTTGTGCGGCTTTCAGGCGGCCGGCATGGCCGGCGCGCAGCTTACCCGCGTGAAACGCAACCAGCCACCCCTCACATCGAATCGCGCCGCGGGCCGCGGGCGAGGCGCCTACACTTGCACCGCCCTCGCGGCATGATCGCCCCTGCTGGCGCCGTTGTTCCCCCCTTCCCCCACCGCCATGCTGGACTGGTTATTCAAGAAGCCCGCGCGCGCCGATGCGGCACCCGCCGCCACCCCAGCGCCTGCACCCGACAAGCAAGCCACGGCGCGCGCCGCCGCAGGCCAGGCACGCAGCGAAGGGCTCGCTCGCGTCACCGCCGCCGGCACCGACGAGGAGACGCTGCTCGCACTCGCCCGCACCGAGCCCCTCTGGGAGGTCAAGCTCGCCGCCGTGGAAGCGCTCCAGACCGAACCCGCGCTGAAACGGGCCGAGCGCGAGCTGCGCGGGCAAGACAGCCGCGCGCACCGCGCCGCCAAGCGGCGTTGGCAAATGCAGGTGTCGCAGCGGGAAGCCCACGAACAGGCCCAGGCGCTGATCGCGACCGCCACCTCGCTCGCGCAAGAAGCGCCGCTGGCAGCCAACCGCCTGGTCGCGCTCGATCAAGGCTGGCAGGCAATCGACGCCACGGGCCTGAGCACAGAACTGCAGGCCGATTTCGCGGCGCGGCGCGCGCAGCTCAATGCGGTGCTGCACGCCCAGGCAGAACAAGCGCAACGGCTGGCGCAGGAAAGGCAGCGCCAGATCGAAGAGGCCCGCCAAGCCGAAACGCTGGCGCTGGCACAGCGAGAAGCGGCACAGGCCGCCGAAGCTGAAGCCCTCGCAGCGGCCGCCGCGGTGCAAGCGGCCATCGACGCATCCGCACCTGTACCGCCGCCTGCGCCCGCCCCCCGGCCCGTGCTCGGCGCCGAACAGCAAGCCGAAGTCGACACCTTGCTTTCCCAAGCCGACGACGCCCTCGCGGAAGGCCGCTCCGCCGACCTGCGTGCACACCTCCAGGCCATCGACACAACGCTCGAGGCCGCGGGCCAAGCCGCCTTGTCCGGCCGCCGCCAGACCCGGCACCAGGCCCTGCGTGCCGAGATGGCCCGCCTGAGCGCCTGGCAACGTTGGGGCGGCGCGCATGCCCTCGACCGGCTGGTCACCGAAGCGCAAGCGCTGGCGCAGCAAGCGCTCGACGCCGCCGCCCGCCCGGATGCCCCCAAGCTGAAGTTGCAGGCGCATGCGGACGCCATCCGCGATCTGCGCCAGCGCTGGAAGACGCTGGAACGCAGCGGGGCGGCGCATCCCCACGCCCTGTGGCAGCGCTTCGACAGTGCACTGCAGACCGCCTACCTGCCCGTGGCGGCGCAGCAAGAGGCGACGAAAGCCGCGCGACAAGACAACCTGGCAGCCCGCACCGCCTTGCTGGATGCGCTGGATGCCGTGGCGATCGACCCGCCCACCGGGGAAGACGCACTGGCCGCGCACTGGAAGGAACAGTTGCGCGTGCTGCAAGCCACGCAACAAGCCTGGCGCCAACTCGGACCGGTGGAACACACGGTGCCCGCTGCGGAACGCGGCACCGTCCAGCAACGCTGGCGCGAGAGCCTGGCGCGTGTGGAAGCCCCCCTCGCTGCGGCGCGCCGCAGCGCGGCGGCGGCCCGCGAAGCGCTCATCGCACGGGCCCAGGCATTGCAGCCCGACAACCCCGCCCAGCCCTTGCCACGCGATGCCGCGCAGCAGGTGCGCGCACTGCAAGGTGAATGGCAACAACACGCGCGCGCGCTGCCGCTCTCGCGGCAGACGGAGACCGCCCTGTGGGCGCGCTTCAAGGCCTGCACCGACGCGGTGTTCGCCCACCGCGAGGCCGCGCACCAGGCACGCGAATCCGCCTGGGCGGCGCAACTCGAAGTCCGCGAAAGCTTGCTGACGCAGTTGCAAGCCTTGCTTTCGGAGGGCCGCACACCGAGCGAATGGCAACGCGCGCTCGCACAGCTTGACGCCGCCTGGCGCAACGCCCCCGATGGCCCGCGGCAGGCGATGCCGGCCCTGGAAGCGCGCTACCGCGAAGCCCGCGCTGCCGTGTTGCAGGCCATCGATGCCCAGGCACGGCAACGCTGGAACCGGCGCTGCGATGCGCTCGCCGCCAAACTGGCGCTGTGCGAAGCGCGCGAAGCCGGCCACGGCGAACCCGCCGACCAAGACACCCGCTGGGCCGCCCTCGAAGCCTTGCCCGCCGAATGGGAGACCGCGCTGGCGCAGCGGTTCGCGCAGCCGCTTGACGCACCGGGCCCGCTGTCCGCAGCGGCGTGCGACGACACCCTGCTGCGGCTTGAAGCCGCCTGGCAACTGGCACCCAAGCCCGCGCAGGAAGCCGCCCGCCGCGCGCTCAAGCTGCAAGCGCTGAAAGACGCACTGGAAAGCCGCTCGCCGCAGGGTGACACCGCCGCGCGGCCGGCCGCGGACTGGCGCGCGCTGCTGCGCCAACACCGGCTGGCCCCCGCCCAGCAGGAACGCTTCCAGGCCCTGGCCAGCGCATTGCGCCAACTCGGGCCCGAACAAGCCGGCACGGGCCGCGACTGAGAACGCCGCGCCCGGTCGCGCCCTTCAGCGCGGCGCGGCGGCCGCCTCTTGCGCCGGCTCGGTCCAGCCGCCGCCCAGCACCTTGTAGAGCGTGACGAGGTTCTGCACCTGCGCGGCCTGCACCTGCACCACCGCTTGCTGAGAGGCGAACAGAGAGCGCTGCGCGTCCAGCACGTCGAGGTAGCTCGCCGCACCATTGGTGTAGCGCAAGTCGGCCAGGCGGAAGCGGACCTGCTCGGCATTGGCCTGCGCCGCCTGGGCGCGCACCTGCTCGGTGAGCGTCGCCCGGCCCGCGAGCGCATCGGCCACTTCGCGGAACGCCGTTTGGATCGACTTCTCGTACTGGGCCACAGCGATGTCGCGCCCGACCTTGGCCGAGTCGAGGTTCGCCTGTTTGCGGCCCGCGTCGAAGATCGGCAGCACCAGTTGCGGCATGAAGGTCCAGGCGCGGGTGCCGCTCTTGAACAGGTCCGACAACTCGGTGCTGGCGGTGCCGATGCTGGCCGTCAGGCTGATGCGCGGGAAGAACGCCGCACGCGCTGCGCCGATGCTGGCGTTCGCGGCGATCAGCTGCTGCTCGGCCTGGCGCACGTCGGGGCGGCGCACCAGCAGTTCCGACGGCAGCCCGGCGGGCAGGTCGGCCAACAAGCCCTGCTCGGTGATGGTGCGCCCGGCCGGCAGGTCTTCGGGCAGCGTCTGGCCCAGCAGCAACACCAGCGCGTTCTCGTCGAGCATGCGCTGGCGCTGCTGCTGTGCGAGCGCCACGCGGGCGGCTTCGAGCAGCGATTCGGCCTGGCGGAAGTCGAGTTCGGAACTGGCGCCGTTGTCGAACTTCAGCTTGGCAAGCCGGAACGACTCTTCGCGGGTCTTGAGCGTGTCGCGCGTCAGCGCCAGCAGCGCATCGTCGGCCAGCAGATTGACGTAAGTCGCCGCCACGCCCGAGATCAGGCTGATCTGCGCGGCCTTGCGGCCTTCTTCCGTGGCGAGGTACTGGGCCAGCGCGGTTTCGCTGAGGCTGCGCACGCGCCCGAAGAAATCGAGTTCGTACGACGTGACCGCCAGACCCACCATGTACAGGCTGGCAGGCTGCGTGGCCGTGGCCGGCTGGCGCGTGCCGCTGGCGGCCAAGCCCACGCTGGGCAGCTCATCGGCGCGGCGGATGCCGTACTGCGCGCGGGCCTGCTCGATGGCGAGGATCGCCACGCGCAGGTCGCGGTTGTTGGCCAGCGCGATCTCGATCAGGCGCTTGAGGCGCTCGTCGACGAAGAAGCGCTGCCATTCGAGGTCGCTCGCCGCCACCGCGCCGGGCGCCGCCACCTCTGCGTGGGGGAAGCTCGGCGCCACCGGCGCCGGCGGGCGCTCATACGCGGGAATGAGCGACATGCAAGCGCTCAGAGACAGCGCCGCCGGCAGCACGGCCAGCGTGCGCCACGACGAACGGAGATTGGACATGCGCCGCATCAATGGGCTCCCTTGCTGCCTGGATCGATTTCGGTACCGACCGTCGCGTCGTCCGATTCATGCGCGTACAACTTGCGTTGACGCTCGCTCCCCTTGAAGAAGCGACGCACCACCACGAAGAACACCGGCACGAAGAACACGGCCAGCGTCACCGATGTGATCATCCCGCCGATCACGCCGGTGCCCAGCACGTGCTGGCTCGCCGAGCCCGCACCGGAGCTGATCACCATCGGCATCACGCCCAGGATGAAAGCCATCGAGGTCATGAGGATCGGGCGGAAGCGAAGGTGGGCCGCAGCCAGCGCGGCTTCATACGCACTCTTGCCCTGGGCCTGGAGATCCTTCGCGAACTCGATGATCAGGATCGCGTTCTTCGCCGACAAGCCAATGATGGTGATCAAGGCCACCTGGAAGTAGACGTCGTTCGAATACCCCCTGAGCGTGACCCCGAGCAG
>CAZBOF010000135.1:0-10469 GCA_964493285.1 uncultured Rhizobacter sp. | reverse complement strand
CTCGACGTAGTCGCCCTGCACCTGCAGGTGGCCGATGGGATCGCAGAAATGCGTTTCGACCTCGCCATTCGCACCACGCGCGCGGACGGTGAGCAGGGTGATCTCGTAATCGAAGTCGACAAACCCTTCGACGATCACGCGGCCATGGCTGACCCGCCCGCCCGACTGCGCGCTGGCCCAGGCGGCATCCACGTCGCCGGGGCCGTCGAGCTTGCTCTGGCCCTTGCCGGAACTGCTCATGACCGGCTTGACGATGCAGGGGTAGCCGATGCCCGGCTGGGCAATCGCTTCGCGCAGCGCCTCCAGCGAGTCGCAGAACGCATAGGGGCTCGTGGGCAAGTCCAGGGTTTCGGCGGCGAGGCGGCGGATGCCTTCGCGGTTCATGGTCAAGCGGGTGGCGCGGGCCGTGGGGATCACGCGGGTCACCCCGGCGGCCTCGAGTTCTTCGAGCATCGGCGTGGCGATGGCTTCGATCTCGGGTACGACGAGGTCGGGCCGTTCGGCCTCGATCAGCGCCTTGAGCTGCGCAGGGTCGCTCATCGCGATGGTGTGGGCGTGGTGTGCCACCTGGTGGCCGGGGGCATGGTCGTAGCGGTCGACGGCCAGGGTTTCCACGCCCAGGCGCTGCAACGCGATCAAGACCTCCTTGCCCAATTCGCCGCTGCCGAGCAGCATCACGCGCGTGGCGGAGGGGGACAGCGGGGTGCCGAGGGTGGTCATGGCGTGGAATCTGGATGCAGGGAAGGGGTCAATTCTAGGGAGCCGGGTCCACCGTCCGCGGCACACTGGCCGCGGGCCGCGAGTGTCACCCGCGCGGATTCAAGTCCGGTGCGCCATCCGTCGATAACCCGGTACGACCCTTTCGATTTCGCCATGGACCCCGTCTCCTCGCCACCGTCTCCGCCACCCCCGCCTGCGATCACGGCCCCGCTGGGCGACTTGTCGGCGTGGGTGGCGCATTTCTGCCAGACCGAGATTCCGATCCTCGGCGACACCGCCGATGCGCTGGAGGCCATGCGGGCCAATGAAGACGAGGTCGACGCCAATCTCATCGGCGAGATGATCGCCGACGACCCGCTGATGACGCTCAAGGTGCTCGCGCATGCGGCCGTGAATCGGCCGCCGCGGCTGGTCACCGACGTCGAAACCGTGACCGCCGCGGTGGTGTTGATGGGCATCTCGCCGTTTTTCAACGCCTTCGGCCCGCAGCCCACGATCGAGCACTGGCTGGCAGACGAGCCGAGATCGCTGGCCGGGCTGAACGAGGTGCTGCGCCGCTCGCATCGTGCGGCGCGCATGGCACTGTCGTTCGCGGTGCACCGCATGGACCCCGACGCCGCGGTGGTTTACGAGGCGGCCTTGCTGCACGACTTCGCGGAGATGCTGGTGTGGTGCCATGCGCCTGCGCTTGCCTTGCGCGTGCGCGAGATGCAGATCGCCGATCCGGCGCTGCGCTCGCACGTTGCGCAGCAACAGGTGCTCAACGTCAAGCTGGTCGATTTGCAGCAAGCGCTGATGGATGCGTGGACCCTGCCTGATCTGCTGCTGCGCGTCACCGGGGCCTTTCATGACGACCATCCCAGCGTGCGCAGCGTGAATCTCGCCATCCGCCTGGCCCGCCATTCGGCGCAGAGCTGGGACAACCCGGCCATTCCAGACGACATTCAGGAACTGTCGCAGCTGCTGAATCTGTCGCTGGCGGCCACCACGCGTTTCGTGCGTGGCCTGGAGCCCTGAAGCGCATTCACGCAGGCGCTCCGGCGATCTGTTGATTCTCCGAGACCCCGTTGTCTCCTTGGCCTCTTGCGGTGTGCTTGCCAAAAGGCGCGGACACGAGGAACCTACGGGTGGGAACGTTCCCTTTTCGCCAGGAGGCTCCGATGCAATTCACCCCCTGGGACAACCCCATGGGCACCGATGGTTTCGAGTTCGTCGAGTACGCCGCTCCCGACCCTGCCGCGCTCGGCCGGCTGTTCGAAGAACTCGGCTTTCGCGCCATCGCCCGCCACCGGCACAAGAACGTCACCCTGTTCCGCCAGGGCGACATCAACTTCATCGTCAACGCCGAGCCCAACTCGTTCGCGCAGCGCTTTGCCCGGCTCCACGGCCCCAGCGTGTGCGCCATGGCCTTCCGGGTGAGCGACGCCAACAAGGCCTACGAGCGCGCGCTCGAACTGGGTGCCTGGGGCTTCGGGCAGCATGCCGGCCCCATGGAGCTGAACATCCCGGCCATCAAGGGCAGCGGCGACTCGCTCATCTACTTCGTGGACCGCTGGCACGGCAAGGACGGCGCGCAGCCGGGCGCCATCGGCAACATCAGCATCTACGACGTCGACTTCGTGCCGCTGCCGGGTGCCGGCACCGAGGTCAGCGGCCACGGGCTCACCTACATCGACCACCTCACGCACAACGTGCACCGCGGGCGCATGAAGGAGTGGGCCGATTTCTACGAACGCCTGTTCAACTTCAGGGAGATCCGCTACTTCGACATCGAAGGCAAGCTCACCGGGCTCAAGAGCAAGGCGATGACCAGCCCCTGCGGCAAGATCCGCATCCCGATCAACGAAAGCTCGGACGACAAGAGCCAGATCGCCGAGTACCTCGACCTGTACCACGGCGAGGGCATCCAGCACATCGCGCTCGGCAGCGCCGACATCTACGACACCGTGCGTGGCATGCGCGCCTCGGGCGTGGCGTTCCAGGACACGATCGAGACCTACTACGACCTCGTCGACAAGCGGTTGCCCAACCACGGCGAGAACGTGCAGGCGCTGCGCGAGCTGCGCGTGCTGATCGACGGGGCCACGCACCAGGGCGCGCCCAACGAGCTGCTGCTGCAGATCTTCACGCAGACCGTCATCGGGCCGATCTTCTTCGAGATCATCCAGCGCAAGGGTGACCAGGGCTTTGGCGAAGGCAACTTCCGCGCGCTGTTCGAGAGCATCGAACTCGACCAGGTTCGCCGCGGCGTGCTGAAGGACGAAAAGGCGGGTTCCGCGTGACAGTCGACAAAGCCGTCAACCAGGGGGTGGCGCCGGTCACCTACGGGGACGGCACGCGCCCGCCGCGCGGCGACTATGCCGCCGCGCGGTCCGACTACACCTGCGACCAGCAATGGGCGCGCTACACCCGCCAGGACCACGCGCTCTACCAGCGCCTCTATGAGCGCCAGGTGGCACAGCTGCCGGGGTTGGCCTGCGATGACTTCATCCGCGCCGTCCGGCAACTGGGGGCGCCCGACCGGATTCCCCGTTTCGAGGCGTTGTCGCAGCGCTTGCGCGCAGCCACCGGCTGGGACGTGGTGGCGGTGCCCGGGCTGATTCCCGAAGAGGCGTTCTTTGCCCTGCTGGCGCAGCGGCGCTTTCCGGTGACGGGCTGGATACGCCGGCCGGAGGAGTTCGACTACGTCGTCGAGCCCGATGTGTTCCACGACCTCTTCGGCCATGTGCCGCTGCTGTTCAACCCGGTCTTCGCCGACTACATGCAGGCCTACGGCGCCGGCGGGCTGAAAGCCAGCCGGCTGCACTCCTGCGAATACCTCGCGCGTCTGTACTGGTACACGGTGGAGTTCGGCTTGATCGCCACGCCGGCAGGCCTTCGAGCGTATGGCGCCGGCATCCTGTCGTCGGCGGCCGAATTGCGGCACAGCGTTCTCAGCCCTGAGCCGCAACGGCTGGGCTTCGACGTGGAACGCATCATGCGAACCCACTACCGCATCGACAGCTACCAGAGCACCTATTTCGTGATCGATGGCTTCGCGCAGCTGTTCGACGCCACGGCGCCTGACTTCACGCCGCTGTACGAGCGCGTGGCCGCGCAGAGCGAGCTGGCGGCCGATGCGCGGCTGCCCGGCGATCGCGTGTTCTGAGCCGTCAGGCCTGGCGCGTGAGCGTCACGACGGTGTCGAACACCGCGGGGGCATCCAGCATCGCCACGTGCGCCACCGCGCTCAGGTGCCGGTTGTCCGCGCCGGGCAGGGTGGCGGTGGATGCCGGGAAGACGATGTTGTCGCAGTGGCCGTAGAAGCAGGTGAACCGCGCCAGCAGGTCGGGGCGCTCGCCGGCTTCGAGTGTGCGCTGCCACGGGGTGCCCAGGCGCATTTCGCGGGTGTTGGGCGCCACGCCGAAACGGCCCATCCAGGTGCCGCGGTGCGGCGTGCCGACGGTGACGATGCGGTGGACGCGCTCGCCGCCCTGGAAGGCTGCCAGCCAGGCACGGATGGCCAGGCCTCCCATGCTGTGGCCCACGATCACGGGTGCCTGGCCGGTCGCCTGCGTGAGCTGTTGAACCGCAGCGTCGATGCGTGGCGCGTAGTCGCTGATGCTGCCGAACACCGGCTCCAGGCTCACGGCAACGAACGGAATGCCGAGGTGACGCAGGCGTGGCATCCAGCCATTCCACAGGCCGCGGTTGCAGATGAAGCCATGCACGAGCACCACGCCGCGCCGTTCGCGCGCGAGCGGCACGAAATCGGGCTCGCGGTTCGCGCAAAAGGGTTGCCACCAGGCGAACACGCGCGGGGCCGTCTTCACTTCGCCCCACCAGGCGCGGGCCATTTGCCCCACGCTGGCTTTCGGCGCGGGATCGCCTTGGTTGACACGCCACACGAACAGGTATTCGACGGCCATGAACAACGCGTAGCTGAACGCAATGACCCAGGCGCCGAGCGGCGCACCCCACCGGTGCCCGGCCTGCCACGCCCAAGCCGCCCATGCTGCAGCCGCCGCGAGGATGAGCAGCGTGGAGAGTTGCTGGAGGCGGGCGAGCATGCAGCCGGGTTTGTACGCGAAATTTCAGCCAATGCGCGCAAGCCGCACTTCGCGCCCGGTCAGACGCTTGGCGAGTCCCGTGGCAAGCAAGTTGGCAAAACCGTAGATCGACAGCTGCGGGTTGGCACCGATGCTGGTGGGAAAGATGGAACCGTCGTGCACCGAGAGGTTGGCCACCTGCCAATGCGTGCCGTCGGGCCGCACCACGCCGCTGCGGGCGTCGGTGCCCATGGGGCAGCCGCCCATCACGTGTGCGCTGAACATCCGCGCCCGCAGCGGGGCCATCGGCAGCGCCTCGATGGCGGCGCGGGCATCGTCCCATTGCGTGTAGTCGCCCGCTTGCTCGTGCACCGGCGTCACGATGCGGGCGCCGGCGGCAAACTGGATCTGCGCCATGCTCAGGAGCGCGCGGCGCGCGGCTTCCATCACCACGGCGTTCAGCGGGTAGTCGAGCACGGGCGAGCCGTCGTCGCGCAGCGTCACGCGCCCGCCTGCCGATTCGGGATGGAAGCCGTCGCGCAGCAGGGCGAGCAGGCTGTGCGTGTGGGGAAACTGGCGCAGTGAATCGGCCTGGCCCTTGCCGAAGCCGGCCATCGTGCTGCTGAAGATCACCGGATGCATCGGCGGCGCTTCGAGCTTGTAGCCCAGCGGCCCGTCGATCGGGTGCGTGTGCAGGAAGTGATCGCTGTAGATGGTTTGCGGCGCGCCGTCCCAGGCTTCCACCCGCTCGTCGAACCGTGCGGCCGAGATGACCACCGGGTGCAGGAAGGTGCGCTGCCCCAGCAGGCCGTGCGGGTCGGGGAGGTCGGAGCGCAGCAGCAGAGCCGGCGAATTGATGGCGCCGCCGGCGATGACGAAATGCTTGGCGCGCACGCGCGTGGGCGCACTGCCGACGGAGGCGGCGCCGTTGAGCGCCACCGGCAGGCAGACCAGCGCGCGGGCGCGTTGCTGCATGGTTTCGATCTGGTGCGCGCGCGTCTGCACCAGCAGCGTGGCGCCGCGCTCCAGTGCGGCGGGCAGCGTGGTGACCAGCATCGACTGCTTGGCGTTGGTGGGGCAGCCCAGGCCGCAGGAGCCGATGTTCCAGCAGCCCCGCACGTTGCGGTGGATGGCGGCCGATCCGATGCCGAGCTGGGCCGCGCCCTCGCTCAGCAGGCTGTTGTTGCGGTTGGGCGGTGTGAGCCAGGGGCCGATGTTCAGCCGCGCCTCGGCCTGTTCGAACCAAGGGGCCAGGGCGGCTTCGGTGAACATGTCGAGGCCGAACCGGCGCTGCCAGTGCTGCAGGGTCTCGGGCGGCGTGCGGAACGAGCTGGTCCAGTTGACCGTGGTGGAGCCGCCCACGCAGCGTCCTTGGAGAATGGTGATGGCTTTGTCGGCGGTCTTGCGCGCGGCGCTTTCCTGATACAGCGACGGGTAGGCGTCGCTTTCGAGCTGCTTGAAATCGCGGCTGCTTTTGAGCGGGCCTTCTTCGACGATGACGACCGACAGGCCCGCCTGCGTGAGCAGTTCGGCGGTGATGCCGGCCCCGGCGCCACTGCCGACGATGGCCACGTCGCAGGTGATCTCGGCGGGCAATGGCGCGTGGCGGCCGCCCAGCACGCGCCAGCCTCGGCGCAGGCCGTCCTCGATCGGGTCGGGCATCTGGCTCATGGCGGGCTCAGATGTCGCGCGGACCGGGATAACCGAGCTGTGCCCAGGTACCAGGGTCGGCGTAGTACGCGGCGTTGGTGAGGTCGCGCAGCGCGTGGTAAGCCTGCTGCTTCAGGGCCATCGAAGAATGGCGCATGGCGGCCAGCGACGATTGCAGCTGCTCGATGCTCGCGTCGGGCCATGGCGCCAGCAGGCTGGCCAGGCCGATGCGTCCTGCAGCGCTCGCCAGCAGCGACAGCAACTGCCCCAGTTCGGCCTGCGTGGCGGGCGGGAGCGCGCCGATGGCGTCATCCAGGCGCGTCAGGTGGGCGGCCAGTGCTGCGTGGCGGGAGGGTGCGTCCTCGGGCAGGCTGCCATCGAGCACGGCACGGGCGATCGCCTCGAAGACGTCGCGCCCCGAGGATGTCAGGCGCCCTTCGCGCAAGCCGGGCTGGATCATAGCCAGCCCACCACCGGCCAGGGCCAGCGCGATGGCGGCGCCTGCGCCCAGCGTCAGAAGGGTTCGTCGTTGCATGCGTGTTCAGGGGAAAACCGCGTCGAGTGTTGCATCATTCGCCGTCCGACCATAGAGGCAGGCGCCTAACCGGCCTCATGAAAACCCGGGGTTCTTGCCATGGCTGCATCCGTCGAATCGATCCTCGACCAATTGAGCATTGTCGAACGCGAGCGCGCGGCGCGCGAGGAAGACCCTCAACTCGCACGCCAGGTTCATGCGCTGAAGCGGTATCAGCAGCGGCGCTTCACGCACACCTATGCCGATCTGCTGGCAGATCCGCAGTACGTGGGTGCGGCGAGGTTTTTCCTTGACGAACTCTATGGCCCGGGTGATTTCAGCCAGCGTGATGCGCAGTTCGCGCGCGTGGTGCCCACATTGGTGCGGCTGTTCCCGCAAGACGTGGTGGAAACCGTGGCCTGCCTGGCGCAACTGCACGCCTTGTCGGAAGAACTGGACACCGCCACCGCGCGCCACCTGCCGAACGATGGTGAAGTCACCTCCGACGGCTACACCGCCGCCTGGCAGGGCGCCGGCCGGCCGGCCGACCGGGAACGCCAGATCGCGCTCACTCTGCGCGTCGGGCGTTCGCTGGACGAACTCACCCGCAAGCCGCTGTTGCGCCAGTCGCTGCGCTTCATGCGCGCGCCGGCGCGGGCCGCGGGCATGTCGGCGTTGCAGGCGTTTCTGGAAAGCGGGTTCGATACGTTTCGCGAGATGAAAGACGCCGCGGCGTTTCTTGCGATCGTCGCGGAGCGCGAACGACGCTTGGCCGCCACGCTTTTCTCGCTGAAAGGCGAAGGACGCTCAAATCCGCGATTTCGCACGCTAGGAGAATTACCGTAGCAAGACGCTCCGCGTACTGGGATCATTCCGCGCCTATAACAAACAAACGCAGGAGTTGGCCCATCATGCAGAAGCCTTGGTTGAACAGTTATCCGGCCGGTGTTCCCGCCGAGATTGACGCAACGCAGTACAACTCCCTGGTCGATCTGCTCGAGGAGTCTTACCAACGCTACGCCGACCGGGATGCGGCCATCTGCATGGGCGCGCGTCTCAAGTTCCGCGACGTGGAGCGGATGTCCACCGCACTGGGCGCCTGGCTGCAGGGCAAGGGGCTCCAGCCCGGCGCCCGCGTGGCCATCATGATGCCCAACGTGCCGCAGTACATGCCTGCAATCGCAGCCATTCTTCGCGCCGGTTATGTGGTCGTGAACGTCAACCCGCTGTACACCGCGCGCGAGCTGGAGCATCAGCTCAAGGACTCGGGCGCCGAAGCGATCTTCATCCTCGAGAACTTCGCCAAAACGCTGGAGCTGGTGATTCAGCAAACCGCGGTGCGCCATGTCGTCATTGCCTCGATGGGCGAGCTGCTGGGGTTCCCGAAGGGCCTGCTGGTGAACTTTGTCGTGCGCAACCTCAAGAAGATGGTGCCTGCGTTCCAGCTCCCTGCTGGCGAAGGCCGCACGGTGATCCGCTTCAACGCCGCGCTGTCCGAGGGCTCGCGCCTGACTTTGCAAAAGCCCAGGCTCACGCCCGACAGCGTGGCCTTCCTGCAGTACACCGGCGGCACGACCGGTGTCTCCAAAGGTGCCACGCTGTTGCATCGCAATGTGGTCGCCAACATCATCCAGTCGGAAGCGTGGTTCATGCCCAAGCTGACCGAGGGCGGTGCATCGCCCGATCAGCAGATGACCATCGTCTGCGCCTTGCCGCTGTATCACATCTTCGCGCTGACGGCCTGCTACATGCTGGGCGCGCGCCTGGGCATGGTGAACCTGCTGATTCCGAACCCGCGCGACATTCCCGGCTTCATCAAGACGCTGCGCAACCATCGCGTGAACATGTTCCCGGCCGTCAATACGCTGTTCAATGCCCTGGCGAACCATCCCGATTTCGCCACCCTTGATTTCTCGCAGCTGTCGGTGTCCAACGGCGGCGGCATGGCGGTGCAGCAGTCCACCGCCGAAGCCTGGATGCGCATCACGGGGTGCCCGGTGGTCGAAGGTTATGGCCTGTCGGAAACCTCGCCGGTGGCCACCATCAACCGTTTCGACATCACGGGCTTCACCGGCACCATCGGCCTGCCGATTTCGTCGACCGAGATCGCGATCCGTGATGACGACGGCCGCGACGTCCCGTTCGGCGAACCGGGCGAGATTTGCATCCGCGGCCCGCAGGTGATGGCGGGCTACTGGAACCGCCCCGACGAAACCGCCAAGGTCATGACCAGCGATGGCTTCTTCAAGTCGGGCGACGTGGGTGTGATGGATCCGCAAGGCTACGTGAAGATCGTCGATCGCAAGAAAGACATGATCCTGGTCTCCGGCTTCAATGTGTACCCGACCGAGATCGAGCAGGTGGTCGGCATGCATCCCGGCGTGCTGGAATGTGCCGCCATCGGCATTCCCGACGAGCGCTCCGGCGAGGCGGTGAAGCTGTTCGTGGTCAAGAAGGACCTCTCGCTCACCGAAGAGACGCTGAAGGCGTACTGCGTCGAGAACTTCACCGCCTACAAGCGGCCGAAGGCCATCGAGTTCCGCGACGACCTGCCCAAGACCAATGTCGGCAAGATTCTGCGGCGCGAGTTGCGCGTCAAGTGAGTGTGACTGGTACGCCGGTGCGGCTGGCGTTGCGCGGCCGATGAAAGAGAACGAGACGTCTGACGTGCCAGCGCATTGGTTCCCGGCCAAGCGGTTTGGCTGGGGTTGGGGGTTGCCGATCGCCTGGCAGGGCTGGGCGGTTCTGGCCGTCTACTTCCTGCTGCTGGTCGGTGGCGGCGCGATGCTGGTGCCCCGGGTCGGCACCGAAATGTTCGCCGTCTACGCGATGTGTCTGAGCGCTGTGCTGCTGGCAGTGTGCTGGGTCAAGGGCGAGCGGCCTCGCTGGCGCTGGCGCGAGCCCTGACGCAGCGCCCCGGCCCTACTGGAATGCCACTTCGGCGAAGCTGCGCAGCTTGCGGCTGTGCAGCTGATCCACCCCCTGCTGGCGCAGCAGCTCGATGGCGCGGATGCCGATGCGCAGGTGCTGATCCACGCGTTCGCGGTAGAAATGATTCGCCATGCCGGGCAGCTTGATCTCGCCGTGCAGCGGCTTGTCGCTCACGCAGAGCAGCGTGCCGTAGGGCACGCGGAAGCGGAAACCGTTGGCGGCGATGGTGGCGCTCTCCATGTCCAGCGCCACGGCGCGCGATTGCGAGAAGCGGCGCTGCGGCTTGTTGTCGGGCAGCAGTTCCCAGTTGCGGTTGTCGGTGCTGGCCACGGTGCCGGTGCGCATGATGCGCTTGAGTTCGTAACCTTTGAGCTGGGTGATGTCGGCCACGGCCGATTCGAGGGCCACCTGGATCTCTGCCAGTGGGGGGATCGGCACCCACTGCGGCAGGTCTTCGTCCAGCACGTTGTCTTCCCGCACGTAGCCGTGGGCGAGCACGTAGTCGCCCAGCGCCTGCGTGTTGCGCAGCCCCGCGCAGTGGCCGAGCATGATCCACGCGTGCGGGCGCAATACGGCGATGTGGTCGGTGATGGTCTTGGCGTTGGCCGGGCCGACGCCGATGTTGA
>CAZBOF010000134.1:0-10521 GCA_964493285.1 uncultured Rhizobacter sp. | reverse complement strand
CGATCAACTGCACGTTGTCGGGACGCAAAGAGATGCCGGCAAAGGCCGCGAAGGCTTGCAGTCGCCGATCGTGAAGAACCTGCACGACGCGGCCATTGCCGAGATCATTGCGCGCACGGGCGCCTGCAACGGCGACCTGCTTTTCTTCGGGGCCGACAAGGCCAAGGTGGTCAACGATGCCATCGGCAGCCTGCGCGTGAAGATCGGCCACAGCGAGTTCGGCAGGAAGAGCGGCTTGTTCGACGACAAGTGGGCGCCGCTGTGGGTGGTTGACTTCCCCATGTTCGAGTACGACGACGACGCCCAGCGCTGGAATGCGGTGCATCACCCGTTCACCGCGCCGAAGGACGGCCATGAAGACTACATGGACAGCGACCCCGGCAAGTGCATCTCCAAGGCCTACGACATGGTGCTCAACGGCTGGGAGCTGGGCGGCGGGTCGGTGCGTATCCACCGGGCCGATGTGCAGAGCAAGGTGTTCAACGCATTGAAGATCGGCCCGGAAGAGGCGCAGGCCAAGTTTGGCTTCCTGCTGGACGCGCTCCAGTATGGTGCGCCTCCGCACGGCGGCCTCGCGTTCGGGCTCGACCGCCTGGTGACTTTGATGACGCGCGCCGAGTCGATCCGCGACGTGATCGCCTTTCCGAAGACCCAGCGCGCCCAGGACCTGCTCACGCATGCGCCGAGCGCCGTCGACGAGAAACAGTTGCGCGAGTTGCACATCCGCCTGCGCAACCCGCAGGCCACGCCTGGGGCCTGAGCGTCCCCGCCGCGGCCCGCCCGGCCGGACCCATTCGCGCTGGGGGCTTGGCCGCTTGCCGGGGCTGGCAAGGGTCGGGGCCGGTAGGATGTTGCGATGCTCAAAATTCCCGAATCGGTCCTGGTCGTCATCTACGATGACGACCTCCAGACGCTGCTTATCGAGCGGGCTGACCGGTCCGGGTTCTGGCAAAGCGTGACCGGGTCGAAAGATCGCCTGGAGGAGCCGCTGCACGAAACCGCGGTGCGCGAAGTGGCCGAAGAAACCGGCATCGCGATCGGTTCACCCGACGTCCCGCTCACTTGCCTGCGCGACTGGAACCTCAGCAACGTCTACGAAATTTATCCCGTGTGGCGGCACCGCTACGCCCCTGGCGTGACGCAGAACACGGAGCATGTGTTCGGGCTGCGCGTGCCACGCAAAACTCCGGTGATGCTGGCCCCGCGAGAGCATATTGCTTACCAGTGGTGTCCATGGCGCGAAGCCGCCGACAAGTGCTTCTCGCCGTCCAATGCCGAGGCGATTCTTCAACTTCCGCGTTTCACATGATCCGAGACACGGCGCCTGCCACATTGCATCCTGCGCACATCCTGCGCGTGGCAACCTTCAACATCCACAAGGGCGTGCGCGGCATCGGGCCGCGGCGCCGCCTGGAGATCCACAACATCGGCCTCGGCGTGGAAGCCCTTGATGCCGACATGATCTTTTTGCAGGAAGTGCGCAACTTCAACCACAACGAAGCGGCGCATTTTCCAGACACCCACATCGGCTGGCCTCGCGTGCCGCAGGCGAGCCATCTCGCGCCCGACGGCTACGATGTGGCCTACCGCACCAATGCCATCACGCGGGGCGGCGAACACGGCAATGCGCTGTTGTCGCGCTGGCCCATCGGGGAGGACATCGGCCATCATGACGTGTCCGACCATCGATTCGAGCAGCGGGGGCTGCTGCACGTGGTGGTCGAATGGAACCAGATCAAGGTGCATGCCATCGTGGCGCATCTGGGCCTGATGCATTCGGGGCGGGTGCGCCAGGTCGAGCGCATCGGGGCGTTTCTGGCCAGCAACGTGCCTTATGAGGAGCCGGTGGTGTTGGCGGGGGATTTCAATGACTGGGGCGAGAAGCTCGACGAGCCGGTGCGCAACATGGGTTTGATGCGCGCGCAATGTGGCGGTGGCCCGCCGCAGCGTACGTTCCCGTCCCGCGTGCCGCTGTTTTCGCTCGATCGCATCTACACGCGCGGGTTCCGCTGCACGGCAAGCTTCGTGCCGCGCGGGCCCGCCTGGGCACGTATGTCGGACCACCTCCCGCTCGTGGCCGATCTCGAACTGGAGTGACAGGAACACCGTGACGCCGCCGCTCTCGCCCGACAAGCTGATGCGCGTGGTGCACCGCGTGCTGTACAGCGGTGGCAATCAGGCGAAGCTGCTGCGCGGCGGTGACGATCTCTTTCCGGCCATGGTGCGTGCGATTCGCGCTGCGCGCCACGACATCTGGCTGGCCGCCTACATCTACGACAACAACGGCAAGGTCGGCGAGATCACGGACGCGCTGGCCGAAGCCGCAGCCCGCGGTGTGCAGGTGAGGGTGGTGGTCGATGGCTTCGGCTCGCGCAGCAACCTTCCGCAGCTGCGGGCGCAGCTTCAGGAGAAGGGCGTCATGCTCGCCATCTTCCGTGCCATGGATCGCTGGTGGAGCTGGCTGCACCCGAGCCAGCTGCGCCGCTTGCACCAGAAGATGTGCGTGGTCGACAACGAAGTGGCGTTCGTGGGCGGCATCAACCTGCTCGATGACCGTTATGACCAGGTGCATGGCTGGTCCGATACGGCGCGGCTCGACTTCGCCGTGGAGTTGCGCGGCCCGATCGTGATACCGGTGATGCAGTCCACCCGCGCGCTCTGGACGCGGGCCCACATCGGCCGGCGCATGGGCAAGGAAATCGCCGAGCTTGCGCGCAGCGCGCAGCCGGTGGCGCGTGCGCGCCGCATGCTGCGCCGCCTGCGCACACCCAAAGGCACGGCGGTCGGCCCGAGGTGGAGCGAGCTGGCGCCGGTGCGTGCGGCGTTCGTGCTGCGAGACAACCTGCGCCAGCGCCGTGCCATTGAGCGCAGCTACATCGACGCCATCCGCAATGCCCGGCATCGCGTGGACCTGATCTCGCCGTACTTCTACCCTGGGCGCGCATTCAGGCGGGTGCTGTTGCGCGCTGCCAAGCGCGGCGTGGAGGTTCGCCTGCTGCTGCAAGGCAAGGTGGACTACCGCATCGCCGCGCTGGCGGCCCGCGCGCTGTATGACGAGCTGCTCACGTCGGGCGTGCGCATCTTCGAATACACGCCCGCGTTCTTGCACGCCAAGATCGGCGTCGTGGATGACGAATGGGCGACCGTTGGCAGCTCCAATATCGACCCGTTGTCGCTGCTGCTGAACCTCGAGGCCAATGTGGTGATCCGTGATGCCGAGTTCGTCCGGTCGCTCGCCGCCGAATTCGATGCCGCCGTGGCCGAATCGCGCGAGATCGACCCCACACACGCACGGCTGCGCTCGGTGCAAGGGGTGCTGCGGCGCGGGTTCGTGGCATGGGTGGCGCACGTGTACCTGCGGATTGCAGGAGCCGGTGGCCGGTACTGAGGCAGGGGCATCGCATTGCGGCTATCGTGTGCCGCAAGCATGGATACCGTTGCCAGCAACGCGCAAGACCTGATCGTCCAGCGGCCGCAGGGCCTGTACTGCCCGCCGGGTGGTTTCTTCATCGACCCTTGGCAGCCGGTGGACCGCGCAGTGGTCACGCACGCGCATGGCGACCATGCACGCGGCGGCCATGGGCACTATCTGGCGGCTCAGCCTTCGGCGGGGGTCCTCCGGTCGCGGCTCGGGGACATCCCTCTGCAAACGCTGCGGTATGGCGAGACGCTGCTGCACCATGGCGTGCGGCTGAGCTTGCATCCGGCGGGCCACGTGCTCGGTTCGGCTCAGGTTCGCCTGGAGCATGCCGGGCAGGTGTGGGTCGCATCCGGCGACTACTTCGTCTCGGGCGAGAACGACCTCAACAGCACTTGCGACCCCTTCGAGCCGGTTCGCTGCGACTGCTTCATCACCGAGTCCACGTTCGGCCTGCCCATCTACCGGTGGCGGCCGCAGCGGGAAGTGTTCACCGACATCAATGCCTGGTGGCGTGACAACGCCGAGGCAGGGCGGGCCAGCGTGCTGCTGGGCTACAGCTTTGGCAAGGCACAGCGCATTCTGGCGGGTGTGGACGCAAGCATCGGCCCGATCGTCGTGCATGGCGCGGTCGACACCATGAACCGCGCCTACCGCGACGCAGGTGTCGCCTTGCCCCCCACCTTGGCGGCGAGTGATCTCACCGGCAAGACCAGCCTCCAGCGCGCGCTCGTGGTGGCGCCACCTTCGGTACAAGGCTCGGCGTGGCTCAACCGCTTTGGCGCGTTCAGCGATGCATTCGCCAGCGGCTGGATGCAGCTGCGAGGCACGCGCCGGCGCCGCGGCGTGGACCGTGGGTTCGTCCTGAGCGATCACGCGGACTGGCCTGGCCTGCAGCGGGCCATTCGTGCGACCGGCGCCGAGCGCGTGATCGTGACGCACGGCTTCGAGGCGACGATGGTGCGCTGGCTCGAAGAGCAGGGGCTGCGCGCGAGCGCGTTCGACACCGAATATGGTGACGAGCGCGCGGAGAACGCCGATCCCGCGCCGGAGACGGCGCCGTGAAGCGGTTCGCGCAGCTCTACGTTGCGCTGGACGCGAGCACGTCCACGTTGGCGAAGGTGGATGCGCTCACACGCTATTTCGCGCAGGCAAGCGACGCCGACGCCGCCTGGGCGGTGTACTTCCTGTCGGGGGGGCGCCCTCGCCAAGTGGTGCCGACTGCGTTGTTGCGCACGCTGGCGCGGCAACGGGCCGGCATAGCGGAGTGGCTGTTCGAAGAGTGCTACCAAGCCGTCGGCGATCTCGCGGAGACGATTGCATTGGTGCTGCCTGCGCCTTCGCGCACCAGCGACACGGGCCTGGCGGATTGGATCGGGCAGCGCTTGCTGCCGCTGCGCGGCCTGCCCGAACCGGTGCAAGCCGAACGGATCGAGGCGTATTGGGACGAGCTGGACACCACCGAGCGATTCCTCTTCACCAAGCTGATCGGGGGCGGCTTTCGCGTGGGGGTGAGCAAGCTGCTGGTGCAGCGGGCGCTGGCCGCCCATGCCGGCTTGGATGCGAAGGTGATCGCCCAGCGCATGATGGGCTACACCGACAAGGCCGCGCAGCCCGATGCCGGTGCGTATCAACGCCTTGTTTCGCGCGACGCACCCGCCGGTGCAGATGCCGGCCAGCCCTACCCCTTTTTTCTCGCGCATGCGTTGGGGTTCCCGCTCGGCGAGATGGCGGCGCGCCTGGGGCCGCCGAGCGATTGGCTCGTCGAATGGAAGTACGACGGCATCCGTGCGCAAGTTGTCCGTCGCGCAGGGCAGATCTGGATCTGGTCGCGCGGCGAGGAGTTGGTGACCGATCGATTCCCGGAAGTGGTGTCGCTGGCGGGCCAGATACCTGACGGGACCGTGCTCGATGGCGAGATCCTGGTCTGGAAAACGCGCGAGGAGGGCGATGGCGGGCGCCCCGCCCCGTTCAACTTGCTGCAGCAACGCATCGGGCGCAAGACGCTCACGAAGAAAGTGCTGGCCGACGCGCCGGTGACGTTCATCGCCTACGACCTGCTCGAGTGGCAGGGTGCGGATGTGCGCAGCCTGCCGCAGCGGCAGCGGCGCGAGCTGCTCGAGGCCGCCGCGCAGGAGACGGCGCTGCGCGTGTCGCCTCTCGTGCAGCGGGCCGATTGGCTGCAGCTTGCGGTTCTGCGTGAAGAGTCGCGTCCGCGTGGCGTGGAGGGCCTCATGCTCAAGCAGGGGGAAGCCCGCTATGGCAGCGGGCGCACCAAGACCGAAGGCCTCTGGTGGAAGTGGAAGGTCGAGCCGCTGAGCGTGGATGGCGTGTTGATCTACGCCCAGGCGGGCCATGGCCGCCGGGCCAGCGTCTACACCGACTACACCTTTGCCGTGTGGAACCGCGCACCGCGTGATGCAGCCGAGGCGCAGGCCGTGCTCGATGCCATCGAGCGGCGCGAGCCTGCGCAGCCCGGCGCGTTGCAGCTGGTGGCGTTTGCCAAGGCCTACTCGGGGCTGACGGACGAGGAGTTCCGCGAGGTCGACCGCGTGATCCGCGCCACCACGCTGGAGAAGTTCGGGCCGGTGCGCAGCGTGAAGCCATCGCTCGTGTTCGAACTGGGTTTCGAGGGACTCAATGCGAGCCCGCGCCACAAGAGTGGGATCGCGGTCCGATTTCCCCGCATGCTGCGCGTGCGTTCGGACAAGCCGCTGCATGAAGCCGACACATTGGCGACACTGCAAGACTTGATGAATCCTTGAAAGCGAGCCCCATGACTTCCTATGACTGCGACCTGTTCGTGATCGGTGCCGGCAGTGGCGGGGTGCGTGCCAGCCGCATGGCCGCGCAACGCGGCGCGCGTGTGGTGGTGGCCGAAGGCGGTCCGCTCGGCGGCACGTGCGTCAACGTCGGGTGCATTCCGAAGAAGCTGTACAGCTACGCGGCGCATTTCCCGGAAGCCGCCGAGCATTCGCACGGGTACGGATGGACGGGCGAGAAGCCGGTGCTGGACTGGGCGCGCCTGAAGCAGCGCCGCGCCGCGGAGATCCAGCGGCTCAACGCCGTCTACCTGGGCTTGCTGACGGGGGCGGGGGTGCAGATCGTCCGGGGCTGGGCCCGGCTGGTGGATGCACACACCGTGGTGGTCGATGGTGAATCGGGCGAGCAGCGCTTCACGGCCCGGCACATCCTGCTCGCCACGGGCGGCAGGCCGGTGCCCGCCCAAGGGCCGGGCCATGAATGGGCGCTCAGCTCCGACGACATGTTCGACCTGGAGCCGTTCCCGAAGCGTCTGGCGGTGGTCGGTGGCGGCTACATCGCGTGCGAGTTCGCTTCGATCTTCCAGGGGCTCGGCTCGCAAGTGACGCTGGTTCACCGAGGTCCGCAGGTGCTGCGCGGCTTTGACAAGGAGGCGGCCCTGTTCGTGGCGGCCGAGATGGGCAAGAAAGGTGTTCAGCTGCGTCTCGACGCCACCGTGGCGGGCGCTGAAAAGAACGGAGGCGTCCAGCAGCTGACCTTGAGCGATGGCAGCGTGATCGAAGCCGATGCGGTGTTGCATGCCACCGGTCGCCGCGCCCGCACCGATGGCCTGGGATTGACGGCGCTGGGCATCGCCTTGAACGACGATGGCTCGGTGCCGGTGGATGCGCATTTGCAGACCTGCGTGCCGTCGATCCATGCGCTGGGGGATCTGGCCGGGCGCAAGGCGCTCACGCCGGTCGCGCTGGCCGAGGCGATGTACCTTGTCGATCAGCTGTTTGGCGCGGCTGCCGGCAAGACCCCGCGCGCGCCGATCGACTATGACTTGGTGCCCACTGCGATCTTCACCCACCCCAACGTGGGCACGGTGGGGCTGAGCGAAGAGGCCGCATGCAAGGCGCATGAACGCGTTCGCGTGTACCGTGCCGAGTTCAAGTCGCTGCTGCATACGCTGAGCGGCAGCAGCGAACGCACCTTGATGAAGCTGCTGGTCGACGATGCGAGCGACCGCGTCGTCGGCATCCACATGGTTGGCGCGGATGCGGGCGAGGTGATTCAAGGTTTTGCGGTCGCTCTGCAAGGGGGTCTGACCAAGGCAGTGTTCGACCGCACCCTGGGCATTCATCCCACGGGGGCGGAAGAGTTCGTGACGATGCGCGAGGTGTTGCTGGTCGCTCCATAACGCCAGGGCGCGCATCGCGTCGCGGCCTCGCGGCGATCGTGGGCACAATGGCGTTCTCTCATGCCCATCGAAGCCCTTGCCCTCGTTCTGGTTGCGGCCCTGCTGCACGCGTTGTGGAACGTGGCGGCCAAGAAGGCCGGGGGCGATGGCCACTTCGTGCTGCTGACCTCTCTGATGCTGGCGGTGTTCTGGGCTCCGGTGGGTGTGTGGGCCGCAACGAACGAGGTGCCGCACTGGGGGGCTGCCGAGTGGGGCGTGATCGCTGCCAGCGGGCTCGTCCACCTGGCTTACTTCAACGTGTTGCTGCGCGGCTATGCGGCCAGCGACCTCACCGTGGTGTACCCGGTGGCGCGCGGCACCGGTCCCCTGATCACCGCCTTCGGCGCTTTGCTCTTGCTCGGGGAGCGCATGTCGCTGCTGGGGGGGCTGGGCGTCCTGATGGTGACCGGCGGGGTGTTCCTGATCGCCGGAGGGCCTGCGATGTGGGCCAAGATCCACGATCCCGCGCGCCGGCAGCGGGTGCGTGCGGGGGTGGCCTGGGGGTTCGCCACCGGATGCCTGATCTCGGCCTACTCGTTGATCGACGGCTATGCCGTGAAGGTGATGCTGATCTCGCCCATCCTGATCGACTACTTCGGCAATCTTGCCCGCATTCCCTTCATGCTGCCGACGGCCTTGCGCAAGCCGCAGCGGTTTGTCCAGGCCTGCCGCACGCAGTGGCGCTACGCGCTCGTGGTCGCCGTGATCAGCCCCATGGCCTACGTGATGGTGCTGTATGCGGTGCGCCTGGCGCCGCTGTCCCACGTGGCGCCGGCACGCGAGGTGTCCATGCTGTTTGCGGCATTGCTTGGCGGCAAGCTGCTCGGTGAATCGGACCGTGGCTTGAGAATGGCCGGCGCGGCGTGCATCGCCCTCGGCGTGGCCGGGTTGGCGATCGGATGATGCTCGCGGGCGTCGACTTCACCAGCCGGCCCACGCCGCGCAAGCCCATCACGGTGGCGATCGGCCATTTGCGCGGGACCGAGGTTCACCTGGATCGCGTGCTGCTGCATCGCGCGTTTGGTGATTTCTCGCAGTGGCTGCAAACACGCGGGCCGTGGGTTGCGGCGTTCGACTTTCCGTTCGGGCTGCCGCGCGAGCTGGTCGTGTCGCTTCGCTGGCCAGGCGAATGGCTGCCCTTGATGCGGCACTACGCCAGCCTTTCGCGTGAAGAGATTCGACACACCTTTGCCGCGTTCTGCAATGCGCGGCCGGCGGGCAGCAAGTTTGCCCACCGCGCCTGCGATGGGCCTGCGGGGTCATCGCCATCGATGAAATGGGTCAATCCCCCCGTGGCTTACATGCTGCACGCGGGCGTGCCGTTGCTGATGGATGCAGGTGTGCATCTGCCGGGCTTGCATGCGGGTGATCCGGGCCGCGTGGCCCTCGAAGGCTACCCCGGCCTGCTGGCGCGCGAGCTGGTCGGCCGGCGCTCCTACAAGAGCGATACGAAATCTCAGCAGACCGAAGCGCGCCGGGCCGCGCGGGAAGAGATGCTTGAGCTGCTGGATGGCGGGCGCACCCGCCTCGGCCTGCGCCTGAGCCTGCTGCCGGCTCAGCGCGCCGCGCTGGTCGGCGATGCATCCGGCGACCTGCTGGATGCCGCGCTGTGCCTGGTGCAGGCGGCCTGGGCCAGCAGCCGGTCCGACCTTGGCCGTCCCCATGACACCGATCCGCTGGAAGGCTGGATCGTGACGGCGCCCTCATGATGCCGGCGTGCCACTTGCAAAATCGGCCTGCGCCGGCACATCCCTGGCAGGGCGCCCGTGCCGCCGTGTCCTTGTCCCGCCTGGGAGTCGTCCATGATCTTCAAAGCCCGCAAGCTGGTGCGCCTGGCCAATACCGCCCGACTGGCGACCTACCTCATCGCGCTGTGGAAGCTGTTCAAGCACCCGCAGACCCCGCGCAGCGCCAAGGTGGTGGCGGTTGCGGTGCTCGCGTACGTGCTCAGCCCGATCGACCTGATTCCCGATTTCATTCCGGTGCTGGGCCAGCTGGACGACCTGGTGATCCTGCCGCTGGGCATCGCCTTGGTCACCCGCCTCACGCCCAAGGCACTGTGGGAAGCCCGCTTGCGCGAAGCCGAGTCGTCCAAGGACAAGTTGCCCCGCTTGTGGTGGGGTGCGGCCATCTTCGCGCTGGTGTGGCTGGTGTTGATGGGTTTGTTCCTGTGGTGGGTGGTGAGTCTGTTCGCTTGATCGCGCGGCGCTGGCTGCTTGCCCTGGCGGGCTGCCTGGCGCTGTGCGGCGCTGCGCAGGCATTCGAGGGCGTGGTCACGCGCGTCTCAGACGGAGACACCCTTTGGGTCCGTCCCGATGGTGCCAAGCGCGCGGTGAAAGTGCGCCTCGAAGGCATCGATGCGCCGGAACGCTGCCAGGCCTGGGGTGCGCAAGCCCAGGTGGCGCTGGCCTCGCGTGTGCTGAACCAGCGGGTGCATGTGCGTGCCAACGGGCGCGATGATTACAACCGCATTCTTGGTTCGCTGGAACGTGGCGGCGAGGACATCACGGCGTGGATGGTGCGTGAAGGCCATGCGTGGAACTATCGTTCGCGGCGCAGCCCGGGTCCGTATGCATCGCAGGAGCAAGAGGCGCGCGCGCTGCGGCGGGGGCTTTTCGCCGACTCCGCTCCCGTGGAGCCACGCGTGTTTCGCCACACGCGAGGGCCCTGCCCCTGAGCGGCTCCTGGTGCAGCCAGGGCCTGCTCCTAGGCGCGCCGCATCAGCGTGCTTTTGCCGAACAAGCTGCCGATCAGGTCCACGGCGAGTTCCGCCGTCGCATTGCGCACGTCGAGCGCGGGGTTGAGTTCCATCACGTCCAGCGAGGCGAGCTGGCCGGTGTCGGCAATCATTTCCATGCACAGCTGCGCTTCGCGGTAGGTGGGGCCGCCGGGCACGGTG
>CAZBOF010000133.1:5420-10532 GCA_964493285.1 uncultured Rhizobacter sp. | reverse complement strand
TCTTGCCGCGCGCCAGCTCGGCCACGTCGGGGTTGCGCTTCTGCGGCATGATCGACGAGCCGGTGCAGTAGCGGTCGGCCAGGTCGATGAAGCCGAAGTTCTGGCTCATCCAGAGCACGATCTCCTCGGCCAGCCGCGACACATGCACCATCGTGATGGCGGCGAAGGCGGCGAACTCGAGCGCGAAGTCGCGGTCGCTCACGGCGTCGAGGCTGTTCTGGCACACGCCATCGAAGCCCAGCGTGCGCGCGACGCGTTCGCGGTCGAGCGGGTAGCTGGTACCGGCCAGCGCTGCGGCGCCCAGCGGCAACTGGTTCACGCGGCGGCGCACGTCGGCCAGGCGCTCGGTATCGCGGGCGCACATCTCCACGTAGGCGAGCAAGTGGTGCGCGAAGCTCACCGGCTGCGCCACCTGCATGTGCGTGAAGCCGGGCAGGATGGTCTCGGTGTTCTTCTCGGCCACGTCGACCAGGGCCTGCTGCATGGCCTTCAGCAGCGGCGTGAGCGCATCGATCTCGTCGCGCAGCCACAGGCGCACGTCGGTGGCCACCTGGTCGTTGCGCGAGCGCCCGGTGTGCAGGCGCTTGCCGGCGTCGCCCACCAGCTGCGTGAGCCGTGCCTCGATGTTCAGGTGGACATCTTCGAGGTCGAGTTTCCACTCGAAGGTGCCGGCTTCGATTTCCTGCGTGATCTGCGCCATGCCTTTCTGGATGGCGGCGAGGTCGTCCGCCCCGATGACGCTTTGCGCGGCCAGCATGTCGGCATGCGCGAGGCTGCCGGCGATGTCGGCTTTCCAGAGGCGCTTGTCGAAATCGACACTGGCGGTGTAGCGCTTGACCAGCTCGCTCATGGGCTCTGAGAAGAGCGCAGACCAGGCTTGGGATTTCTTATCGAGCTGATTGGACGACATGGCGGGAAAGGCAGTGAGGACAGGACAGAACTGGCCGGGCGGTTGCGCGGGGCCGACAAAGCGCGCCGCGCACCGGCGTGCTCGCGATATCCTGTGGTTCCGAACGAGTCCCCGATTCTATTCGGGCCCCTTGCGCTGCCCGCCATGGCCGACCCCCAAGACCGATCGCCAGTCCATCCCCCGCGGCCTTCCGATGCCTGGGTCGCCAACACCGGCCCTGGCGAACTGGCGTCCGGCAGCAGCCTGTTCGGTCCCACCGGCTTTGGCTCGGCCGAGTTGCGCGAACCTGCCGCCGGCCTGGGCTCCGCATTCGATGTCTGCCACGTGGGCGTGGTGCTGCGGGCCTTGCTGTTCGTGCATGCGGCGGTCGCCGTGGGCGTCATGTTCACCGCGGTCGATTTCCAAGCGTTCGTCACCGCCCTCGGGTTGGGCGCCAGCGTGGCATTGCCGGGGGTGCTGCTGTGGCTGGTGACGGCCTGCCTGCTCAAGCGGCGCCTGGCGCGCATGTCGGCGCCATGGCAGTGGGCAGCGGCCGTGGCGCTGGGCGCGGCAAGTGGCGCATTCGGTTGGAGCCTGCAAGCGCTCAGCGGCCTCGATCTCCTGCGGCCCGGCAGCTGGCTGGCGCCTGCGGTGGCCGGCGCAGCGCTGGCGGCGGGACTCTTCTATTGGCTGAGCCTGCGCGCGCGGGCACGGATGCCGGCCGACACCACCGCCCGGCTGGCCGAGCTGCAATCGCGCATCCGCCCCCACTTCCTGTTCAACACGCTCAATACCGCGATCACGCTGGCGCGACTGGACCCGGCGCGCACCGAACACCTGCTCGAAGACCTGTCCGAGCTGTTTCGCGTGGCGCTGAACGAGTCCGGCGAGGCTGTCGACCTGGCCGAGGAGGTGGCGCTCGCGCAGCGCTACATCGCCATCGAGCAGGTGCGCTTCGGCGCGCGTTTGCAGGTGACGTGGGATCTGGACGCCGCCGCCGGCGCCGCCCGCGTGCCGCCGCTGCTGCTGCAGCCGCTGGTGGAGAACGCGGTGCGCCACGGTGTGGAGCCGGCCGCCGCAGGCGGATCGATCCGGGTGCGCACGCGCGTGCGCCGCGCGCATGCGGTGGTGAGCATCGTCAACACCCTGCCGGAAGGGCCGTCGGCTCCCGGCAATGGCATGGCCTTGCGCAATGTGCGCGAACGCCTGCGCCTGATGCACGACGTGGCGGCGCAGTTCGAGGCGCGCCGCGAAGCCGACGTGTTCCGAGTGCAGATCATTGTTCCCTTGTGAGGCCGCATGAACCCAGTGCTGCGAGTCATGGTGGTGGACGACGAAGAACTGGCCCGGCTGCGCCTGAAGCAGCTCCTGGGTGAGTGCGAATCGCCGCGTGCGCGCGTGGTGGCCGAGGCGGCGAACGCGATGCAGGCGTTGGCCCGGATCAACGTGAACGAATGCGACCTGGTGCTGCTGGACGTGCACATGCCCGGACCCGACGGCACCGAACTGGCCAAACGCTTGAGCCAGCTCCCGCATCCGCCGGCGGTGGTGTTCGTCACGGCCCATCCGCAGCACGCGCTGGTGGCGTTCGACCTCGACGCGGTGGACTACCTCACCAAGCCCGTGCGCCGCGAGCGCTTGCAGGCGGCGCTGCAACGCGTGGCCCAGCGCCGCGGCCCCCCGGCCGAACCGGCAGATGCCAGCCCCGACGAACCCGTGATCGTGGTCAGCGAGCTGGGCCGCAAGGTGCGGGTGCCGGTGTCCGAGGTGCTCTACCTCAAGGCGGAGCTGAAGTACGTCACGCTGCGAACCGCCACCAGCACCCATGTGCTGGACGACGCGCTCACCGACCTCGAGCAGCGGCTCGGTGACCGCTTCCTGCGCGTGCACCGCAATGCACTGGTGGCGCGCAAGGCGCTCAAGGCCCTGGAGCGGCGCGTGGTGTCGCACGATGCCTCGGAGGAGCCGGCCGAAGGATGGGTGGTGCGCGTGGCACCGGTCGATGAATGGCTGGTCGTGTCGCGACGCCAGGTATCGGCTGTCAAGGAAGCGATCCTGGAGGGCGGGGTGTGAGCGACGACGACGGCGCCACGCCGGCTGGCCGGGTGCGCTGGCTCGGGGCGTTGCTGATCCTGGTGGCGCTGGGCGCGCTGATCTGGCAGGCGCGGGAAGCCGGGCTGGCGGGCCCGGCGCCAGGCATGGGCTCGCCGGTGCGCGCCGTGCAGCCTTCGTTGGCCGGGATGCTGCCCGGTCCGAACGGGCTGCCTCCGGCTGCCGCACCGAGTGTGCAGGCGTTCGCCGCGCCGCCGCTCGGGCGCGCAGCTGCTTCCCCCGACGCCGTTGCCGTGTGCGGAATCGGGCCGGCTCCGGCCGATGCCGATCGCTCGCCCGAGAGCCGCGCCGCGTGGCACGCACCGGTGGCCGACGCGTATGAACACATGCTGAATGTGCTGACCCACAGCGGGCGAGAGGCCGAGTTGGCGACCGGCCTTTACCTGCGCGGCGTGCTGTCGCCGCAGGCGTTCGCCGCTGAAGCTGCCGTGCCCGTTCCCGTGGCCGCCAGTGCACCTGCACGCCCGGCAGCGATGCATGCTGGTGCGGTGGATGCGCTGGCCCGCATGGCGGCGGCTTCCACTTCCGCGCAGGTGTACGCGCTGGCGATGAACGCCTGCGCGCGCCGCCCGGGCGAAGGGGCCTGCCGGCTGCTCACGCCCGCGCAGTGGGCGCGCCTGGATCCAGACAATGCGGTGCCCTGGATCTACCTCGCCGATGAGGCGGTGCAGCGCCGGGATTCGGCTGCCGTGGCCGAGGCGCTGTTCCAGGTGGCGCATGCCACGACCAGCGATGCGCGGGTGATGCCGGCATTGGCCTTGGCCGCCGCGCGCATGCCGGCCGATACGCCTCCGTTGGCGGCCACCGTGGTGTCGAACCACCTGCTGCAGGTGGCCTTTGCGGCCCCGCCGCCGTATGAGGCGCTCAGCCGGTCCTGCGAGAAAGCGGCGTTGGCCGATGCCAACCGCTGGCAGGCCTGTGCTGCGGTGGCGGAGGTCCTGACTTCCCGCAGCGGTTCTCTGGCGGAGATGATGGTCGGAGCACGCATCGGTGAGCACGCGGGATGGCGCGAGGAGCGCTTGCAGGTGTTGACCGACGAGCGGGATGCGATCTCGGCGCAGATGCATGCCGCGCTGTCGGACGTCGGGCAGCTCGAAGACTGCGGCGCCCAAGACCGGATGCGCCGCCGCGCGCTGGCGCTGGCGGTGCATGGCGGCGAGGTGGGCGCGCTGCGCCACGCACACAAAGATTCGCCCGAGACCATTGCCGCCCTGGCGCAGCGCTTCCGCGACAGCCGCCCCCGTCCGGCGCTGGACGGCAGCGGTGCGCTGGCGCATTGAGCGCTGCCGAGCCCCGGAGCCGTCCGCGCGTCAAACCCCCCGGCAACTCAGATGGCCTGGGCCTGGCGGAGTGCCGCGATGTCCTCCGGCGTGTAGCCGAGTTCGCCAAGGATGCCGTCGGTGTGCTGCCCCAGTGCGGGCACCGCGTCCATGCGGGCGTCGCCGGCGGCCGGCGCACCGGGCGGCAGCAGGGCGGGAACGGGGCCGCTGGGGGTGTCGACCTGCACCCAGCGCTCGCGGGCCTGCAACTGCGGGTGCTGCCACACCTGGCGCATGTTGTTCATGCGGGCGTTGGCGATCTGAGCGGCGTCGAGCCGCTGCATGATGGCGTCGGTGCTGAGCCGAGAAAAGGCCTCGGCGATCAGGCGGCGGAGGGTCTCGCGCGCGGCTGTGCGCTTCGGGTTGGACGAGAAGCGGGGGTCGGCGCCCAGTTCCGGTTGCTGCAGCACCTTGTCGCAAAACAGGCGCCACTCGCGTTCGTTCTGCACGCCAAGAATGACGGTGCCGCCGTCGCCAGCCGGAAAGGGGCCGTACGGGTAGATGGTGGCGTGGGCGGCGCCGGCGCGCGGCGGTGGCGGTGCGCCATCGAACGCGTAGTACAGCGGATAGCCCATCCACTCGACCATGCTCTCCAGCATAGAGATGTCGATGCGGGAGCCCAGGCCCGTCTTGCCGCGCTGCATCAGGGCGGCCAGGATGGCGGTGTGGGCATACATGCCGGCGGCGATGTCGGCCACCGAGCAGCCGGCTTTGGCGGGTTCATCCGGTGCACCGGTCACCGACAAGAAGCCGGATTCGCTTTGAATCAGCAGGTCGTAGGCCTTCTTGTCG
>CAZBOF010000133.1:0-5410 GCA_964493285.1 uncultured Rhizobacter sp. | reverse complement strand
GATGTCGCAGACGATCAGGCGCGGATGCCGTGGGTGCAAAACCTCGAACGACAGGCCGAGCCGAGTCGCCGAGCCGGGGGCCAGGTTCTGCACCAGGACGTCGGCCCGCGCAACCAGCCCCGCCAGCACCGCCTCGGCTTGCGGGTGCTTGAGGTCGAGCGTCAGGCTTTCCTTGGACCGGTTGGTCCAGACGAAGTGGGAGGCGAGGCCATTCACGCGCTCGTCATAGCCGCGGGCGAAATCACCGGTGCCCGGACGTTCGACTTTGATGACGCGCGCACCGAGGTCGGCCAGCTGGCGGGTGCAAAAGGGCGCCGCCACCGCGTGCTCGAGGGTGAGCACCGTGATGTCGTGGAGTGGTTGCATGGGGTGGGCCTGCGCGGATGGACGTTGTGCGCGTGTAGGTTGCCTGCGAAGCGGCGGGGGTGCAATTCACATTTGGGGAACGCCCCCTTTGCCTGGCGCGAAGCGGGTGCGGCGATTGCGCCGGGAAGGGGGCGGCCGGGGCGCCGCCGGCTTCAGGCCACGGCGTGCGCGGCCAGTGCCTCGGCGAGGGCCGGGGCCTCGGGCCCGAACGCATAGGCATCCATGCCGAGCGAGCCGTAGGTGATGGCCGAATGGAGGCGAACCGGGGCGTTGTCGCGCCCGCCTGCGCCGGCTGCAACGTACCAAGGGAGCAGGTGCTCGTCGGTCGGGTGCATCTCCTGTGCGTACGGTGCGCGGCTGCGGTAGGCCAGCAGGCCGTCCCAGTCGCGCGCGGCACTGCGTTCGGCCATCCAGGTGCGGAAGGCGGCGCTGTCGTGCGCCTCGGGGGCGTCCACGGGAGGCCGCTTGCCGCCGAAGAAGCGCTTGAGGTTGTGCGTGATGCTGCCCGTTCCCAGGACCAGCACGCCATCGCTGCGCAGCGGGGCGAGCACCTCGCCCAGCGCGAACTGTTGCTCGGGCGTGTAGTTCGTGACCCACGCCAGCGGCAGTACCGGTACGTCGGCGTCCGGGTACATGTAGCGCAGCATGGTCCAGATGCCGTGGTCGAGGCCCCCTTCATCGAGACGGTGAACCGGCAGCGAGGCGCTTTGCAGGCGCTGCTCGACATCGCGTGCCAATGCAGGCTCGCCCGGGGCGTCATAGTTCAGTTCGTAGAGCGCCTGTGGAAAGCCGCCGAAATCGTGCACCGTCGGCTGGCGCGCGGCGCCCAGCAGCACCGGCTCGCGCGCGGTGCTGTGGGCCGAGACGGCGAGGATGGCCCGCGGGCGGGCGAACGTGGCGTCGATCGCGGGGCCGAGTGTTTGCAGGAAAGGGCCCGTGGCACCGGGCTCCAGTGCAACCATCGGTGAGCCGTGCGAGAGGAACAAGGCAGGTAACGTGTTCATGCATTCATTCCAGCATCAAGTGTGACAAGTGGGATTCAGCGGATTTGCATCCACCGTTCTGGGTCGATGCACCTCCCGGATGCGGCCTGCGGCATTCTGCCGGAATGGCCGCCTGCGAGCAGGCAGCCATCGGGGGCTTCGCTCGCCGGCATCGAGAGCCCGTCGCGCGGCATCCCGCCCGCTCATCGGGTAAGGTGCGCCGGTCTACGGAGATCCAATCGATGAATGCTCGCTCCCCGGTTTCCCTTTGGCAGCTCGCTTGGCGCCAGATGGCGCGTGATTTCCGTGCCGGCGAGCTGCGCCTGCTGGTGGTCGCGGTGGTGCTCGCTGTCACGGCGCTGAGCGCCGTTGGCTTCTTTGCCGACCGCCTGAACAACGGGTTGGCGCGGGATGCCCGCCAGTTGCTCGGCGGTGATGCGATCGTTGCCAGCGACCAGCCCCTGCCTGCAAGCTTCGAAGACCAGGCGCGGTCGCTGGGACTGCAGGTGGCGCACACCGCCAGTTTCCCCAGCATGGGGCGTGCGCCTGACGAGCAGGGCGGTGCCAGCCGCCTGGTGTCGGTGAAAAGCGTGACGGAGGGCTATCCGCTGCGCGGGGCGCTGCGGCTGGCCGATGCGCCGGGCGGGCCGGAACGGGTGTCCACGCAGGCGCCTGCGCCGGGCACCACGTGGGTGGACGCGCCCCTGCTGGAAGCGCTGGGCCTGCAGGTGGGCAGCGAGTTGCTGCTGGGTGACGCGCGCCTGAAAGTGGCGGCCATCATCGTCATCGAACCCGACCGCGGCGCCGGATTCATGAGCTTTGCGCCGCGCGTGATGCTCAACAACGCTGATCTCCCGGCCACCGGGCTGGTGCAGCCGGCCAGCCGCATCACCTACCGCATGGCCGTGGCCGCACCGGGTGCGAGCGAGGCCGGCGTGCGCAGCTTCGTGCGCTGGGCCGATCAGCAGATCGCCGGCGAGACGATCCGTGGGGTGCGTGTGGAATCGCTCGAATCGGGGCGCCCCGAGATGCGCCAGACGCTGGACCGCGCCGAGAAATTCCTGAACCTGGTGGCGCTGCTCGCGGCGCTGCTCGCCGCGGTGGCCGTGGGCATTGCCGCGCGCGACTTCGCGGTCCGCCATCTCGATGACTGCGCGATGCTTCGCGTGCTGGGCCAGTCGCAACGCACGATTGCGCTGCAGTACCTGATCGAGTTCGCCTTCGTGGGACTGCTGGCGAGCGTGGTGGGGGTGGCGCTGGGCTACGCGGTGCACTACGTCTTCGTGTGGATGCTGGCGGGGCTGGTGAAGGCGACGCTGCCCGTGGCCACCCTGTGGCCGGCCCTGTTCGGTGCGGGCGTGGGCTTCACGCTGCTGATGGGTTTCGGCCTGCCGCCGGTGCTGCAACTGGCGCAGGTGCCGCCGCTGCGCGTCATTCGGCGCGACGTCGGCTCCCTCAAGCCCGCCTCGATGGCGGTGCTGGGCGCCGGTGCGCTGGGTTTCGTCGCGTTGCTGCTGGCGGTGTCGTCCGATTTGCAGCTCGGCTTGATCGCGGTGGGCGGCTTTGCCGCGGCCGTGGCGCTGTTCGCCGGCTTGTCGTGGCTGGCGGTGCAGGCGCTTCGGCGTGCGGTACCCGAGGCGCGTGCGCCGCGCTGGCTGGTGCTGGCCACCCGCCAGATCGCGGCACGCCCCGCATTCGCCGTCTTGCAGGTGTCGGCCTTGAGCGTGGGCTTGCTGGCGCTGAGCCTGCTGTTCCTGCTGCGCACCGACCTCATCACGAGCTGGCGCCAGGCCACACCCCCCGATGCGCCGAACCGCTTTGTCATCAACATCCAGCCCGAGCAGGGCGAAGCGTTCCAGAGCCGCCTGCGCGACGGCGGCGTCGAGCGCTTCGACTGGTACCCGATGATCCGCGGGCGCTTGCTGTCGATCAACGACAAGCCTGCTTCCGTGGCCGACTACACCGATGACCGCGCCAAGCGCCTGCTCGACCGCGAATTCAACCTCAGCCACAGTGCGCGGATGCCCCAGCACAACACGGTGACCGCGGGTGCCTGGGTGGAAGAGGAAGCGGGCGGGCTCAGCGTCGAAGACGGCATCGCCGAAACGCTGGGCCTGAAGATGGGCGACGTGCTCAAGTTCGACGTGGCCGGCATGGCCGTGCAAGGCCGCATCACCAGCTTGCGAGAGGTGGACTGGGGCTCGATGCGGGCGAACTTCTTCGTCATGTTCCCGCAGGCGCAGATGCCGGATGTGCCGGCCACCTACATCGCCGCGTTCCGGGCGCCCGAGACTCCGGGCTTCGACAACGCGCTCAGCCGCGAATTCCCGAACATCACCAATGTGGATGTGTCGGCGTCGATTCGCCAGATCCAGGGCGTGCTGGAGCAGGTGGTGCGCGCGGTGGAGTTCCTGTTCTTGTTCACGCTGGCCGCGGGCCTTGTGGTGCTGTTCGCCGCCATCACGGCCACGCGCGAAGCGCGGGCCCGGGAGTTCGCGGTGATGCGCGCGCTGGGCGCGAGCGGCAAGCTGCTCGCGCAGGTGCAGCGGGCCGAGCTTCTGGGTGTGGGCGCGCTGGCCGGCGTGCTGGCGTCCAGCGCGGCCATGGTGGTCGGGTGGGCGCTGGCGAAGTACGCCTTCCAGTTCAGCTGGAACGCGTCGCCATGGGTGCCGCTGGCGGGTGGGGTGGTCGGGGCCGTGCTGGCGCTGGCCGCCGGCTGGTGGGGCTTGCGCGAGGTGCTCCAGCGCCCGGTGATCGAGACGCTGCGCCGCGCCGCGGTGCAGGCCTGAAGCCGGCGCGCCTCGCAAGGCGCGCCGAGGGGGTCAGGCGGCGCTGTCCATCAGCCCCATCTCGCGGCTGGACATCAATGCCTCGATGTCCATCATGATCAGCATCCGCTCGTTCACGCTGCTGATGCCGGTGATGTAGCTGGTGTCCACCACGGTGGCCATTTCGGGTGCGGGCTTGATCGAATCGGGCGCCAGCTCGAGCACGTCGGACACCGAATCGACCACCGCGCCGACGACCCGGCTCTTCACATTGAGCACGATCACGACGGTGAAGCTGTTGTACTCGGCGGTGTCGCAGCCCAGCTTGAGGCGCAGGTCGACGATGGGAACGATCACGCCGCGCAGATTCACCACGCCCTTGATGAACGGGGGCGCGTTGGCGATGCGGGTCGGAACCTCGTACGAGCGGATCTCCTGGACCTTCAGGATATCGATGCCGTACTCCTCGGCGCCGAGCCGGAACGTCAGGTACTCGCTGCCCGATTGCGCCGACAAGGCTGCACGCGCCGCCTCGTGGCGGGCCACATGCGCTGCTTCGTGAATCATGTCCATGGTTCTTTCCTCTGCTTGGGCAGTCAGCCTGCCCCGTCTTCTGGCTATCGGCAGGTTGACGGGAGAACTGAAGGGAGGCCCTGCCTCAGAAGGTTTCCCAGTCGTCACCCGCGGTGGAAGCGGCCGCGGCCTTGACCGTGCGTGGCGGCGTCGCGGGCCCGCCCGATGCTGGGCGGGCGGCAGGTGGCGTGGCGGCCCGCGCGGCAGCGCGCGGCTGGCTCGGCGCCGGCGGCAGAACCGGTTTGGCGGGTGCCGGCGGGGCTGCGCGGGGCGCGCGCGCCATGTCGTGGTCGGACAGCTTGAACACCGCCACCGAGGCCACGAGCTGGTGGGCCTGGGTCTTCAGGCTTTCGGCCGCGGCCGAGCTTTCCTCCACCAGCGCGGCGTTCTGCTGGGTTGCGCGGTCCATCTGGGTCACCGCTTCGCCCACCTGGGAGACGCCGGCCGACTGCTCCAGGCTGGCCGCGCTGATCTCGCTCATGATGTCGGTCACGCGGCGGATCGAGGCCACCACTTCCTGCATCGTCACGCCGGCCTGGTCGACCAGCGTGGTGCCTTGCTCGACGCGCTCGACGCTGGTGGAAATGAGGGTCTTGATCTCCTTGGCGGCATCGGCTGAGCGCTGCGCGAGACTGCGCACTTCGGAGGCCACCACCGCGAAGCCCCGGCCCTGCTCGCCGGCGCGGGCGGCTTCCACGGCGGCATTGAGCGCCAGGATGT
>CAZBOF010000132.1:1159-10603 GCA_964493285.1 uncultured Rhizobacter sp. | reverse complement strand
TGTACTTCATCGAGAAGAACGCGCCGCTGCTCGAACCCTGGCAGCGCGAGATCGTTCGCATCGTGCGCAAGGTGGCGCAGTACTTCTACCCGCAACGCCAGACGCAGGTGATGAACGAAGGCTGGGCCACCTTCTGGCACCACAAGCTGCTCAACACCATGTACGACGAAGGCCACCTGGCCGACGGCATCATGATCGAGTGGCTGAAGTCGCACACCAATGTCGTCTACCAGCCGCGCGTGGGCGATCGGCACTACAGCGGCATCAACCCGTATGCACTCGGGTTCGCGATGTACACCGACATCAAGCGCATCTGCGAAAAGCCCACCGACGAAGACCGCCAGTGGTTCCCCGACATCGCCGGCAAGGACTGGCTGCAAACACTCGACCACGCCATGCGCAACTTCAAGGACGAGAGCTTCATCGGCCAGTACCTCTCGCCCAACCTGATGCGCGAGTTCCGCCTCTTCTCCCTCCTCGACGATGAAAACGAAGACGAGCTTGAAGTCAGCGCCATCCACGACGAAAGCGGCTACCGCAACGTGCGCGAAGCGCTGTCGCGCCAATACGACCTCGGTGCGCGCGAACCCAACATCCAGGTGTGGAACGTCAACCTTCGCGGTGACCGTTCACTGACCCTGCGCCACGCGCAACACAACGGCCGCCCACTGCACGACAGCGCCAACGAAGTGCTCAAGCATGTCGCGCGCCTGTGGGGCTTCGGCGTCCACCTGGAAAGCGTCAACAGCGCCGGAGAAGTGCAGCGGCGCTGGTCGGTGGCGTCGACGGCTCAGGGTTGAGGAGCAAGCGAACCCAGCCACGTTGCTCTAAAGCGCGTACTGCGGGCCATCGTGCCACGCGTCTTGCAATGCACTGACAGAAACCGCCTTGACTTCGTGCCGGGCGGACAACCAGGCCGACACCGCTTCGCGATCCTCTTCAGAAACGCAGCCTCGCCCGAAGAGAGAAACAAATCCACCCCGAGCACCGCCGCCATAGGCAAGACCGCGCGCCTCGATCAACTGCTCAAGCAAGTCGGACAGGAACTTGTCTTCCTCATCGCCTGTGAGTTCTCGATGCAACTCCGTCGACACCAAGAAGCCAAGCTCGCGAAACTCGCCGATCCGCAACTTCTTCATCTGACGCCGGCTTCGGCGCTTCGACTGAGATGGATTCAGTTTCACAGCGCAGTGCTCCTTCAAGTTGATCAGGGTCAGCGGTGGCAGGAGGCTGCGGCGCCTGTCCGCAAGGGGCTGACTTTGCTTGACGGGCAGAAGCAATCAGGCGCCACCGTGAATCACTGCCGCGCAAGAATCACGTGAGTGGCAAGTGGCGAGCTTTCGTGCCTGGTGCAGGCGTAGCCCAAGGCAGGAAGGTCGATTCCTTCAAAGAGTCTTTCACCCGCGCCAAGCAGGACCGGCGCAATCGCAATGTGCATTTCGTCGATCAGGCGTTGGCGAAGATACTGTTGGATGACGTTCACGCCGCCACCCAGACGAACATCCTTGCCTTCGGCCGCTTCGCGAGCTTGCGCCAGGGCAGCGGCAATGCCGTCCGTCACGAAGTGGAAGGTCGTTCCTCCTTCCATGACCAGCGGTGCGCGTGCGTGGTGGGTCAGCACGAACACAGGGACGTGATAGACAGGATTCTCGCCCCACCAACCTCGCCAGCTCTCATCCGGCCAAGGTCCGCGAACCGGCCCGAACATGTTCCTGCCGAGAATCCAAGCCCCGACGTTCTGAAATCCTCGAGCGGCAAAGTCATCATCAATGCCTGCCCCTCCGCCATCGCTACCGAACAAGTTCTTCTGAAACGTTCGTGTGGAGAGAGCCCAGCCATGAAGCGAGGTGCCGCCCACACCGAGTGGATTGTTGATGTCTTGATCTCGGCCGGCGCCGAAGCCGTCGAGTGAGATGGTGAAACTTTCTACACGAAGCTTGGACATGGCATTTCTCGAGGGTGGGAGTGACAACGAAAGAGGGCCTGTGATGCCTAGCGTTTGACATGCGAGGCGGCGCAAGGGCGCAGCCTTTGTGACGTCCTCTCGATGGAAGGGGCAGGCAGCGCTCGTGAGCTACCGAGGGCGGAAGTGCTTTTCATAGACCGCCATATCCGAAGTGAACTCGCTCCCCTGCTGGCGAGTGCGGGTAAAAACGTGACGAAGCTTGACATGCTCGGTGCTGAGAAAACTCGGGTCATCGAATGTGCCCCACCAGTGCATACACAGTGAACCGAGCCGCACACACACTGACCAGAGCGCTCAATCGGCATTTCGCGATGCCTAACGTTAAATAGACCAACCACCGCCACACCGCAGCAGTTGATCTAAAAGATGAGCCGACACAGGTGCGGCGCTCGCCTTCCTATCAGGATTTTCTGATCGACCATTGAAGCGGGCGCAATAGAGCGGCTACAAATCTGCGGATACCCCGGACGGGGTGACCGATCTGTCTATCCGGTTAGGCGGCAATCCTGACATTTCCGCAGAGCATCGTCCATGGGGAAGCGCCATGACAAGCGCTCCCGGCCGCCTACTCAGCCTCTACCCGCACCAGCTTCATCCGCCCCGAAGCCCCGCTGCGTATCGACACCTGCGCCACGCGGCAACCGAACTGCTTGGCCACGAGGCCCAGCAGTTCGGCGTTGGCCTTGCCGTCCACCGGGGCCGATTTGAGTTGCGCGAGCCAGGTTCCATCAGGCTGCTGCGTGAGCTGGCTGACGCGGGCTTGCGGTTTGACCTTGACTTGAAGCGTGGCCATGGCGGTGGCGCGCTACGCGCCGACGGGGCACATGCGTTCAGCGCTGGTTGTCACGCAGGGCGGCGTCTTCGATCATGGCCTGCACCTTGCGCGCGCCGCGCAGGACGAGCGTCTGATCCAGCATGGCTTGCGGCGCGACGGACTGGGCTACTTCGTCGAGGGTGTCGGGGTCGGTCATCAAGGCGTTGGCCAGTGCCGACAGTGCGCAGATGGCGCGCCGGGGTGCCTGCGCGGGCAGTTGCCGCAAGGCGTTCACGCGCACGTGATGCCGCACACTGGCGACCGCAGCATTGCCGAGGCCCCAGCTTTCGCACAGCGACGCGCCCAGGGCATCGTGGCTGACGCCGAAGGCTTCGAACTCGCGCTCCACCAGCTCGGTGTCGTTGGCGGCACGGGCCAGCATGTCCCGGTAGACCTCTTGCGAATGCTTGAACAGCACGGCCTTGCCGCACTCTTCGAACAAGCCCGCCGAATGCGCACCCCATGGGTCCACGCCCAAGGCCTGGCCGATGCGGCCCATCAGCAAACCGCGCACGGTGGCGCGCTGCCAGACTTCCTCCAATTCCGGGGCCGCGGGAAATACCGCGCGCAGGCCGAACTCGAACGTGACCGCCGCCACTTCGCGCGTGCCCAGGTACATCACCGCCTGCTGAACGCTTTGCACCCGGCCCTTCACGCCGTAGAGCGATGAGTTCACGGCCCGCATCACCGCCGCGGCGAGAGACATGTCTCCTTCGACGAGCCGGCCCAGCTTGGGCAGGTCTACATCGTCTTCGGCCAACAACAACGACAGCTTGACCAGCGCTTCGGGCTGGGCCGGCACGTCGATGTTGAGCGTTCGCAGTTTCGGGTCAACGGGCATCGCAAACTTCCGGGAATCAGTACGTCGAGAACCATACTACCGGGCTTGGCGCCGGTCCATCGCACGAAATACACCGCGTATCCAGCCCAGCAAATCGGTTGATTCGCTTGTCAGTGGGCCAGATCGCCTCCCTATACTCACGCATCCGCGAGAACAAGGGTCACGACCATGGCCGTCAAGCTAGCCAAAAGCGAACAAACGCTGCAGTTGATCATCAAGACGGCCTTGCAGCTCGCCGTCGCGGAGGGCTTGCACGCGGTCACGCTCGGCGAGGTCGCCAAGCGCATGGACATCAGCAAGAGCGGCGTATTCGCGCGCGTCGGCTCGCTCGAAGCGCTGCAGAACATGGTGATCCTGGAGTACAGCCGCATCTTCGCGGCGAACGTCTTCCTGCCTGCACTGAGTTCACCGCGCGGCCTGCCCCGGCTGAACGCGATCATGCGTTTGTGGATCGGGCGCGGCACCGGGCAGAACGCCATGGCCGGCGGCCTGCACACCGCCGCAGCCTTCGATCTCGACCACCTCGACAGCACCTTGCGCGAACAGCTGCTGCGCGCAGTGCTGGAGTGGCGCACGCAGCTCAAGCGCACGATCACGATCGCCATCGACGAAGGCCACCTGCGTCCCGACACCGACCCGATACAGCTCAACTACGAGATCAACAGCCTGATGGTGGGCTACCTGCACGACGCGCGTTTCGTCGGCGACCCCATCGCCCACGAGCGGGCCTACGCGGCCTACCAGCGGCTGATCTCCACCTACCGCGCGTTCTCGTACCCCGGCTGAGCGGCGCTCACGTCCACCGCGCCAGCGCGTCCCAGGCCGTCTTGGCGATCAAGGCGGACACCACGAGGATGAATGCGATGCGCACGAAGCCGGCGCCGTGCCGCAGCGCAAGCCGGGTGCCCACCAGGCTGCCGGCCACGTTCGCCACGGCCATCACCGCGGCGATGTGCCACCACATGTGGCCCTTCAGGCCGAACAGCACGATGGCCGCCACATTGGTGGAGGTATTCAGCAGCTTGGCGCTGGCGCTCGCGTTGAGGAAGTCGTAGCCCAGCAGGCGCACGAACAGGAACACGAAGAAGCTGCCCGTGCCGGGACCGAAAAAGCCGTCGTAGAAGCCGATCACCGCTCCGACCGCACTCGCCACCAGCGCTTCGGCGCGCCCGCTGAAGCGCGGGGCGTGGTGACGGCCCAGGTCTTTGCGGGCCAAGGTGTAGACCAGCACCATCAGTAAAACGAAGGGCAGGGCGGTTCGCAAGGCATCGGCACTGATGCGCGTGACCACCCAGGCGCCCAGAAAACTGCCTGCCAAGGCCGCTCCGGCCGCGGGCAGCAACGCGTGCCACCGCATGGTCACGCGCTTGGCGTACTGCAACGTCGCCCAAGCCGTGCCCCACAAGGCAGCGCCTTTGTTGGTGCCGAACAGCGTGGCAGGCGCCGCGTTGGGGAACACGCTGAACAAGGCAGGCACCAGAATGAGGCCCCCGCCGCCCACGATGGCGTCCACAAACCCGGCAAACAAGGAGGCGAGGGTGACGGTGATCAGGTCGAGCATGGAAGCCCCGTGTGTTCCGATGCTCGGGACGGGCCGAAGACACCGGCCGGCCTCCCAGGCGGGCATGCGCTCAGCCCATCGCCGCCCTGAAAGACAAAGGGCGCCAGGTTGCCCTGGCGCCCTTGCATTTTGTCACCGGCACATGCATCACCGGGATGCTGGCCGTTTGTATGTCTCCTCAGACCCCCGCCGTAGCCCGGCAGGCCCGGAAGCCGCCAAAGCGCGAGTGGGGGGACTTTAGGCCCATGCGCCCGCACGCACACTAGGGGTTTCCCTTCGCCAATGGTGCGAGAGAACGCACCAAAAAGGGGTGCATTTCCGAGCAAATGACTCCATCTCACCGCTTTTCGTTCGCAATGTGCGGACATTGCACTGCAACATGTCCAAGGGTTTCCGCGCGCAGGTATCCTCGCTGCCGGATTCACGAACGAGGTTTTTATGTCAACACCCATTCCCGCCACCCTGATCGCCGGTGACGGCATTGGACCGGAGATCGTCGACGCCACCGTGGCCGTGCTGGATGCACTGGGCGCGCCGTTCGCGTGGGACCGGCAGGTGGCCGGATTGGGCGGGGTGTCGGCCACGGGCGACCCCCTGCCGCCGTCGACCCTGGACAGCATCCGGCGCACCCGACTCGCGCTGAAAGGCCCGCTGGAAACACCATCGGGCGGCGGCTACCGCTCCTCCAACGTGCGCTTGCGCGAAGAGTTCCAGCTGTACGCCAACTTGCGCCCCGCACTCACCGTCATACCCGGCGGGCGCTACGAGAACATCGACCTGGTGATCGTGCGCGAGAACCTCGAAGGCCTGTACATCGGCCACGAGCACTACGTGCAGATCGACGACGACCCCCACGCCGTGGCCATGGCCACCGGCATCAACACCCGTGCAGGCAGCCTGCGCCTGCTGGAGTTCGCGTTCGAACACGCCATCGCCGTGGGCCGCAAGAAGGTCACCATCGTGCACAAGGCCAACATCATGAAGGCGCTCACCGGCATCTTCCTGGAAACGGCCACCCAGCTCTACGAGCGCAAGTACAAGGGGCGCATCGAGATGGAGTCGGTGATCGTCGACGCCTGCGCGATGAAGCTGGTGCTCAACCCGTATCAGTTCGACGTGATCGTCACCACCAACCTGTTCGGCGACATCCTGTCCGACCTCGTGGCCGGGCTGGTGGGCGGGCTCGGCTTGGCACCGGGCGCCAACATCGGCGCCGACGCAGCCATCTTCGAGGCCGTGCACGGCTCGGCCCCCGACATCGCCGGCCGCGGCCTCGCCAACCCGACCGCCTTGCTGCTGGCGGCCGCGATGATGCTCGACCATGTGTCCCTGCAGCCGCTGGCCATCCGGCTGCGCCGTGCCATCGACGAGACGCTGAACACCGATGCCGTCCGCACGCGCGACCTCGGCGGCACCGCCTCGACCACCGAATACACACGCGCGTTGATCAGCCGCCTGGGGAGCTGAGCGCCGAGAGCCATTCGCTGGCCTGCGCAGCCGTCAGCGGCTGCGCATACAGCGTCCCTTGCAGCACATCGCAACCGGCGAGCCGCGCCGCGTTGGCCTGGGCTTCAGTCTCCACGCCTTCGGCCACCACCTCCAGCTTGAGCACGCCGGCCAGGTCGCAGATCGCCTTGACCACCGCGGCGGCGTCTTCCGCCGGCAGGGGCTCCACCAGCGTGCGGTCGATCTTCACCGCGGCCAAAGGCAGGCTGCGCAGCAAATTGAGCGACGAAAACCCGGTGCCGAAATCATCGAGCGCCACCTCGATGCCTTGCGCGCGCATGCGCTGGATCTGATCGCGCGCCTGGTCGAGATGCGTCACGGCCGCGCTCTCGGTGATCTCGAGCGTGAGCAGCGCAGGCGGCACGTCGTACTGGCGCAGCGTGTTGGCCACCCGCTCCGGGAAATCCGGGTCGAGCAGTTGCAGCGGCGACACGTTCACGGCCACCGGCACCAGGGTCTTGAACGCCGCTCGCCATTGCGTGAGTTGCTGGCACGCTTGCGCAAGGATCAGGCGGCCGAGCATCACGATCAGGCCGGTGCGCTCAGCCGCGGGAATGAACTCGCCCGGGCCGATGCGGCCCTGGCCCGGGCGGTCCCAGCGCACCAGCGACTCGAACCCGACCAGCTTGCCGCTGCGTGCGCTGATCTTGGGCTGGTAGAACAGCACGAACTCGTCGTTGCCGATCCCCGCGCGCAGCGCCTGCTCGGCGTCCAGCACGACGCCAGAGCCCTGCTCGAAATGCGCCTGCGCAAACTGCACCGACGTGCCGGGAATCGCCTTCGCGCGATTCATCGCGGCATTCGCCGCGCGCAGCAGGGCATCCGGGTCACGCGCAGTCGCCGGGTACAACGCCACGCCCATCGACACGTCGAGAAAGAACTCGTGGGGCGGCACCGCGAGCGGGCGGGTCAGGCGCTTGCGAACGCGCAGCGCCAGCGCCACCGCACGGTCTTCGTCCTCGACGTCCCGCGCGAGCAAGGCAAACTCGTCCTCGCCCAGGCGCATGACCTCGGCCTCACCGCCCACGCAAGCCTGCAAGGTCGCCGACAGCGTGCGCAGCACCTGATCACCCAGTGCATGCCCGTGGGCTTCGTTGAACAACTTGAAGCGGTCCACGTCGAGCAGCACCAGCACGAACGCATGGGTCGGCGCCAAGCACAGCTCTTGCAATCGCCTCAGCAGCGCACTGCGGTTCGGCAGGCCCGTGAGTTCGTCGTGCGCCGATTGATGCCGCAGCGCCACCGCGGCGTTGTGCTGCAAGGTTTCGTCCGTCACGAGCACCTGTTCGGCAGGCACGCCATCCCAGTCGATGCGCCATGCGGTGAACCGCAGGTGGATCGGCGCTCCCTCTGCGCGGTGGCGCAGGCCGAGCCATGAGATTTGCGCCCGCTCGCCGGCGATGATCTGGCGGTGCCGTTCGCGCGCCAGCGTGCGCTCGGGCTCGGCCAGCGCCGCATCGCCCCACACCTTGCGCAACTCGGCGACCGACGGCAGGCCGTAGATGCGCACCAGCGCCGGGTTCGCGTACAGCAGCTGCTCGCCTTGCACCACCGCCATGCCGAGCGGAGAACGTTCGGCCAATTGCTGGAATCGCTCGCGCAAGCGCTGCGCCTCATCGGCCGACCGCCGCCCCGCCGCGTGCAGCAGCGCCAGCCCCAGCGTGAGGCGCAAGACCGCGGCCACCGCCGCCTGCAAGCCGATCCCCGCTTCACCCATGGCGACATAGATGAACTGGTTGGCGCCAATCAGCACCAGCATCAAGCCGGCCAGTCTCTCGGCCGCGCCCAGGCGCCACAACCAGCCCATGGCCACCACCCCCGCGGCGATATGCAATGCCGCCCCCAACGAATGAGCCAGCCGCGGCTGCGTGAGCAGCAAGGCAGCCGTGGACAGCAGCAGGGCCAGCACGAGCAAGGCGCCATGCCGGCGCGTCGGCGAGAAACCGGCCAGCCGCGCGCTGCCCAGAAGCACGAGGGCCAGATAAACAGCAGAAAGAAGGATCAGTGCGAAGAGACCGCCCACCGACACCACCGTCCACGGCAGGAAACTCATCCCATACGCCACCGGCACAAACGCCTGCGTCAGAAAGGCTGTTCCGAGATCCCGGGTGAACACATGCCGCCGGTCGCGCCGCCAGGCAAGGATCAAAGTGATCCCGACGATCAGATTGACCGCTGTGTTGAAGGCGAGGGCGTAGTTCAAGGGCTGTCGGTCGCCACGCGCGGACGGCTAGTGTTCGCCGAGGATCCAGGCCGCTGCGCGCTCCGCAATCATCAGCGTCGGCGAATTCGTGTTGCCGCTGGTGATGGTGGGCATGATGCTCGCATCCACCACACGCAAGCGCGGCACCCCATGCACGCGCAGCCGGGCATCCACCACCGCCAGCGGGTCCGACGCCGGCCCCATCTTGGCCGTCCCCACCGGGTGGAAGATCGTGGTGCCGATGTCACCGGCCAGGCGGGCCAGCTCGTCGTCGGTGACGAACGCGGCCCCCGGCGCCAGCTCCTTCGGCGCGTAGCGCGCCAAGGCCGGCTGCGCGGCGATGCGCCGCGTGACCCGCAACGAGTCGGCCGCAACCTGCCGGTCTTCCGGCGTGCTGAGGTAGTTGGGTCGGATGCTGGGCGCCGCCAGCGGATCGGCGCTGGCCAGCTGCACGCGGCCGCGGCTGGTCGGGTTCAGGTTGCACACACTCGCGGTGAAGGCGTTGAACGCATGCAGCCGCTGTCGCTCGACGCCTTCGGCGACCCGCTGCATG
>CAZBOF010000132.1:0-1149 GCA_964493285.1 uncultured Rhizobacter sp. | reverse complement strand
GCACGTGGTACTCCAGGTTCGGGTGTGCGCGCGCGGGGTCGCTTCGGGTGAACGCCCCCAACTGCGACGGGGCCATGCTCATCGGCCCCGTGCGCCGCAACAGGTACTCCAGCCCGATCAAGGCCTTGCCCCACCAGGACGCGCTCTGGGTATTCAAGGTCTTCACCCCGTTCACGCCATACACCGCGCGCACCTGCAGGTGATCCTGCAAATTGCCGCCCACGCCCGGCAGGTCGCGCCGCACCGCCACGCCGTGCTGCTGCAGCACCGTCCCCGGGCCGATGCCCGACAGCTGCAAAAGGTGCGGCGTGCCCACCGCCCCGGTGGCCAGAATGACTTCGCCCCGCGCGCGCACCTGGATGGGCTCGCCGCCGCCGTGCGGCATCACCTCCACGCCGGCGGCAGCGCCCTCCTCGTCGAGCAGGACCCGCGTGATGTGCGCGCCCGTCCACACCTGGAGGTTGGGCCGGGACACGATGGGACGCAAAAACGCCTTCGCGGCGTTCCAGCGCAGCCCGCCACGCTGGTTCACGTGGAAGTAGCCCACGCCTTCGTTGTCGCCGCGGTTGAAATCTTCGCTGTGCGGGATGCCGGCCTGCTGCGCGGCCTGCGCGAACGCATCGAGCACGTCCCAGCGCAGGCGCTGCTTTTCGACGCGCCATTCACCACCGGACCGCGTGCCCTTGGGATCGAAACCAGGCGCCGCGTGATAAGCGTCGGCGCCCTTGTAGAAGTCTTCGTGCTGCAGGAACGCCGGCAGGCAATCGGCCCAGCTCCAGCCGTCGTTGCCCAGCGCGCCCCAGTGATCGTAGTCCCGGGCCTGGCCCCGCATGTAGATCATGCCGTTGATGCTGGAGCTGCCGCCCATCACCTTGCCGCGCGGGTAGCGGAGCTTGCGGCCGTTGAGGCCGGGTTCCTCGTCGGTGGAGTACAGCCAATCGGTGCGGGGGTTGCCAATGCAATACAGGTAACCGACGGGCACGTGGATCCACACATAGTCGTCGTGGCCACCAGCCTCGATCAGCAGCACGCGCTTGGTCTTGTCGGCGCTGAGACGGTTGGCCAGCAGGCAGCCGGCGGTGCCGGCGCCGCAGACGATGTAGTCGTAGGTGGCCGGGGTCATCATGACCCCCCGTGGCGGCAAGGAAC
>CAZBOF010000131.1:0-10622 GCA_964493285.1 uncultured Rhizobacter sp. | reverse complement strand
GGCCACGCGCGCGGCGCCTTCTCCGGCGCGGTGAGCGATCGGCCCGGCCGCTTCGAAGCCGCCGACGGCGGCACGCTGTTCTTGGACGAAGTGGGCGAGCTGCCCTTGTCGATCCAGGCCAAGTTGCTGCGCACGCTGCAAAACGGCGAGATCCAGCGCCTCGGGGCGGACCGGCCGCGGCGGGTGAACGTGCGCGTGATCGCCGCCACCAACCGCAGCCTGCGCGACCATGTGCGCGACGGGTCGTTTCGGGCCGACCTGTACCACCGGCTGTCGGTGTATCCGATCCCGATTCCGCCGCTGCGCGAGCGCGGCAACGACGTCCTGCTGCTTGCGGGCCGTTTCCTGGAACTCAACCGCGCGCGCCTGGGCCTGCGCAGCCTGCGGCTGTCCACCGACGCCGAAGACGCGCTGCGCCGCTATCGCTGGCCCGGCAATGTGCGCGAACTGGAGCATGTGATCAGCCGTGCCGCGCTGAAGGCCGTCAGCCGCGGCGCCGACCGCAAGGACATCGTCACCCTGGCCGCGGACATCCTGGATCTCGACGCACTGGAGATGCCGGTGCATGCGGGAGCGGCCCCAGACGACGCGACCTCTGGCGCGGCGGCCGTGCAGCGGCTCGCGCCGCTGCGCGAGGCCGTGGAGGACTGTCAGCGCCAGGCCATCCGGCAGGCCCTGGTGCGGCACCAGGACAACTGGGCCGCCGCCGCGCGCCAACTCGGGCTGGACGCCAGCAACCTGCACAAACTGGCGCGGCGGCTGGGGCTCAAGAAGTAGCCTGCGCCGCCACGCGGCGGCCTCGCCAGGCGACCCAGCCGAGCATCAACAGCACCACCGCCAACAGCGGCAGCATCAGGAAGTTGATCGTCTCCCAGCCAGAGGTATCGAGCAGGCGGCCCGACCCCAGGGAAGCGAGGGCGACGGTGCCGAACACGAGGAAATCGTTGAGGGCCTGGACCTTTGCACGTTCGGGGGCGGTGTAGACCTCGGTCACCATGGCGGTCGCACCGATGAACCCGAAGTTCCAGCCCACGCCCAGCAGGATCAACGACCCCCAGAAGTGCAGCAGCTCGAGGCCGGCCATCGCCATCGCTCCGGAGGCACCGATCAGAACCAGGCCCAGGGCCGTGATGGCGATCTTGCCGAAACGCGCGATCAGGTGGCCGGTGAAAAAGCTCGGGGCGAACATCGCCAGCACATGCCACTGGATGCCCAAGGCGGCTTCTCCAATGGTGTGGCCGCAGCCGACCATGGCCATCGGGGCCGCCGTCATGATGAACGCCATCAACCCATAGGAAACAATGCCGGCGCTTACCGCAACGATGAACCGGGGGCTTCGCGCGATCGCCATGAGCGGCCGCGCGGTGCCTTCGACCGCAGCCTCCTGGGCGGGGGGCGCGCGCAGCATCAGGAGCAAGGGCAGGGCCAGCAAGGCCAGGCCCGCCTGGCCGAGGAAACTGCCGGCGAATGGCGCAGTCGGCCAGGCATCGCGAGTCCAGATGACGACTTGCGGACCGATGACGGCGGCGATCAAGCCGCCGATCATGATCCGTGAGATCACCTTGGCACGCTGCGATGGCGCCACGAGATCCGAAGCCGCAAAGCGGTAGCTCTGGACGCAGGCGCCATAGAAGCCAGCCATGGCGGTGCCGACGCAGAAGAGTTCGAAGCTGCCACGCACGATGCCCACCGTGGCGATCAAGGCCGAGACGACACCCAGCAATGCACCCAGCACGTAGGCCGCGCGCCGCCCGATCCGGCGCATGAGCATGGCCGCGGGGATGGTCGACAGCGCCAGCCCGACGTTGTAGAGACTGACCGGCAGCGTGGCGAGCGATGGGGTGCTGGCGAGCATCTGGCCGACGAGGCCACCCAGCGAAATGATGATCGGCGGCGCGGCGCCTCCCAGGGACTGGGCGGCAACGAGCAAGCCCACGTTGCGGCGCACGTGGCGGCTCTCCTCGGAGTCGCCGGGGAAGGGTGGAGCGGTGAGGGTCATGGGGTGCCGTGCCTGGGCCTGAGAAACGCGACGAGAGGTGTTGCCAAGCCCGCAGGCGGCAGGGCCGAAGCGTACCGTGCTTTGGCCGGGTCGATCGGCCCGCACGGCCCGCACGTGGGGCGGCTTCCTGGATGCCGCCAAAGGGATGGCGGGTTTCTCGGCATCGGGCCCGGATAGACTGCCGGCAGCCCTGGCTTGCCAGGAATGTCGCCCTTCAGTTCATGGTCGCAGTGTCGCGTTGAAACTCTGGATGATGTCGTGGTTCGCGGTGCTGATCAGCGGCTGCGCGCTGCCCGCCTTGGACGGGCGAAGCGAGTCGCGGGCTTTGCCTGCTTCGGAAACCGCCTCGACGCGGTTGGGCCAGGGCGTGGCCGCCCAGGTGGCCGCGCATCCACAGCAGTCCGGCATTCTTCCGCTGGCCGATGCCCACGGTGCGTTTGCTGCACGTGTTCTGCTGGCCGAGGCGGCCGAGCGTTCGCTCGACGTGCAGTACTACATCTGGCAAGACGACATCACCGGCCGGTTGATTCTCCAGTCCTTGCATCAGGCCGCAGAGCGTGGCGTGCGTGTTCGCCTGCTGCTCGATGACAACGGGACGAGCGGACTCGACGACATCCTTGCCGACTTCAACGCGCACCCGCGTATCGAAGTTCGCCTGTTCAACCCGTTCTCCGTTCGCTCGCCCAAGGCCATCGGTTACCTGATGCACTTCTCCAGGGCCAACCGGCGGATGCACAACAAGTCGTTCACCGCAGACAACCAGGCCACGATCGTGGGCGGGCGCAACGTGGGCGACGAATACTTCGGCGCGACCGATGGCGTGCTCTTCACCGACCTCGACGTGCTGGCGGTCGGCGCGGTGGTGCCGGATGTCTCGGCCGATTTCGACCGCTACTGGGCCAGCGCGTCGTCCTACCCCGTCGATCGGCTCTTTTCTGTGAAAGGCAGCCCGGTGTTGCAAGGCGCGGCCGACCCTCGGCGCTCGGCGCGGGCGGCACGGTACCTCGAGGCCGTGCAAGCATCGCGCATCATTGGCGACGTGGTGGCCGGGCAGCTTGCATGGCAGTGGAGCACGGTGACGATGGTCAGCGATGACCCCCGCAAAGGACTGGGTCTGGCTCGCGATGACGAATTGCTGATCTTCCGGCTCGGGCAGATCCTGAAGACGCCCCGAACCCACGTCGAGCTGGTCTCCCCGTATTTCGTGCCCACCGCCGCCGGCGTGGAAGCTTTTGCAAGGGTGGCCGCGGGCGGCGTGAAGATTCGGATCTTGACCAACGCCTTGGAGGCGACCGACGTCGCCGCGGTGCACGCAGGCTACGCCAAGCGCCGCAAGGACCTGTTGCGCGCAGGCATCCGGCTTTACGAAATGCGCCGCCAAAGCGGTGACAAGCCAGATTCGCGCGCCGGACCCTTTGGCAGCTCGGGTTCAAGCTTGCATGCGAAGACATTCGCGGTCGACGGGGCGAGGGTCTTCGTTGGATCGTTCAATTTCGATCCCCGATCGGCGCGCTTGAACACGGAGCTGGGGTTCGTCATCGAGAGCGCTGAGCTGGCCTCCCAGGTCGATGCCGTGTTCAACCTGCAGATTCCGGCCGACGCCTACGAGGTTCTCCTGGACGAGCAGGGCGGCCTGTACTGGCTCGAATGGAAGAACGGAAAGCAAGTGCGGCACGACCGCGAGCCGGGAACCGGCTGGCTGAAGCGGGCCGGCATCGGAATCCTTTCATTGTTCCCGATCGAGTGGCTCCTTTGAGACGGTGCGCCACGCATCGCTCCGTGGCAGCCATCATTACGGATGGTGATGCCCGCCATCAGGCCAAATCATTTTTCGAACTGCCGCCTGCGTGACACGATCTCCAGAAATCACCGGAGACGACATGCGCAATCTGCCCCCATCCCGCTGCGACTGCGCCAGACCTCGCCATGAAGGCTGACGCGGGCATGACGCAAGTGGAAGCAACCGCCAGCCTGTTCTCGCCCCTGACATTCAAGCGCGGCCCGGCGGCGAAGAACCGCTTCATGCTGGCGCCCATGACCAACCAGCAAAGCCATGACGACGGCACCTTGGCCGACGATGAGCTGCATTGGCTGCGCGTGCGCGCCGAAGGCGGGTTCGGGCAAATCGTCACTTGCGCGTCGCACGTGGCCGAAGCCGGCAAGGGCTTCCCGAAGGAGCTGGGCGTGTTCTCCGACGCGCATCTGCCCGGACTCGCGCGCCTGGCCGCGGCCCTGCGAGGAGAGGGCGCCTTGGCCGCCGTGCAGCTTTACCACGGCGGCATGCGCGCGATCTCCAAGCACAAGCTGGCCCCCTCGGACGATGCGGCCACGGGCGCCGTCGGAATGACGCAGGCCGAGGTGGAGACGGCGATCGCGCAGTTCGTGTCGGCTGCGGCCCGTGCCGAGCAGGCGGGCTTTTCCGGCGTCGAACTCCACGGGGCGCATGGGTACCTCATCGCCCAGTTCCTCAGCCCGACATTCAATCGGCGAACCGACGAGTTCGGTGGCTCACCCGCCAAACGCAGCCGCTTCCTGATGGACATCGTGCGTGGCGTGCGTGCGCGGTGCGGCCCCGACTTCCAGATGGGTGTTCGACTGTCTCCAGAACGCTTCGGCCAAGACCTGGGCGAGATCCTGGACCTCGCGCAGCAGCTCATCGACGGCGGGCAGGTTGACTATCTGAGCATGTCTTTGTGGGACGTATCCAAGGCACCCGAGGATCCGAAGTACCACGGCCGAAGCCTGATGGCCTATTGCATGGATCTTCATCGGCGCGACGTCCGGATCGGCGTGGCCGGCAAGCTGATCCAACCCGCCGATGCCTTGGCGTGCATGGCCCAAGGCGCTGATTTCGTGGTCCTCGGCAAGGTTGCGGTGCTGCATGCCGACTACCCGAACCGCATGGAAGGCGACCCCGCCTTCAAGCCCTGCTGGCTGCCGGTCACGACAGACTACCTTCGCCGGCAAGGCCTGGGCGAATCGTTCATCACCTATCTCTCGACCTGGACAAACTTCGTCGCCGATCTGCCCCCGCCGGAAGGCGCGATCCGCTTTGATATCGGCGAGTACTTGCGCAAGGGAGCGGCGCGCAAGCATTGAGGAGGCGTTGCCTCAACCCAGCAACTCGGCCACGAGATCGGTGGCGCGCCGCATTTCATGGCGAAGTGCAGTGAGGAATGCATCGGCCGCAGGTGACAGCGAGCGCGAGGCCGGTTCCATCAATGTCAGATGCAGCGACATCGGCGGATCCAGCAAGGGGCAAAGGGCCAGCCCCTGGTCGCGCCGCAATGCGGGCAGCATGGCGAGTGCGGGCTGCAAGGCCATCCAGTCGCCTTCCTCCACGAAGCACAAGGTGCTCGAAAGCGCTTCCAGTTCCAGGATGCGCTCCACCCGCGCACCGCTAGCCACGATGTAGGCGTCGATATGGGCCCTGCGCGCATGCTTGGTACTCGGCACGACCAACCGAAGGGGCGGCAGGTCGCGAAGCCGGACCGGCACCCGGTTCTTGAGCGTGCTCGATGGCCCCGCCACCAACAGATCCGGCGTGCTCGCAAATGGCGAGGTTCTGATGCCGGCTTCATCACCCGACGTCACGCCGATCGCGAAATCGAGTTCGCCGCGGCGAAGCCTTTCACTGAGCCCGCCGGTATAGGCCTCGAACAGCCCGATCTCGACATTGGGATGCTGCTCGGAAAATTGCGCATGCGCCCCGACCAGCACCGAGCGCGCCACGGTGGGCGAGAAGCCGATGCGGATCTCGCCATCCAACCCGCCCGCGTAGGCGTGCATGGTCTGCCGCATCGCGGAGTGCGCGCGAAGAATCTCGATGCAGCTTTGGTAGTACGCATCGCCTGCGGGCGTTGGCCGCACCGAAACGCCATGGCCCCGCGCGAAAAGCGTCATGCCCGCACGCGCTTCCAGCTTGCGAATCTGTTGCGACACGCCCGACTGCGTGGCGTGCTCCCGTGCTGCCGCCCCCGTGAAGGAGCGCTCTTCGTAGGCGGCAACGAACAGGCGAATACTCTTCAGGTTGTCGAACAACGCAAACTCCTTGCCGGTTGTTCCGAAGGCCTGAGCGTGCTGGAGGCGCCCGGCCGCCCCGGCCCACGGGCGGTATCACGCGTGGCAGGTGTGCGGCTTCAAGGCCAGACATTGCCCAGCAGGTACGCCGCGCTATGGATCATCGCGTAAAGCACGCCCCACACAATCAGCAAGGACAGGGCGGCAACGGCAAAGCCCGCCAGCACCCAGACGCCGTCGCGTTCCAGCACGCCGAGCGCAAACAGGCAGATCGACAGCGCTGGCAGCATGTTTCCCAGGGGAATGGGCAGAAACAGAATCAGGGCCATCAGCAAACAGGCGAGGCCCACGCCGTACTCGAGCGGTGGTTTGCACAACAGCGTCAGACGAGGACGCAGCAACCGCTCGGCCCGCGCGAGCCAGGGGCCGGCGCGGCTGATCAGCGCCGCAAAATGCGCGCGCGGCATCGAGCGCTCGGCAATCACCTTGGGCAGCCACGGCCGCCGACCGAACGCGAGCTGGGCCGCCAGAAACAAAAGCGGCGCCCCCAGGATGGCCGACAGGCCGGGCGGCGCCGGCAGCACGTTCGGCAGGGCAAAGACCAGCAGCATCGCCGCCAGCGCGCGGTCGTGCAGCACAAACAGCAGATCACTGACAGCGATGCGCTCGCGGCCGGTATCTTCGGCCAGAGCCGCCAGGACCTCGGACAGGGGCGGCGGATGCATCTTGGCCTCCGCGTTCGGTGGCGATGCCGGCCGGGAGGTCTTCATCGCCAGCGCAACGCCATCCCGGCGTGGCGCATCACTCGTCGCGTCCGCCGGCCAGGCCGAGCAATGCCAGCATCGCCTGGAAAACGTTGTAGAGGCTGAGGTAGACCCCCAGCGTGGCCGTGATGTAGTTGGTTTCGTGGCCGTCTTGAACGCGCTTGAGGTAGTACAGGATGAACGCCGAGAAGATGCCGATGGCCAGCACCGACACCGTGATCATCAACGCACTCGATTGGATGAAAAAGTTCGTCAGCGCCGCCACCAGCAGCATGATCGCGCCGATGAACAGGAACTTGCCCATGGAGGAAAGGTCGCGCTTGATGACGGTCGACAGCGACGCCATGCCGAAGAAGATGACCCCGGTGCCCGCGAAGGCGGTCATGATGAGATTGGCGCCGTTGGACAGGCCGAGCACCGCGCCCACGAGGCGCGACAGCATCACGCCCATGAAGAAGGTGAAGGCCAGAAGCATCGGTACGCCGGCCGCCGAGTTCTTGGTCTTCTCGATCGCGAACATGAAACCGAAGGCGCCGACGAGGAACACCACGAGGCCAAAGCCCGGCGACATGGCGCGGGCGATGCCGGTGGTCACGCCGATCCAGGCGCCCAGCACCGTCGGCACCATCGACAGGGCCAGCAGCCAGTAGGTGTTGCGCAAGACCTTGTTGCGCTGTTGGATGACGGCATCACCGCCGTAGATGGATGAAGGAGTCTGTGGCAAGGGGTTCATGTCGGTTCCTTTGTTTTGTGCGGGGTCGTGAACTGAAGCGGAAAACGGAGCGCGGTCAGGCGCCGATATGGGCGCGGCGCTTGGCGCGGGCGCGAATGTTGAGGGCCTCCACCGCCAGCGAGAATGCCATGGCCGCGTAGATATAGCCTTTGGGAACGGCGGCATCGAATGCTTCGGCCGTGAGGGCCATGCCGACCATCACCAAGAAGGCCAGCGCCAGCACTTTCACCGAAGGATGGCGGTCCACGAAGTCGCCAATGGGCTTGGCGGCGATCAGCATCACGATCACCGACGTGACGACGGCCGCCACCATGACGCCGATCTGGTCGACCATCCCGACGGCGGTGATCACCGAATCGAGCGAGAACACGATGTCGATGATCGCGATCTGGCCGATGATGCCCCAGAAGAGCTTTCGGCCGGCGACCTTGAGCTGTGCGACGTCGGTCGAAGGCGGGCCTTGCTGCTCGCGGGCTTCCACCTCGACGAAGATCTCATGCGAGGCTTTGTAGAGCAGGAAGAGGCCACCCAGCAGCAGCACGAGGTCGCGTCCGCTGATGCCCTGGCCCATCACGGTGAACAGGTCGGCCGTCAGGCCCATCACCCAGCTCAGAGAAAAGAGCAGTGCCAAGCGCGAAATCATGGCGAAGCCCAGGCCGAGCCGGCGTGCCTTGTCGCGCACTTCCGGTGGAAGCCGTCCGACGAGAATGGAAATGAAGATGATGTTGTCGACGCCGAGGACGATTTCCAGGGCGGTGAGCATCGCGAAAGCGATCCAGAGATTGGGGTCGAGAAGGATGTCCATCGTGCATAGGGAACCCGCCCCGATCGGAAAATACGGGACGGAAGGCTGCAGGGCTGCGGGCGTGCCGCAGAACAACTCACGCGTGGATGAGCGTCGTGCAGGGGGGCCGTTGAGGCCCATCGAGATAGGGGGCGGCTAGCACGCCCATGGGCCAGGGGCGGGGCCTGGCCATCACGAGGAAAGGGCTGGCGGCGTTGGGGTGCTCGGCCAGCAGCACCTGCAGATCGGCGAGGGTCTCGACGTGGGCCTGGGCCGGAAAGTCATCGATGTGGCGATCACCAACCGAACCGCTGCCGAACGCAGACGCCGCGGCAGGCTCCATCTCGGCATGTTCGGCCTGGTGCAACGCAATGGCCAATGCCTGCTCGTGGGTCGTGAATCCAGACCAGAGCAGAACGGCAGCGAGAAGGAAAGCTATGGCACGCGAACACATCAGGTGGCGCGATTCTATCTGAGCGGTGCACCGGCCTGCGGTCATGCGGCGAGATGCCATCCCACGGCGCCTGCCACGACGCCCAGCAACAGCGCCATCAGCCACCAGCGGACCACCGGCCGGCCGTCGCCGGTCTGGGCGGGAAGGCGATCACGCGGCGGACGCGAGGGGGGCCCGCCGGAGGGCGCGGGGTTCGGGGCGGCCGACACCCCGGCAAGCGCGCTCTCATCCGCGAGCGCGTCATTGGCTGCGGGCAGCCGCGACTCGGCCTCGTCGGTCAGCACCGGGATCAAGGGGGCCTCGAACGGCTCCACTCCCTCGGCCACATGTGCAGGACCGCGGCCGAAGGTGGCCAGCATCGCCAGCACGCCCTGGGTCGTCCCTCGCCCAACCTCATCGGGCGGCGCCACTTTGGCGCGGCGCGGCGTGGCCGGCGAGGCGCGGAGCGCAGCCGATGTGATGGCGCGCACCACGGGCCGCTCCCCCTCGGCCAGGCGTTCGCGGAACTCGCGCACGCTGCGCGGCCAGTCGCTCGGCGATGCGACGAGCAGGGCATCGATCGCGGACAAAAAACCGGGGGGATAGTCCAACGTCGGCGCGCTGCGCTTCAGGCGTTCCACGACGGTCGACAGCGGCTCCAGCCGCAGGCCGTCGCCGGGGATGGCGGGCGACCACCGCCCGCTGATCGCGAAGTGAATCACCGAGGCCACTGCGTACAAGTCTGCCGCCACGTGCCGGGGCATGTCGGCCGTGTCTGCATACGCATCGATGAAGGGCTGGCTCATGTCGCTCGACATCGCGCGCCGGACGGCGTCGAAGCCTTGCAGAACGGGCCGATCGCCGTCGAGCATCATGATGTTGATCGGCTCGACGTAGCCATGGGTGAGCCCGGCGTCGTTCAGGGCCTGCAGGCCCTTCAGCAAGCCATCGAGCAGCGCCTGCACGCAGGCGTGATCGGGCGGCACCTTGTTGGCCAGTCGCCGGGCCAGCAGGCTGCTGCCCTCATGGCGCGGCAAGGTGCAGTAGGCCGTCCCGTTGCACTCCCAGACGGACAACGTGTGCAGCAAATTGGGGTGTTCGAACTGCGACAGTGCCAGCGCCTCGCCCACGAACGAGTGGAGGCCGCGTTGGAACGCTTCGGCCTGCGCGGCATCCGTCAAGACGATGCGGGGTGAGTGCACGGTGCGGTTGGCGATCGCCTCGGGCAGGTATTCCCGCAGGAGCACCGTGTTCCGGCTGGATGGGTCGCGCGCCGCATACGTGACCTCGAAGCTCGTCAACTCGAGCACGTCGAGAATGAGAAAGTCTTCAACCGTGGTGCCGGGCCGCAGGGCGTGGCTCCATCCAGCCGGCAGCGGTGCAGAGGGCTCAACGGGCTCGTTCGAGGTGTACACGGCGCAGCAGGACAAGGCATCGTGGCAGGACGGCTATTCTGCCCCGCTTCCCCCAGGCTGCGAATCCGGCGGCGCGGCCGAGATCAGCGGCGCTGGTACTGCTGCGAACCAAACAGCATTTCGTGCGCGACCGGGTCCATCCGCGGCTTGCGCAGGTCCGAGAGCACTTCGAGTCCGCGCGCCACGGCCGGGCGGGACGAGATCTCGTTGAACCAGCGCTGCAGGTGCGGGTAGTCGTGCCAGTCCACGCCCTGGTTCTTCCAGGAGCGCAGCCAGGGAAAGATGGAGATGTCGGCAATGGAGTACGCATCCGTGGCGATGTAGGCGCTTTGGGAAAGCCGCTTGTCCATCACCGCGTACAGGCGCTTGGCTTCGTTCGTATAGCGGTTGATCGCGTAGTTGATTTTCTCGGGTGCGTAGACGCGGAAGTGGTGCGCCTGGCCCAGCATCGGCCCCACGCCGCCCATCTGGAAC
>CAZBOF010000130.1:0-10805 GCA_964493285.1 uncultured Rhizobacter sp. | reverse complement strand
CTACAAGGAACTGCGCGACATCATCGCGATTCTGGGCATGGACGAACTGGCGCCGGAAGACAAGCTGGCCGTGGCGCGTGCGCGGAAGATCCAGCGTTTCCTGTCGCAGCCGTTCCACGTGGCAGAAGTGTTCACGGGTTCGCCCGGCAAGTACGTGCCGCTGAAGGAAACCATTCGCGGCTTCAAGATGATCGTCGACGGTGAGTGCGACTCCCTGCCCGAGCAGGCCTTCTACATGGTCGGCAGCATCGACGAAGCCTTCGAGAAGGCGAAGAAGATCCAGTAAGCGGCGCATTCGGGCGGGAGCGGCGCTGCCGGGTTCGCCGGCCACTGGTCCAGCCCGACTGCTTGCTTCCTGAACTTCTTCTTTCTAAGGAATAAACATGGCAACCCTGCAAGTAGACGTTGTCTCCGCCGAAGAGAGCATCTTCTCCGGCGAAGCGAAGTTCGTTGCCCTGCCGGGTGAACTGGGCGAGCTTGGGATCTACCCGCGCCACACGCCCCTGATCACCCGCATCAAGCCGGGCGCGGTGCGCATTCAGCGCGCCGACAACGGCCAGGAAGAGTTCGTGTTCGTCGCCGGCGGCATCCTCGAGGTGCAGCCCGGCACGGTGACCGTGCTCGCCGACACCGCGATTCGCGGCAAGGACTTGGACGAAGCGAAGGCTGCCGAGGCGAAGAAGGTCGCGGAAGAGGCGATCAAGAACGCGAAGAGCGAACTGGACCTGGCCAAGGCGCAGAACGAGCTGGTGGCCTTGGCCGCCCAGATCGCGGCGCTGCGCAAGTACCGCAAGAAGTAAAGCCGGGAGGCGGCGCTTGCGAGAGCGCCTCTTCCGGTGGCCGACCCGCGCTTGCCTTCCCTGGCAACCGCGGGTTTTTTCTGGCCACCGCTTGCTGCCGGGCCGGCGCGGCAGGCATCAAGGCGCGACGGGCGGGGGCGTGGGCACTTTGGCGGGGGCCAGATCGCCGCAATCGGGGCCCAGCCACTTGCCATCCATCTTCATCGTCATCACGCTGTCCTGTCCCTGGCGCTGCGTGGTGGTCTGTGACTGAACGATGTAGATCTCCGGGCTGGTGAAGACGGCTTCGCCGAGGATGGTGCTGGCCGGCTGGCTGCAAACGGCCCGCCATTTCCAGTGGGCGCTGCTGCGCTGGGTGAACTCGGTTTCGCATCGGCCGGGCGTGTCCTTCCAGCGGCCGCTTTCCAGCGATTCGCGGGTCAGGCACAGGCGCATGTGATCCGGTGCGTGTTCATCGAGGTCGACGCCGCGGTCCTTCATCGTGGCCTTCATCCGTTCGCGCGCCTCGGGCGACAGATTCTTCAGGCGGTCGCTGAGGTCCGGAGTGCGTCGCCCATCGATTTCGCGCTCGGTCTTGATCTCCCACAGGCCGGGCTTGATGGGCGGCGTGTTGCTGGCCGAGGCGTTCGCCGCATGGGACAAAGCGATGGCGGCGAGGGAGGTGGCCATGCGCAGCTTCCGGGATCTCATCGTCATCGGTGCGTCCTTGCAGAACTTGGCAAGCTGACCGCGGCACGGCCCTCGGGGGCGTCGTCAGGCAGCGAGTGCCGCTCGCGGATTGTGCGCCAATGGTTACTGAACGACAGGTGTGTCGGGTAGTTCGTTGGGGTTGGCGATGTCGGCGTCGGTGAGGGGGAAATGCTGGCTCAACAGCGCCCCGACGGCATCGACCGCGGTGCCCAACCCTTCTTCGTAGCGTCCGGCGCGGAACGCCTCGGCCATGCCGGCCGTGAGGCGTTGCCATTCGGCCGACGGAACGCGGCGCGCCAATCCGCGGTCGGCGACGATCTCGATGCAGTGTTCGGCCAGCAGCAGATAAATCAGCACACCGTTGTTGCGTTCGGTGTCCCATACGCGCAACTTGCCGAAGACGCTGATGGCCCGTTCGCGCGCGGCTGCGCCGCGCCAGAGGTAGGACATGGGCATGCCGGCTTCAACGCAGATGCGGATCTCGCCGCTGTGCTGGCGCTCGCTGGCGGCAACCCGCTCTTGCAGGCGCTGCAGGGCATTGGGATCGAGGGCACGCCGGGCGTCGCCCTCATCGAAGCAGCGGTGGCGGAGGATGCGCAGCCAGCGGTTCATCTCACCAGCCTCCCGAGGCGCCGCCGCCGCCAAAGTTGCCGCCGCCTCCGGAGCCGAATCCGCCGCCGAATCCACCCCCGCGCGAACCGCCACCGCGGCCACCGCCGCCGCCCCAGATGGTGGGGCCGGCGCCGCCAGATCCACCGCCGCGCCCGCCGCCGCCAATGCCCATCACGCCCACGAGCACGAGGGCGACGAGGCCGGCACCGGCGGCAGCGAGCGCGCTGGCGGTGACGAGCCAGCCCATGCCGCCTGCCGCGACGGCGGTCACGACGGAGCCCAGCTTGCGCCCCAGCATGGCGGTGAACACGGCGCCGAATACCGGCACGCCGACAAAGAAAAAGATGGCGAGGTCTTCCAGATGGAAGCCTTGGCTGTCGCCGCCGCGGCTGGCTTGTGCGGACGGTTCGGGCAAACCTTCGGTGCCGATGCGTTCGCCCAGGCGGTCGATGGCTGCGCCGAGGCCGCCGGCGAAATCACCAGCCCGAAACGCCGGGGTGATGCGGTCATTGATGATCCGGCTGGCAGCCAGGTCGGGCACGGCGCCTTCGAGCGCCTTGGCCACTTCGATGCGCACTTTGCGGTCGTCCTTGGCAACGACGATGAGCAGGCCATCGCCGACGTCCTTGCGGCCGATCTTCCACTGGTCGCCCACGCGCTGTGCATACGCCGCGATGTCTTCGGGCAGCGTGGTGGCCAGCATCAGCACCACGATCTGCGAGCCGCGTTCGCGCTCGATGGCTTCGAGCCGGGCGCTCAGTGACTGGATCTCTTCGGCGCTCAGCGTGGCCGTCTGGTCGATCACGCGGGCGCTCAGCGCCGGGACCGGCTGAAGCTCCTGCGCGTGCGACCAGGGGCTGGCGACAGCCAGCCACGTGAGCCACAACGCAATCCAGGCCCGGCGCATGAACGGTGCCAGGCTACTTGGACGCCGGAGCGTCGAAGTTCACCGCGGGCGGAGCCGAAATCTGTGCTTCGTTCTGGACGGTGAAGTTCGGCTTGGTCGCGTAGCCGAACAGCTTGCCGGTGAGGTTGCTGGGGAAACTGCGCGCGAGCACGTTGTATTCGGTCACCGCCTGGATGTAGCGGTTGCGCGCGACGGTGATCCGGTTCTCGGTGCCTTCCAGTTGCACGCGCAGGTCCTGGAAGCCCTGGTTGGCCTTCAGGTTGGGGTAGTTCTCGGTGACCATCAACAGGCGGCTCAACGCACCGCTGAGTTCGCCCTGGGCCTGCTGGAAGCGGTTGAAGGCTTCGGGGTTGTTCACCAGCTCTGGCGTGGCCTGGATGGCGGTGGCGCGTGCGCGTGCTTCGACCACGCGCGTCAGCGTTTCCTGCTCGAAGTTGGCTTCGCCTTTCACGGTGGCGACGACGTTCGGGATCAGGTCGGCGCGGCGCTGGTACTGGTTGAGCACTTCCGACCAGGCGGCATTGGTCTGCTCGTCCAGGCGTTGGAAATCGTTGTAGCCGCAGCCGACCAGGCCAGTGGCAGCGATGAGGGTGAACAGGGCAAGCCAGAGTCTGCGAATCATGTTGGTTTTCCTTCCGGACAATCGGCGGGGTGCATGCTACCCCGGTGCAACCAGTTGTGGCGTTTCAAGCGGGATTCAAGTGGCGAGGATACTGCCCCCATGTCGATGATTCTGGATGCGTTGCGGGCCGGCCAGGCGCCCGGGTTTTGCTCGCTGGCGGGCGGCCCCCGGGTGCTGGTGGCTGGCGGCGGCGGCGGGCTCGGTTCGGCATTGCTGGAGCACCTGTTGGTCTCGGGACGCTGCGCGCAGGTGCGCGTGCTGGTGACCCAGCCGCTGAAGGCCGGCTTGCGCGGACTGCAGACGGTGGCTTGGGGCGGCGAGGCGGGGGTGCCTGTACCGGCCGACGACACGGCGGTCGTGGTGTTCGACCGCGTACGCGGCGCCAATGGGCGCGAGCAGGCGTTCTTCAGGCCGCAGCCGGAGCAGCTGCCCGAGATGGCCCGCTGGCTGGCGGCGCGTGGCGTGCGGCATCTGCTGGTGGTGATGCCGCACGACCAGGCGACGTTGCCGGAGGCGCTCAAGCGGGGGCTGGCCAGCCTGGACGAGCAGGCGGTGGCTGCCATGGGCTTCGATCACCTCGTGTTCGTGCGCTCGGCGCAGGTGCCGGACGCAGTGCGGCATCGGCATCCGGCGCAGCGGCTGGCGCACTGGATGCTGTCGCAGCTGCAGATCATGGTGCCGCAGCGCGACCGCCCGCCCCGCGCCGTGAAGGTGGCGCAGTTCGCGGCTGCGCTCGCCGCGCAGTTGAGCGCTTCGCCGCCGGGCACGCGGGTGGTGCCGCCCGAGGTGGTGTGGGATGCCGCGCAGAGCACGCAGGCGGCGGCCTTCGCGTCGGCTTGGCTCAGCGGCCTGCCGCCGCCTGCGCCGCCGACACCGTCATCGCGGCGCTGAGCGCCGGGTGCGGGGGCATCCAGCGCGGCGCGGCACGTTGCAGCGCTTCCCGTTCGCGCCGTGGCATCGGCCGCAACTGGCCAGCGACCCACGCCACGCGCGGGATGTTCACGCGCCCCTCGCGCGCGAGTTGCGAGAGTTCGCGGTCGGGGTTGTGCAGCAGCGAGGCCAGCCACACGGCTTCCATCGGCGTGAGCATGTGGGGCGGCTTGCCGAAGTAGCGGGCGGACGCGGCATGCGCGCCGCACTGGCCGTCGCCCCACGGCACCAGCGAGAGGTAGAGGTGCAGCGTGCGCGCCTTGCCCAGGGTGCGGTCGATCTCCACGGCGTACAGCAGCTCGCGCAGCTTGCGCCCGTGCGTGCGGCTGTCGCCGGTGTAGATCAACTTGGCGAGCTGCTGGTTCAAGGTGCTGGCGCCATGCGCCGGCTCGCCCTCGCGCCGGTTGTGCGCCCAGGCCGACAGGATTTCCGCCAGATCGAAACCCGGGTGTTCGTAGAAGCGCTGATCTTCAGCCGCCATCACGGCGCGGGGCAGCCAGACCCCGAAATCGGCGCCGGTCTCGGCCGGGCCGCAGCCGGACTCCGCGTTCAGCAACGCTTCGGTGCCGAGCCCCGCCACCCGCAGGCCGTCCACGCGCGGCTTGATCGTGAAGGTGCGTGACGGCAGCGCCCATTGCGCATTGCCGCTCAGGCGGCCCTCGATGCGCGCGTGGGCCAGCTCGGGAATGTCGTTGGGGAACAAGGCAAACAGCCGGTCGGCGGGTTCGCGGGTCACCTGGAAATTCACGGTCAATCGCTGCGCTTCCACCCGTGAGGACCAGCGGCCTTGCAATGGCGTGCTGGACTCGCCGAGCGCAAAGCTGCCCTGCAGCTGTCCCTGGATGTCGGGCACCACGGTGAGTTCTGCGCGCGCCAGACGCAGCGGCGCATGGCCCAGCCCTGGCGACGGCAGCGTGCAGGGCGTGCAGATGGCGCGCCAGGTGTTGGGCGCCGCCATCGCTTCCCAGCGGAGCGGGCCGAACGGCGTGTTCCAGGTGCGCCCGGCCACCAGCCGCAGCACGAAGGGGTGGCGGGCGATGCGCAGCACGGCGGGCACGCTGATGTCCTGCGACCACGGGCCGATGGCGACCGGGTGCGACCACTCGCCCGGCGCCGGGGCGAGCAGGCGAATCACTGCCACGCCCATGGCGAGGGCGATGCCCAGCGCGCACAAGCCGGCGAGCAGCAGCCCCTTCAGCCAACGCGCAGTCACAGCGCCCTCGCGGTCGTGACGGCCTGCCAGGGCCCGTGGGACTGGCCCAGCTGCGCGGCCCAGAACCAGTTCGAGGTGTCGGTGAACGCCTGCCCTTGCGCGTCCACGATGCGTTCGCACACGCGCGTGCGCTGCGTGCCGCGCTCGGCGATGAAGCAGCGCCACAGGCGCGCTTGCGGGTCGCGCTCCAACTGCGTGTCGCTGATGCGGTAGCCCAGTCCGCGGTAGCAGTGGGCCGCCGGGTGCAGCATGCGGGTCGGCTGATGCACCTGCCGCAGCACCAGCACCTGCTCGCCATCGGTCACGCGGGCGACATGGCCGGGGAAGCGCGCGAGAAAGCGCCGCTCCACGGCCGTGGTGGCCAGTGGGCGCAGCACGCGGCCGTCCCACTCGGTTGGCCATTCGATCGCGCCACGCGGGTGCTCGCTGGGCAGTGGGGCCTGCTGCGCCCACGGAACGAGCGCGCACACGGCCAGCACGGCGGCAAAGAACGCTTTCGCGTGCCAGGGCTCAGCGGTGGGCATCGCGGCCTCCTCGCACCACCCGCACGACGCCAAGACACACCGCGACCAGCACGGCCAGGCCCACGCCCTGGTGCAGCCACTCGGGCACGGAGGCCGATTGGGCTTCGAGGCCCATCAGGAGGCTGTTGCGCACCACATTGCCCGCCAGCACCAGCAGGCCGACTCCCGGCAGCCGCGACAGCCAGACGCGGTCGCGCAGGCCCGCGAACCACGCCACGGCACAGGCGCAGAAATAGGCCATCCAGACCATCTGCACGCCGGAGCAAGGGGCGTCGACGATGATCAACCGTCCGTCCACCCACATCGCCGTGCCGCTGCGTTCGGCCGCAAAGCCTGCGGCCTGCAGCACCCAGTGGCTGGCCTGCGCGGTGACGACGCGCAGCGGATAACCGGCGTAGAACTGCAGCGAGGAAATGACGGGCAGCGACAGCACCGCCAACCCGGCCAGCGGGCCGACCGACACGCCTGCGGGCAGGAAGGCGCCGATGGACGCGCCCAGCGCCAGAGACGCCAGCAAGGCTCCGCCCAGCGGCGGCGCCCAGAAGACGGCCGCCGTGGCGGCGGCGGTGAGCACGCCGGCCGCGGCCAGCCAGCCGGGTCGCGGCGCGCCCCGCAGTTGGGGCTCGATGCGGATCACCGCGAAGGCCAGCAGCGCGAGCGCGGCGAGGCCGAGCGGGTCGTCCGAGCCATCGAGCATGCGGGCTGTGGCCCAGCGCCAGTGCGGCCACAGTGCCGCGGCGTGAAGCCCGAGCCAGGCCAGCGGCGGCACGGCCTCGAAGCGGTGCAGCCAGCGGGCGGCGGGATGGGTGGCGATGGCGGTGGACATGCTCAGGCGCGGCGGCGGCGCGTCCACAGCGTGGCGGCGAGGATGCCGGCCACCACCAGCAACGCGAGCAGCGCCGCGGGCTCGGGCGTGCTCGGCACTTCGGCGCCGATGGCCGCTTCGCTCACGCCCTCCGGCAGCGGTGACGGCTGGTCGATGGTCGGCGCCAGGGCCGGGTTCGGGTTGCGGATGCGCTGGTCGATCGCGATGAAGCTGGTGTACTGGGTGAGCAGGCCGTGCGTGAGGCCCAGTTCGGTGATCGCGGCCTTGTGCGCCGTGCCGCCTTCCAGCGCTTCCTGGTCGCTCAGCACGGCAATGCGCTGGCGCGCCCACAGGTGGCGCAGCGCGCCGGCGGCCGGGTAATCTTGTGTGGCCACCGGAATTTCATGGCGGTACTGTCCGTCGGCCGTGCGGCCCTCTATGACGAGACGGGCATCGGGGGGCACGCTGTCCGTGTCGCTGCGCCACTTGCCGTACACCACGACCGGGCGGCCGCCCATCAGGTCGGGCAGCTGCTCGGGCTCGACGTCGTGGACCGACAGGCCTTCGAAGCGGGCCTGCACCTGCGTGAGCACCGGCGCCTCGATGATGCGGCGCAGGCGTTCTGCCTGGGCCGCCGCTTCCTCGGGCTGCGTGACGACGAACGCTTCGCCCTGGCCCGCGCGGGCCATGCCTTCAATGAGGTGGCGGTTCACGCTGCTGCCGATGCCGAAGGCGAACACATTGGTCTGATGCAGGTTCTGCCGGATCAGCTGGAACACCTCGGCCTCGACGCTCACATAGCCATCGGTGACCACGATCACGCTGCGCGACATGTCTTCCGCCTTCGGCAACGCGGCGATGCGGCGCAGCGCGGGCACGATCTCGGTGCTGCCGCTGCCGCCCATGGCGTTGATGGCCTTGATCGCCTGTTCGATGTTGGCCCGCGTGGCGGGAACCGAGGCCGGCGCGAGCATGCGGTTGCTCCCGGAGAACAGCATCACGTTGAAGGTGTCGCTCGCGCGCAGCCCGCCGATCAGGTCGCGCAGCAGGGCTTTCGTGGTTTGCAGCGGATGGCCGTGCATGGAGCCGGAGATGTCGACCACGAAGATGTAGTCGCGTGGGTTGATCTGGCGCGTGGAGATCGTCCGGGGCGGCTCCACCATGGCGAGGAAGTAGTTGTCGCCATCGTCGCCGGCATACAGCATCACTCCGGACTCGATGCGTTCGCCGGCCAGCCGGTAGCGCAGGATGAAGTCGCGGTTGTGGGCGGGGCCTTCGCTCTCGCGCAACGAGATCGAAGCCTGCCGCGTGCCCACGCCGTCGGCGTGGATGGCGTGCGACGGCGAGGCGATCTCTTTCACCGCGATGGGCGCGTCCAGCGCGACGCGCAGGCCGAACGTGGCGGGCGACACCTCGCCCTCCCGCAAGTAGGCGCCGCCGACCGGGCTGTCGGACGGCGTGCGGGCCTGCGGGCTGTTGTAGCGCGGGCCCACCACCGTGGGGAACACGAAACCGTACTGGCCATCTCGCGGAGTGATCAGCTCGGTGTAGCGCAGCTCCACCGCCACATCGTCGCCGGGCAGGATGTTGGCGACGTTCATCTCGAACACATTGGGCCGATGCTGCTCCAGCAGTGCGCTGGTCTTGCCGGCCTGCTTGGCGGCCTGGTATTCGATGCGCGCCTTCTGCTTTTCCTGGATGCGCGCCGTGAGCACGCGTTCGCCCAGGCGGACCTGCATCGCGTGCACGGCCGATTGGGTCGAGCCCGGGAAGACGTAGCGCGCCTCGATCGGGCGCTGGCCGTCGTTGCGGTAGAGCTGGGTCACCGTCACGTCCGCGATCACGCCGGAGATGCGCACGTCGACCTGCGTGCCCTTCAGCGGCAGCCGGTCGGTGCCCGGCTCCTGGCTGTCGACGGCGAAGTACGGGCTCTGGGGCGCAGCGGCCGCTTGCACCGGCGGCCACAACAGCATCAGGAACGCAGAGAACAGCGCCAGCGCGGCGCACCACACCACACGGTGGGTGGCCGAACGGGGGCGCCAGGGGCGATGCGGGCGTGACATGGGGTTGGGATCTCCTCGGCGGCGCCACCACCGCGGTGCGCCTGCGGCAAGAATCAACCCCCCCTGCGAAGCCGGTTTGAAGTCCGGTGCGGTGCGTGTGAAGTCTGCGTGAAGTGCGTGTGCTCAGCGCGGCGCGCCGGGCTCGCTCTGCGGCAAGGTGAGCGTGGCCACTGCACCGCCATCCGCTGCATTGAGCACCGTGACGCGCCCTTCGTGCAGGCTGGCGATGTGCTTCACGAACGGCAGGCCGAGGCCGGTGCTCTTCTTGTGCGTGCCGGGGCGTGCCAGCGAGTAGAACTTCTCGAAGACCTTGTCTTCCGCATAGTCGGGGATGCCGGGGCCTTGATCGCGCACCGTGATCTCGACCCAGCGTTTCCGGCGCAGGCTCATGGCGAGCGTGACCGTGCCACCGGGCGGAGAGAAATCGAGCGCGTTGTCGATCAGGTTGGACAAGGCGCGCTGCAGCAAGAACGCATCGCCCTCCACCCAGGCGGTCTGGCTCGGCACGTGCACGGCCAGATGCAGCCCGCGTGCGGTGGCGCTGGCCTGCGCGCTGGCGGCGAGGTCGTGCAACAGCGGCTGCATGGCAACCGGCGCCATCGCATCCAGGCCGCGCCGCGATTCGAGCGCGGTCAGCTCCATCATGCGATCGACCAGTTCCTGCACGCGCTGCGTTTCGCGAGCGATGTTGTCGGCGAAGCGCACGCGGTCGGCATCGGGCATGGGTTCTTGCAGCAGCTCGGCGGCGCCGCGGATCGCCGACAGCGGGCTCTTCACCTCGTGCGTGAGGGTCTGGACGTAGTCGGCGACGTAGTTGCGTCCCGCCAGCGCATCGCGCATCTCGTCATACGCCGACTTCAACGCGCCGAGCGCGCGGCGGGCCAGCCGCAGGGGGTTGAACGTGCGTTGTGCGCGCACGTAGCGCACATAGTCGGCCACCGTGCCGAACGGCCGCACCAGCCACACCGACAGGATGACCACGAAGAACAGCACGGCCGCCACCGAACTCACGCCCACCAGCAGCGTCTTGCGGCGCGCCGCCTCCACGAACTGGCCGAAGCTTTGCACCGGCTTGCCCACGCTCACCGCGCCGATGACCTGATTGGCCACCCGCACCGGCGCGGCCACGTACATGACGGAGGTGTTGGGATTGTGGTCGACGTCGGCGCTGGTGCGTGCGCCGTACTCGCCCTGCAACGCGAGGTGGATGTCGCGCCATTGCGAGTGGTCGGCGCCGAGCTGGCGGTGCGTGGAGTCGAACACCACGGTGCCGCCGCGGTCCACCACGGTCAAGCGCAATTCGACGCGTGTCTTCTCGAACCCATAGATGTTCGCGGTGAACCGGCGCGCATACAGGGCCTGGAACACCGGGCCCAGCGACTCCACGTGCAAAGTGCCATCGCGCGACACGCCTTCTACCAGCGTGGCCAGCAGCTGCGCGGTTTCCACCAGCGATTCCTCGGCCGATTCGCGGTAGCGCGGATCGATCTCCTCCAATTGCCGGTACAGCAGCAACCCCACCCCGATGACGTAGGCCAGCAGGATGCCGACGAAGATTCTGGTGCGTTTGGGGATGTCAGCCCCCCGTCCGCCGGGTACGGCGGCCGACCCCCCGAGGGGGTGCCGCCCGGCTTGGGGC
>CAZBOF010000129.1:0-10808 GCA_964493285.1 uncultured Rhizobacter sp. | reverse complement strand
ATTCGCACCGCCGCACCGACGAGCAGCTCCAGCAGGCCAAGCTCGGCGCCGAGCTGGCCAACCAGGCGAAGAGCCGCTACATCACGAACATCAGCCATGAGTTGCGAACGCCGCTGAACAGCATCCTCGGCTACGCGCAGCTCCTGGAAGAGGACGAAGCGATGCCGGCGCACCGCAAGCAGGCGGTGCAGGTGATCCGCCGCGGCGGCGACCACTTGCTGTCGCTGATCGAAGGTACGCTCGACATCGCGAAGATCGAAAGCGGAAAGCTCACGCTGAACGTGAAGCCGATGCGGCTGCGCGAATGCCTGTTGGACATCGCGCGCATGTTCGAGCTGCAGGCCGCCGGCAAGGGCATCGATTTCCGCTACGACCTCGATGGCGCGCCGGAACTCGTGCGCGCAGACGAGAAGCGCTTGCGGCAGATCCTCATCAACGTGCTGGGCAACGCGGTGAAGTTCACCGTGACGGGCCACGTGGCGTTTCGCCTGCGCCATGCGCGGGAGATGGCGCGCTTCGAGATCGAGGACTCCGGCCCCGGCATGACCCCGGATGAAATGGCCCACGTGTTCGAGCCCTTCGGGCGCGGCGGTGCGCACCAGGGCGGCTCGCTGGTGGCTGGCTCCGGTCTCGGCCTCACCATCAGCAAGATGCTGGTCGACGTGATGGGTGGCGAGATGAGTGCGCGCAGCGTGCCGGGCGAGGGGAGCCTGTTCACCTTGCGCCTGTTCCTGCCCCAGGTGCAGCGCGCGCCGGAAGAGGCCGCGCAGGTGCGGGCCAAGCGCATCGGCTATGCCGGCCCCCGGCGGCGCGTGATGGTGGTCGACAACGAAGACGTGGACCGCGCCTTCCTCGTGCAGGTGCTGACGCCGCTCGGCTTCGAGGTGGCGCAGGCCGAGTCGGGCGAGGCCTGCCTGCAGATGCTGCCCATCTTCAAGCCGCACGTGATCTTCATGGACCTGGCCATGCCCGGCCTCGACGGGTGGGCCACCTTGCGCCGCATCCAGCACCAGCAGCTCAGCAACGCCGCGGTGGCGATCGTCTCGGCGAATGCCTTCGAGCGGGCCGTGGACAACGAAGCGGGCGTCGGGCCGGACGATTTCCTCGTCAAGCCGGTGCGCGTGAATGAACTGCTGGAATGGCTTGCATTGCGCCTGGATCTGCAGTGGATCCACGATGGCGGCCGCGGCGCGCAGCGTGCCACCGATGGTGCTGCTCCACTGGCGGCCGCCATGGTCTACCCGCCTGCGGACCAGCTGCGGGCGCTGAACGACCTGGCCCAGCTCGGCTACATGCGCGGGCTGACCCAGAAGCTCGACGAACTGGAAGCCGAGTTTCCGGAGACGCAGGCCTTCCTGATCCAGATGCGCTGGCTGACACAGAGCTTCCAGCTCGAAGCCCTCACTGCCGAACTTCGCAGGTTGACCCCATGTTGAACGATGCCTACGACCCCCACCGCGCCGATGTCGTGCTCATCGTCGACGATGTGCCGGACAACCTCTCGGTGCTGCACGACGCACTGGACGAGTCCGGCTACACCGTGCTGGTGGCGACCAATGGCCCGACGGCGCTCCAGCGCGCCCGCCAGGCCTTGCCCGACATCGTGCTGCTGGATGCGGTGATGCCCGGCATGGACGGATTTGCCGTCGCGCGCGAGTTGAAGTCGCAAGATGCCACGGCTCACATTCCCATCGTCTTCATGACCGGGCTCACCGAAACCGAGCATGTGATCGAGGCCTTTGCGGCCGGCGGCTCGGACTACGTGACCAAGCCGCTGCGGCCCAAGGAACTGCTGGCGCGCATTGCGGCGCATGTGCGCAGCGCGCGCCACACGCGCCAGGCCCGCAATGCGCTCGATGCGTTCGGGCACGCCGCGATGACGGTGCGTGCACGCGACGCCCGCGTGCTGTGGCAGACGCCGCTGGCGCGCCGGCTGCTGGCCGACTACCTGCCCGAAAGCGGCAGCTTTCTGCCCGCGAGCGCGGCGCGCTGGGTGCAGCGCCAGGCCGATGTGCGGCGCAACGGAACCACCGGCGCGAGCTACACCGTGGCCCAATCGGCCCGCCAGCTCGTCTTCACGCTCCATGAAGAGACGGGCGAGGACGAGTGGCTGGTGGTGATGCGCGAAGCGTCGGACGCCGCCATGGTGGAGGCGCTCACGCTCGCCTTCAAGCTCACGCAGCGAGAAGCCGAAGTGCTGTACTGGGTGGTGAAGGGCAAGACCAACCGGGACATCGCCGACATCCTCGGCATGAGCCCCGCCACGGTCAAGAAGCACCTCGAGCATGTGTTCGAGAAGCTGAACGTGGAGACGCGCACCGCGGCTGCGGCCATGGCCAACCAGAGCGTGCGCATGCTGACGGCCTAGGGCCCGCCATGCTGGCGCGCACCGTGTGCCTCAACGCACCTGCCGGCGCGGCCGATGGGGGCGCGTGGTGCCGCGGCTGAGTTGCGTGACGATGCGCGCGCCCGACTCGCACATCGCGGCAAAGGCGCTGGCCGTGGCGGTGAGCGGGGTGTCGGCGCGGTAGACCACGGAGTTGTCCGAGCCGCTGGTCCACTCCTTCAACGACAGCGTCACCACCTGGAGCCCCAGCAGCCCGCGATTGACCAGCACGCTGGGAACCAGCGCCAGCCAATCGGTGGCGCCGATCAGGGCCGAGAGCTGCGTGAACGATTCGCAGGTCGCCGCCACCGAGGGAGGCGGCAGCTTCTGCTCTGCGTAGAAGCGAAGGATGGAACTGCCTGGGCCGCCGGGAGAGCCCAGCAGCACCCATTCGCAGCTGCCCAGTTCACGCAGCGATGTCGCGCCGGCCAAGGGATGGCCCTGTCGCGCGACGACGACGAGTTCGCTGTAGAAGAGATGCCGCGTGATCAGCTCCTGGCCGACGCCTGCGTCCGGCAGCGCGGTGACGGCGAGTTCGATCTGGCCTCGCTGCAGCGCGGGCTGGAGCTGTTCGTGGAAGCCGCTCAGCAGGCGCAGGCGCACCGCCGGGAAAGCCGCGTGGAAGTCCGGCACGACCAGGGGCAGCAGCGCTGCGGTGGGCGTCGGGCCCATGCCAACGTGCAATGTCCCGCCTGCCTGCCCGGCCGCTTGCCGCACGTCCTCGGCCGCACGGCGGGTTTCGTGCGAGATGAGCTGGGCCCGCGGCAGGAGACGTTCGCCTTGCGGTGTCAACTTGACGCCGCGGGCCGATCGCACGAGCAGGGACACGCCGAGCCCGGCCTCCAGGCTTTGAAGGCTGCCGGTCAGGCCAGCCTGCGAGACATCGAGTTCGCGCGCTGCGCGCCGAAAACTGCCGAACTCGACGATGGCCACGAAGGCGCGCAACTGCTGCAGGGTCATGTGGGAATGCGTCTCCGAGGTGATCGTTGTTTCCGATCATGATAGGTGTGGCCTGACTATGACGCTATCGCTTTGTTCCCTAAGCTGCGGCCCACAGCAACAACAGAGCGGCCATGAAAACACAGGTAGCGATCGTTGGAGGCGGCCCCGCCGGGATGCTGCTGTCCGAGCTGCTGCACCGTGCAGGTGTCGAGAGCGTCGTGCTGGAGCGCCAGAGCCGCGACTACGTGCTCTCGCGCATTCGGGCCGGTGTGCTGGAGCACGGCACGGTTGAGCTGCTGCGCGAGATCGGGCTGGGCGAGCGCATGGACCGGGAAGGCCATCCGCACGACGGCATGCGCATCGTGTGGGCGGGCCAGGACGGCTTTTTCATCGACGTCAACAAGCATCTGGGCAAGCGCTTCATGGCGTACGGCCAGACCGCCATCCAGGAAGACCTGTTCCACGCGGCAGACCGGCGTGGCGCCGCGCTGGTGACCGAGGCCACCGACGTGCGCCTGCACGATGTGACGACGTCGCGCCCCCATGTGACCTACGAGCACGGGGGGCAGATGCGGCGTCTCGACTGCGACTTCATCGCCGGCTGCGATGGTTTCCATGGCGTGTCGCGCAAGACCATTCCGCCGAGCGTGTTGCGCGAGTTCGAGAAGGTGTACCCGTTCGGATGGCTGGGCATCCTGTCGGAAACACCGCCGGTGCCGGACATCGTCTATGCCAACCACCCGCGCGGCTTCGCGCTCGCATCGATGCGCAGTCCGGAACTCAGCCGCTATTACGTGCAGGTGCCGCTCGACACGAAGCTGGAAGACTGGCCCGACGACCGCTTCTGGGAAGAGCTGAAGGCGCGCTACCCGGCGGACATCGCCGACGGCATCGTGACCGGCCCGTCGATCGAAAAATCGATCGCGCCGCTGCGCAGCTTCGTGGCCGAGCCCATGCGCCATGGCCGGCTGTTTCTGGCCGGAGACGCGGCGCACATCGTGCCGCCCACTGGTGCCAAGGGGCTCAACCTGGCGGTGTCGGATGTGTTCTATCTCTCGCGCGCCGTGGAGGCGTTCTACCGCAACGGATCGTCCGAGCTGATCGACTGCTACAGCGAGATGGCGCTGCGCCGCGTGTGGAGTTCGATCCGCACCTCGTGGTATCTCACGAACCTGTTGCACCGCTTCCCCGACACCAGCGATTTCGACCAGCGCGCGCAGGAGTACGAGCTGTACTACCTGCAAACGTCCCCGCATGCCCAACTGGCCCTGGCCGAGCAGTACGCGGGCCTGCCCTTCGAACCGGCACCATGAAAGAAGACTGCATGCGCGATTACCACGACATCCCGGGCACCTATGTGTTCGATGGAGCGCACCACCGCAAGGGATACCACCTCAACATGTTCTGCAAGTCGCTCGACGTCGCGGCGAACCGCGATGCGTTCCGGGCCGACGCCGAGGCCTACCTGGTGCGCTTCGCGTTGAGCGACGCGCAACGGGTGGCGGTTCGAGCGCGGGACTACCTCGCGTTGTTGCGCCTGGGCGGCAACATCTACTACACCTTCAAGCTGGTGATCTTCGACGGCTTGTCGATGCAGCACGTGGGCGCCGCGATGTCGGGAACCGGCATGACGGTGGACGACTTCCGGCAAATGATGCTCGATGGCGGCCGGCCGATCGAAGGCAACCGCAGCCGCCGGGAGGTGGCCCATGGCTAGGCTGGTGGCGGGTGTCGGGACGTCGCACGTCCCCTCCATCGGCGCGGCGGTGGACCATGGCAAGACGCAGGAGCCTTACTGGAAGCCTGTGTTCGACGGCATGCAGGTGGTGAAGGACAAGCTGGCCGAGATCCAGCCGGACGTCTGCATCATCGTGTACAACGACCACGCTTCGTGCTTCGCGCTCGACCTGATCCCGACCTTCGCGCTCGGGGTCGGCGAAAGCTTCGCCCCCCACGACGAAGGTTACGGGCCGCGGCCGGTGCCGCATGTGAGAGGCGATCCGGCATTCGGCTGGCATCTGGCGGAGTCGCTGATCCTCGACGAGTTCGACATCACCGTGGTCAACGAACTCACCGTCGACCACGGGCTGACGGTGCCGCTGTCGGTCGCGTTCGGCCAGCCGCAGGAGTGGCCTTGCCGTGTCATCCCGCTGTGCGTGAACGTCGTGCAGTACCCGCCGCCCACCGGCAACCGCTGCTACAACCTCGGGCGCGCATTGCGCCGCGCCATCGACTCGTATCCGCAGGACATCAAAGTCGCGGTGTTCGGCACCGGCGGCCTGTCGCACCAGCTCCAGGGCGAGCGTGCGGGCCTCATCAACGCCGCCTACGACAACCAGTGGCTCGACCGGCTGGTGAGTGACCCTGAAGGTGTTGCGCGCATCGGCCATGTGGAGCTGTTGCGCGAGACCGGCTCGGAAGGCCTCGAATGCATCATGTGGTTGATCATGCGCGGCGCCATGGATGCGCAGGTGCAGACCACGCACCGCTTCTATCACGTGCCTGCCTCGAACACAGCGTATGGCCTGCTGTTGCTCGAGAACGGCTGAAAGGCGAATCCTCGCCCTGGCCGCGGCGCGGCCTTTCCTCGTCCTGGATGGCATCCAGGTCCACCACTCTTTTCTGAGCAGGAGCGTTCCATGTTGACACCCAAGTTTGGAATCAGGAGGGCGTGCGGCGTCCTCGCCACCGCGGCCATGGCGGTGTTCGCGCCGGCCGTGTCCGTTGCGCAGGATTGGCCTTCGAAGCCGATCCGGATGGTGGTGAGCTTCCCGCCAGGCAGTTCGCCCGACGTGCTGGGGCGCGCTGTGGCCCCGGGCCTGTCGCAGGCGCTGGGCCAGACCATCGTGCCGGACAACCGCAGCGGCGTGGGCGGCATCCTCGGCTCCGACGTGGTGGCGAAGTCGCCTCCCGACGGCTACACCGTGCTGGTCACTTCCGGCAGCTCGATGGCGATCTCGGTCCACACGCTGGACAAGCTGCCGTTCAACCCGGCAACCGATCTGGTGCCGGTGGCGGCGGGTGCGCGCATCGAGCTGTTCCTCGTGGCGCGGGCGAACCTGCCGTTCAAGACCTACAACGAGTTCTTGGCCTATGCCCGGGCCAACCCGGGCAAGCTGAGTTACGCGTCGCCCGGCGTGGGGAGTGCGCCGCACGTGGCCACCGAGATGCTCAAGAAAGAGACGAACATCTTCGCAGTGCATGTTCCCTACCGGGGCGCGGCGCCTGCGCTGCAAGACCTGCTGGGCGGCGTCACCGACTTCGCGTTCGATCCCGGCATTGCGCTGAGCCACGTGCGGGCGGGGCGGCTCACCCTGCTGGCCATCGGGAGCACCAAGCGCTCAGCGCTGTTCCCGGACACGCCCACGCTGCAGGAGCTGGGGTTGAAGAATTTCGACGCGGGCACCACGCACGCGTTCTGGGCGCCCGCCGGCACGCCAGCGGCGATCGTGGAGCGTTTGAATCGCGAGATCAACAAGGTGCTTTTGCTGCCCGAGGTGAGCCAGCAGATCCGCGCCATGGGCGCCGAGCCGACGCCGATGTCACCTGCCGGCCTGCGCGCGCAGATCGAAAGCGACAGCAAGCGCTTCGGCGACATCATCAAAGAGCGCGGCATCAAAGAGCTTTGAACGAGGCGACTGCGCCTGCCCGACATCCAGCATCACCCGACCATGCAACTGTTTTCTCACGGCCGCCGCGCGGTTCATCTCGGTTCCTATCCTTCAGAGCGCCTGGGGCGCACACGCGTGCCGCCCGATCTTTCCCGGGTGCGCGTCGATGGCACGATGCGAGACCACCGGGGCGGCCAGGTTCCCGGCATGGCGGAAGCCATCAGCCGCATCATGTGCGGACTGGACGGCGTGCGCGAGGGTGACAAAAATCCCGCGCGCGCAGAGATCCCGGACGACATCGAAGAGCGCGCACGCCATCTGAAGTCGGCCGGCTATTTCCTGGACAGCGCGCTGGTGGGCATCTGCAAGCTGGAGGCGTCGCACCGCTTGGCCGAGCCGCTGTGGCATGAGGCGCTGGAGACGGTGTCGTATGCCGAGTCGGAGGCGAAGCTGCGCTTGCGCTTCAACCCGAATGCGGTGATTCGCCAGATGACGCGTTCGCTGGCATTGAGCCAGGTGCCGATCGACACCCACACGCATGCGATCGTGTTCCTGGTCGAGCACCCGCGAGACCCAGCGGCCGACGAGCCCGGCGCCGACTGGATCGTCGGCTTGCAGGGGTGGCGTGCCGCGCTGCGCAGCGCCGAGACGGCCACGGTGCTGGCCAACTACCTGCGCATCCTGGGCTACGACGCGCGCAGCCACACCGCGACCACGTCCGATGTCAACCTGCAGCGTTTGGCCGTCTCGGCCGGCCTGGCGCACGTGGACGCCGACGGCCGGGTCGCGAACCCGTTCATCGGCAGCCGATACGGCCTGGCCGCACTGACGACCAACCTCGCGCTGGCAACCGATGACCCGCTGCGCGCGCAGAGCCTGTTCGACCGCGTGCGTGCCAAAGGGCCGAGCTGGTGGCTGGGCTACGCCAGCCCGAAGAACGCGGGCAACCGGCTTGAATTTGCGAAGCGCACCTTCCGCGACAGCCGCTTCCCGATGGAGACGCTGAAGCGTGTCGAGAAGACCACCACCTTCATCGATGAAGACCGCATTCCGCGCGTGCCCAAGAGCAGCGAGTTCTTCCTGCGTGCGGCGTTCGGGGACCTGGGCAAGGCGCCGCAGGAGGCGTCCAAAGACGGCTTCTCCGTGGCCAAGGCGCCGCTGGCTGCCGCATTGCGGCTGGCGCTGAATGTGTACTCCCTTCTGCAGCGCGGCGAGCCCGCGGCGCAGCAGGCTGCCGGCTACACCGATCCCGTGGCGAATGCCGACCGTGTGAAGGCGGCCATGCATTTCCTGGGTGCCGACATCGCCGGCATCTCGCGTGCGCCGGCCTGGGTCTGGTATTCGCATCGGCAAGACGGGACCGAGATGCCGGTGGCGCATCCGCTGGCCGCCACGGTGATGATCGACCAGGGCTTCGACACCATGGAGGGCGCATCGGGCGACGACTGGATCTCCAGCGCGCAATCGATGCGCACCTACATGCGCGCCGGGTTGGTGTGCAGCGTGGTGGGCCTGCACCTGCGCCAGCTCGGCTTCTCGGCCACGGCGCATTCCGCGGCCGACAGCGACGTGATCCAGACCCCGCTGGTGCTGTTGGCCGGCTTGGGCGAGGTCAGCCGCATTGGCGAAACGATTCTGAATCCGTTCCTCGGCCCGCGCGTCAAGACCGGCATCCTCACCACCGATTTCCCGATGCAGGAAGACAAGCCGATCGACTTCGGCCTCCAGAATTTCTGCAACGCGTGCAATAAGTGCGCACGCGAATGTCCGTCCGGGGCGATCTCCAGCGGCCCGAAGGTCATGTTCAATGGGTATGAGATCTGGAAGGCCGACGTCGAGAAGTGCACGCGCTATCGCATGACCAATCTCGGCGGCTCGATGTGCGGCCGCTGCATGAAGACCTGCCCGTGGAACCTCGCCGGCCTGGTGCACGAGAAGCCGTTCCGCTGGATGGCAATGAACATGCCGGTGGCCGCTCGCTGGATCGCCCGCTTCGACGACTTCCTGGAGCGTGGCCGCATCAACCCGGTGAAGAAGTGGTGGTGGGACATCGGCAACGACGGCACGGGCCGCATCATGAAGGTGACCGAGGTCAACATCCGCGGGCTGAACCGGCAGATCAAGCTGAAGTACGAAGAGCAGACCCTGGCGGCCTACCCGGCGCCGTTGGCACCGCTGCCGTTGCCCGCACCCGCGCCGGTGGACCGCGAAGCCGGCATCGAGGCATACCAGAACCTGCTGACGCCGCAGGAGCACCAGCGCCGCATCGCGGCTGGGCAGACCCAGGATCTCGTTCCCGGGCTGAGGCCGCTCGCCGAGCCCGCCCCCGTGCTGGTGGCGAAGATCGGACGCCGCTGGACCAGCTCGGCCGACAAGAAGATCGATCTCTTCGAGATCGTCACCCGCGACGGCAGCGAGCTGCCGGCACTGGAGGCCGGTGCGCACATCGATGTCACCGTGACGCCTGAGTTCACGCGGCAGTTCAGCCTGGCCGGCGATCCGGCCGATCGCAGCAAGTACCTGCTCGGCATCCTGCGTGAAGACGCCGGGCGGGGCGGCTCGATCAAGATCCACCAGATGCTCAAGCCGGGCGTGCCGGTGGTGATCTCTCGTCCACGCAACCACTTCGCGGTGGTGAAAGAAGGCAAGCGGCATCTGCTGATGGCGGGCGGCATCGGCGTCACGCCGCTCATTGCGATGGGCCACGAACTGCATCGCGCCCAGGCGGAGTTCACGCTGTACTACAAGTCGAAGACCCGGGCTCAGGCGGCGTTCGTGCCCGAGTTGCAGCAGGTGCCGTGGGCAGACCGCGTGCACTTCTTCTTCAGCGATGAACGCCGGCTGGACGTGGCAGACGTGCTGGGCGGCTACGCACACGGCGATCATCTCTACACCTGCGGCCCGGCCGCGTTCATGGATGCGGTGTTCGAGACCGCCGCGAGCAAGGGGTGGCACGAAGACGCGCTGCACCGCGAGTACTTCTCGGTACCCGAAGGTGCGCAACGCGAGAGCCATCCATTCGTGCTCAAACTCCAACGAAGCGGGCTGTCGGTGGATGTGCCTGCCGACAAGGCCGCGACCGCGGCACTCAAGGAGGCGGGGTTCGATGTCGACGTCAAGTGCAGCGATGGGCTGTGCGGCGTCTGTGCCGTGCCGTATCTCGACGGCGACGTGGATCATCGCGACTATGTGCTGAGCAAAGCGCAACGCAAGAGCAAGATGATCCTGTGCTGCTCGCGCGCGTCCGCCCCCGGCGCCTGCGTCACGCTCGATCTCTGAACCGCAGGCGCAGCGGGCTTCTGCCCGCGGTGCGCCGGGCCAGGCCGTGAGGCTGTGCCACCCTACGCCTTCCGGCGTATACCCACGCATCGGACAGTTCCATAACCTGCGGGTGTCGGTCTCATCGAGGCTTGCCCACCCCCATCAGGAGCGTTCGTCCATGCAACACAACCGCCGCATATTTGCGAAGTCACTCACCGCCGTCGCCCTCGGCGTGGCCGCCATCGGGCTGCCGATGGCCGTGCAGGCCCAGGCCGGCACGATCAAGGTGGGCATCTTGCATTCCCTGTCCGGCACGATGGCCATCTCTGAAACCGTGCTCAAGGACGTGGCCCTGATGGCCATCGACGAGATCAATGCCAAGGGTGGCGTGCTCGGCAAGAAGATCGAACCCGTGGTGGTGGACCCGGCCTCCAACTGGCCGCTCTTCGCGGAGCGGGCCCGCCAGCTCATCACGCAGGACAAGGTGGCGGTGATGTTCGGCTGCTGGACCAGCGTGTCGCGCAAGTCGGTGCTGCCCGTGGTGGAAGAGCTGAACAGCCTGCTGTTCTATCCGGTGCAGTACGAAGGTGAGGAACTCAGCAAGAACG
>CAZBOF010000128.1:0-10858 GCA_964493285.1 uncultured Rhizobacter sp. | reverse complement strand
GGCAGGCCGAACCACATGTTGGTGACGCCTGCCCGACCAGGGTTTCATGGGGCTGCATGAGATCGCCGACCACACCGCACGCATCCGCGACGCGGTGAACCTCCCGCTGATCGTCGATGCCGACACCGGCTTCGGCAATGCGCTGAACGTGCGCCACACGGTGCGCGTGCTCGAACGCGCCGGCGCCGACTGCATCCAGCTCGAAGACCAGGTGGCGCCGAAGCGGTGCGGCCATTTCTCGGGCAAGGAAGTCATCTCCACCGAAGAAGCCGTGAGCAAGATCAAGGCGGCCGTCGATGCGCGCCACGACCCCGACTTCCTCGTCATGGCCCGCACCGATGCCTGCGCCACGCAGGGTTTCGACGCGGCGATCGAACGCGCACAGCGGTTCGCCGACGCCGGAGCCGACATCTTGTTCGTCGAAGCGGTGACCACCGCCGACCAGATCCGCACCCTGCCGCAGCGGCTGGCCAAGCCGCAGTTGATGAACATCGTCATCGGCGGCAAGACGCCCACCTTCAGCGCCGGCGAACTCGGCGCGCTCGGCTATGGCGTCGTGCTGTATGCCAATGCCGCCCTGCAAGGCGCGCTGGCCGGCATGACCAAGGCCCTCACCGTGCTCCGCGATACCCATCGCGTGGATGAAGATCCCGCGCTCGTCACGCCGTTCGCCGAACGCCAGCGCCTGGTTCGCAAGCCTGAATGGGACGCGCTGGAGACGCGCTACACCTGAAGCAGCGCCTCAGCGGCCCACGGGCACCTGCTTTTGCACCCGCGCATGGAACCAGCCCAGGGCCCGCTGGACCCAGGGATCGGAAGGCTCATGGAAGCGCAGCGCCGTGTCGAAGTGCTGCGCGCCGGGCAGCACTTCGCAGGCATGTTCGCCGCCCGCTTGGCGCAGCGCTTCGACCATCTCGACATTGCTCTTGATGATGCGCGGGAAGTCGCCCTCGCCGTAGGTCAGGAAGAACGGTGGAATGCCCGCCTTCACCTGATGCAGCGGGCTCGCGTTTTCGGCATCTTCCGCGCGGGCCAGGAACATCTCATAGATGCGCGCCTCGCCCGATCCGGGCGGGGGATCGGTGAACACCAGGTTGAGCTGCGAGCTGATCGGCATGCAGGCCTTCACCACGTCGTCCGGCAGGTCGCTGACCGCGGACAACTCCGGATGCAAGGCGACGCAGGCATAGAGATGCCCACCGGCGGAATGGCCGCCGACCCCGATGCGTTCGGGGTCGCCGCCCAATTCACCGATGTGGCGGTGCACCCAGGCGAGCGCCGCGACGCAGTCATCGACCGGCACCGGGTACCGGTGCTCCGGCGCCAGCCGGTAGGAGACCGACACCAGGATCGCACCGGACGCCGTCACCGCCGGCGCCATCAGGCCCATCCACTCCTTGTAGCCGTGCGTCCACGCGCCGCCATGGGCGAAGACCAGCACCGGCAACGGTTGGCGGGATGGCACGTGCGGAAGGTACACGTCCAACTTCTGCCAGTAGTCCGGCCCATAAGGCACATCAAAACAGCCTCGTGCCCGCTCGCGCACGGCGCGCGAGAGACGCAGCGCGGACTCTGCATACTCCTCGGCTTCACGTGGATAGATCGGCGGCTGTGGCGGCAAATCGTCGAAAGACACTAGCGTTTCCTCGGTACAAAAGTGGTCACGAGCGACTCGGGCGGAATGCGATCCAGGTACCCGCTGCCCATGACCTGGTTGGCCGCTTTGCCGAAGTTGTTCAGCTCACGGATGCGGTCGGCATCCCATTCCATGACGTAGTCGGCGACCACGCGGTTGCGCAGCAGCTCAGCGCCCGCCTGATCGAAGCCGATCTGCCTGGCATAGGTTTCCACGACGGCAGGATTCGCCTTCACGTAGTCCACCGCCTCCACCCAGGCGGCAACGAAGCGCGTGAGCGCAGCGCTTTGCTTGGTGGAGAAGTCGTCGTTGGTGGCCAGCGCGATCCACAGGAAATCTTCGCCCGACTTCTCTTTGTAGACAGCCGGCAGGTTCGCGATAGAGCGGTACTTGCCGGAGGCGATGGCCTTGGCCGCCAGTGGATCGAACAGCACGCCGGCATCGATCTCGCCCTTGTCGAGCATGCTCGTCACGAGGCCAGGGCCAATGTACTGCAGCCGGCTGCCGTTCGCCGGGTCGTACCCGAAGTACTTGGAGGTCACCACACGCAGGAGCACCGTGGCCGTTCCGGCCGCGCCGGCATAGGAGGCGATCTTCTTGTCCTTCAGGTCGGCCAGGCTGCGTATCGGCGAATCCGCCTTGACCAGCACATCCAGCGAAGCGCCGCGCCCGACCGGGAACACCACCGAGATCGGAACGCCATTGGCGCGGAATTGCGAGAACGCGGTCCAGCCGCCGAAGCCGATGTCCACCTGCTTGCCGCGGATGGCGGTGAACAGGCCGTCCAGCGTCGGGTACTGGCTGTACTCGACCGCCAGGCCGTGCTTTCGATCGATGCCCTGGGCGACCATCACGCGCGACGCGATGCCGTTCAAGGACTGGGCCATGTCGCCGAGGCGGATCTTGTCGGGCTGCGTCTGCGCGGCAGCCCCCAAAGAAAGCACCAGGCCAAGAACCCCCGGAAGGGATCGCTTCATGAGCGTCATCAGTTTCATGGGTACACCACCTTGTGTTGGAGGAAAAGGTCGGAGCGAGGTCAGTTCGCCGCGTCACCGGCGATGGCGAGAAAACTCGAGAGAACGGTCTTGTTGATGCGAAACAGCGACTCGTCGTCGTGGTCGCGCGGGCGCGCGATGTCGATCGCATACGCGTCCTTCACCCCGCCGCCCGACATGATGAGCACGCGGTCGGCCAGGAACGTGGCTTCAGCGCAGTTGTGGGTGACGAAGATGACGGTCTTGCCCGTGCGTTCCCAGATGGTGGCGAGATCGGCACGCAGGCGCCGAGCCGTCAGCTCGTCCAACCCGCTGAATGGTTCATCCATCAGCAATATTTCGGGCTCGATCGACAGCGCCCGCACGAGCGCCAGGCGCTGGCACATGCCGCCCGACATCTGGTGCGGGAAGTGCTTCCTGTACTTTTGCAGGCCGGTCATCGAGAAGTACTCATCCTTCAGTTGGACGCCCTTCTCGCGCGAAATGCCATTGACCGACATCACGAAGTCGACGTTCTGCTCGGCCGTGAGCCACGGCAGCAGCCGGGGCTCCTGAAAAACATACGCGACGCGCATTGGAAGACGCCCCCGCGTGACCTTCGTCCCGCGCACGCTCAAGTGCCCTTCGTACTCGCGGTCCAGCCCCGCGAGGATGTTCAGGAAGGTCGACTTGCCACAGCCCGAGGGGCCGAGGATGCAGATGAACTCACCCTGGCGGACGTCAAGGTCGAGGGCATCGATGACGACGCGGGAAGCCCCGTCGCCATCGCGAGAAACGAATCGCTTGGTCAGGCCGCTGACAGAAAAGGCCAGTTCACTCATAGCTCAACCCTCGGTCTCCAGGAGAACAGCTTTCGCTCGATCGGCTTGAGCACGATCACCTCGATGGCGATCATCACGAGCGTGAACAGCATGGTCCAGGCCAGCACCTGCGTCATGTCCGCCAGCTGATACCAATAGAAGAGCTTGAAACCGACGCCGTTGGGACGCCCGATCAGCTCCACCAGGATCACGATCTTCCAGACCACGCCCAGGCCGAAGCGCACCGCGGCCATCACATAAGGCATGACCTGCGGCATCACCACCTTTCTCAAGGTGACCGAATGCGGCGCGCCGAACACACGCGCCATCTTGATCAGGCGAAGATCCAGGTTCTTCACGCCTTCCCACAGGTTGATGGCGATCGAGGGCGCGGCCGTCACGGCGATCGCCACGATGGTGGCGAACTCGTTCAGGCCCAGCCAGATGAAGCACACCAGTGCGTAGCAGAGACTGGGCACGCTCAGCGCCACGGTGACCCACACGTCGAGCCAGTTTTCAGCGCGCCGGGACAAGCCCATCCAGACGCCGATCGGAATGCCGATCAGCATGGCAAGCGCCAGGCCGCCGATCACCCGCAGCAAAGTTACGTACAAGTGTTCCCACAGCTCGTTGGCCATGGCGTTGTTCACCAGCGCGACCGTCGTCTTCCATGGGTCTGGAATGACGTTGGAAGGAACGATGAGCGACACGATCCACCACGCGAGGATCGCGAGCGCCGCCGAACTCCACTTGACCATCCATGTCTGCCTGCGATTGATCACGGGTTCAATGCCTTTCTCATGTCGGGGGATCCAATGACCTTTTCGCAGGCGCGCAGAACCTCCTGCTCGTCCAAATGCACAAGTTGACGGTCCGCCAGCAGGCGGCGCCCGCCAACGAACACATCGCGCACATCGCTGCCGCGCGCGGAGAACACGAGGGCGCCGAACAGGTCGTGGGCAGGCGTCAAGTGCGGCTGCCGCATCTCGATGGTGATGGCGTCGGCTTGCTTGCCGACTTCCAGCGAACCCACCTCCGATGCGCGCCCGATGGCCCGCGCGCCGTCGATCGTGGCCATGCGCAGCGCCCCGTAAGCCGACAGCGAAACGGGGCTCTTCTCCACCGTCTTGGTCGTGGCGCAGGCGTACTTCATCGATTCGAAGAGGTCTTGTCCGCAGTTCGAGCACGGCCCGTTGGTGGCCAGGCCGCTGACGAGACCCGCATCCTGGAAACGCTTGACGGAGGGATAGCCGGTGCCCCAGAACAACCGCGTCTGCGGATCGAAGATCACCGAGGTGTTCGTCTCAGCCAGCAGCTCGACTTCTCTGTCGGACAGGTCGGCCACGGCGACCGCCTGCACGTCGGGCCCGAGGCAGCCGGTCTCGTGGAGCAGCTCCACCTGGCGGATGGGACGCCCAAAATGCGTTGCGATCTGGTCGTTGAACTCCGCCGACTCGGCCACGTGCATGTGGATGCTCAGGCCCAGCCGGTCGGCTTCCGCCCGGGTTCGCCGCAGCGAGTCTTCGGTCATCGACCAGGGCAGGAGCGGCCCCATCGACAGTTGAAGCCGCCCGCCCTGCGAGCCATGCCAATCGGCAGCCAGCCGGGCCAGGGCTTCGGCGAACTGATCGCCTGTCTCCAGGAAGTCCAGCGAGAAGTTGCGGGTCTGGTGCGCGCGGGCCACGGTGGCCCGGATGCCGATGTCGCGGAACGCGCGGAAGGCCGCGTTCGACGCATCCGCCCCGGCACGACACGGCGCGAAGATGTTCTCGACGAGCGTGGTGTTGCCGTTCTTCAAGTTCTCCAGCGCGCCAAGCATCTGGGCCCAGTACATGCCTTGCTCGCCCAGCGCGCGCATCACCGGCATCTGCAGCGACAACCACTGCAGCAGGTCCACGCTCGTGCCCAGCGTGCGCCCGAAGATCATGCACAAGTGCGTGTGCGCGTTGATCAGCCCGGGCATCAGCACGCGGCCCCGCGCTTCGATCACTTGATCGGCCGCCGGTGCGCCTCGGCGCGGGCCCACGTACGCGATCAATTCGCCCTCGATCACAACGCATCCGTCTTCGATGACATCGCCCCGGTCATTCATCGTGATGACCTGCGCGGCTTCTATTCGTATTCGGCTCATGGACTGCCTTGCCGGACCCTGTTCGTTTATTTTGTCCAATATTGTTGGACAACTTTTCCCAATTTATGCGACACTTAGGATCGTGTCAAGTAGATGCAAACCCTCCTCACCCTTGTTTGTGCGCCATGCCGACCCATCGCCCACCTGAAAAATCCACCGCCTCATCCGCGCCTGAACGCCTGCTGGAAATCCTCCTGATGTTCGAGACCCAGGAGATCATTTCCGTCACGCAGCTCATCGAGCGATTCGGCGGATCGCGAAGCTCCACGTACCGCGACCTCTCCTTCTTGAAAGGACGCGGTTTCGTCGAAGAAGACGACTCGCCCGGCACCTTCAGGCTGGGCCCGCTGATCGGCCGCCTGGCGTCGTCCCCCAGCCAGCGCAACAGCCTCGCCAGCATCGGAAACCGCTTCCTGCACGCCTTGGCCGACGAATGCGGGGAAACTGTTCTTCTGTGCCGCAAGGTCGGAGACGCCTCCGCCTTGGTCATCGGCATCGACAGCACCCAGATGCTGCGTGTCTCAGCCCATGCAGCCGACAGGCAGCCACTGCACCGCGGCGCATTCGGAAAGGTGCTCCTCGCCTACCAGCAGGCGCACGTGGTCGAGGGCGTGCTCAAACGCAGCCTGGCGGTGCCCGGCACGCGGCCTCAAGCCGTCGAGGCACTTCGAAAAGAACTCGACCACATCCGGCTGCACGGGTGCGCCACCTCGGCGGGTGAAATCGAATCGGGTGCCAGCAGCGTGGCGGTGCCGGTCTTTGCGCATGGGGACCAATTGCTCGCATCGATCTCGATCGCCGGCCCCACGTCCCGCATGACACCGCAGGCGCTGGAAGGATGGCGGCCCCGGCTTCAGCGCGTGGCCGAAGAAATCGGTGCCACGTGGAGCGCAAGCCGCCAAGAAGCGGCCGCCTGAGCAGAGGCGTCGCGCGGCGTCCCGCTCGCGCCTCGGTGCGAGCGGCCAAGGCGGCTACGCCAGATCCGCATCCAGCCACCCGCGCAGGCTGTTGATGAATGCCAGCCCCTGCGCATGGGCGAGATCGTCGCGGGTCAGCACGGCTTCGCGCAGGCGCCCTTGCGCGAGAAGATTTCCGCGTGCAATACCCGGCAGCAAGCCACAGTGCAGCGAAGGCGTGAGCCATTCCCCGGCCACCCTCACAGCCACGTTGCCCCGCGTGAACTCCGTGAGTTGCCCACGCTCGTTCCAGAGCAAGGTGTCGAAGGTCTGGGGATCTGCCGGTGCGAACGCGTCGTAGTGCCCCCGGCGCGTGGTCTTGTGGCGGTTGAACTCGCCATCGCTGTCCGGCATGGGGCAGGCGGCCAGCGCCACGCGCACCGGCAGCGGGGTGTCGGGCAGATTGAATGCCTCGGCACGCACCGCGCCATCGCGGGCGCACAGCAAACGCACCCGCCAACGGCCGATCGGGTGCCGAGCAGCCACCGCGTCGAGCGCCGCACGGGCGGCCTCCCCGCGCCACGCAAACTGGAAATGCGCCGCCGCGCCGGCCATCCGCGCCAGGTGCCGCACGGCATCCACCATCTCGCCATCGGCCAGACGCAAGGTTTCCAGCAGCTCGAAGGACTGGCTCGCACGCTCGACGAAGGCGCGCTTGTGGCGCCATTCGTCCCACTCTCCATCTGCGCGCGAATCGGCCGTGATCCCGCTGCCGATGCCGCATCTCACCCGGTCCCCGCGCACGGCCAGCGTGCGGATCGGCACGTTGAAGGTCGCCGCGCCGCCGGGCTGCAACACGCCGATGGCCCCGCAGTAGACGCCCCGGGCTTCGGGCTCGAGCGCCCGGATGATCCGCGTCGCCTGCACCTTGGGAGCCCCGGTGATGGAGCCGCACGGGAACAGCGCGCGCAGCACATCGGCGAGCCCGATGCCCGCCCGCGTGCGCGAAACCACGTCGGAGCTGAGTTGCCACACGGTGGGCCAGGCCTCGGCACGGAACAGATGCGGCACCTGCACCGAAAACGGCTCCGAGACGCGCGACAGGTCGTTGCGCAGCAGGTCCACGATCATCAGGTTCTCCGCCCGCTCCTTGGGCGACGACAGCATCGCGTCGCGCAGCGCGGCGTCCTGCTCTTCCGTGTTGCCGCGCGCGGCCGTGCCCTTCATGGGGCTGGCCAGCAGGCGGCCATCGCGCCAATCGAAAAACAGTTCTGGCGACACCGACAGCACGGTGTCGCCGCCGTCCTCGCCTTCGATGTACGCGGCGTAGGCATTCGGCTGTGCCTGGCGCAGTGCGCCGAAGAGCGACAACGGATCGCCGTCGAGGCGCCCCGTCAGCGGCGCGGTGAAATTGACCTGGTACACCTCGCCATCCGTGATCGCATGCTGGATGCGGGCGATTGCGGTGTCGAAAGATCCGCGCGGCAACTCGCCCTCCCAGCGCACCCGCGCGCCCGGGACCTCGCAGCGCGCCCATGCGCTGTCCGCCCCGTCCCCGGCCAGCGGCGCGTCGAACACCAGGAAACGCGCCAGCACACCGCCATCCGGCGCCTGCGTGTGGAATGCAGCGTCGAACGCACCCGCGGCCTCGTAGTGCACAAAGCCCACGCACCAAGCACCACCACGCGCCCAGGTCTCCGCCCGCTGGATCACCGGCACCACATCGGCCAGGCAGCGAGCCACCAGGGATTCGCGCGGTGCGCCGAACGCCAGGCGCAGGGGTTCGCCATCCGCCTGCGGCGCGCGGAAATCGATCAAGGCACTCGGGTTCATGGCGGCAACTTCAATTCGGCATCAAGGTGATGCCCGGCAGGGTTCGCAACGAGGTCTCGCGCATCACCTGCACGAAATCCGACAGGTACGGCCGCGCCGCGAGACGCTGGGGCACCACCGCATACAGCCTCCCGGTGAGCCCGTTCTGTCCGACGCGCTGGCTGGCCACGTAGCCCCGGTCCAGATAACCTGCCACCGCCCACAGCGGCAAGGCGGCGAAACCGCGGCCGCTGGCCACCAGTTGCAGCATGCCGACGGTCAGTTCGGTGGTTCGGCGAGGGGGCGCCACGCCCGCAGGCGAGAGCACGCGGCGCACGAGGTCGAGCATGTCGTCGGGCACCGGGTAGGTGATCAGCGTGTTGCCGGCAAAGTCGGCCGCCTCCAGCCACGGTTTGGCAAGCAGTTCATGCCCCTTGGGCAACAGCGCGACGATCTCGAACTCGAACAGGGGATGGAACACGACGCCGGCCTCGTCGGGGTCGAGGTCGGACACGATGGCCAGATCGGCGCGGTCCTGGTGCAGCAGCCCCACCGGATCGGCCTGGAACCCGGACACGATGTCGAGTTCGACCTCGGGCCAGCGATGTCGCAACGCGTCCATGGCCGGCATCAGCCAGTCGAAACAGGTGTGGCATTCCACCGCGATGCGCAAGGCACCGGCGGCACCCACGATCAGGCGCGAGACGTCACGCTCGGCATCGGACACTTTCGGCAGGACGTCGTCGGCCAGGTTCAGCAAGCGCCGGCCCGGTGCGGTGAACACCACCGGATTCGATTTGCGCTCGAACAAGACGGCGCCGTACTGCTCTTCCAGCGCCTTCAGCTGATGCGACAACGCCGACTGCGTGAGATTGAGCAACTGCGCGGCGCGAGACAGGTTGCCCGTTTCACGCACCGCGACCAGCGTTTTGAGGTGCCGCAGCTCCAGGACCGACTGATTCATGAATTCTGTTCAGAATGAACGCGAGAATTTTTCGTTTGAATCATAGAGTAAGGCATCCGATCATCGTGAGTCAAGTTCAACATATTCGCTCACACCATGATCAAAACTCATACTCTCGGCTTTCCCCGCATGGGCATTCAGCGTGAACTGAAATTCGCCCTGGAGCGCCACTGGCGTGGCGAGCTGACCGAGCGGCAGCTGGAAGACACCGGCCGTGCCCTGCGCGAGCGGCATTGGGCGCTGCAACGCGAAGCCGGCCTCGATTTCGTGACTGTCGGCGATTTCGCCTACTACGACCACATCGCCAACCACATCCAGTGGCTCGGCTGCGAGCCCGCACGTTTCGGCTTCACTGGCGACGAAAGCGAACTGGCGCGTTACTTCACGCTCGCCCGCGGCGTCGCAGCGGAGCATCGCCACGACGACGACTGCGGCTGCGGGCACGCCAATGGCGGCGGCAAGCCCGCGCTGGAGATGACGAAGTGGTTCGATACCAACTACCACTACCTGGTGCCCGAGTTCACCGCGGACACCCACTTCCGCCTCGCATCCCGCCGCCTGCTCGATGAGGTGGCGCAAGCTCAGGCGCTGGGACATGCCGTCAAGCCCGTCCTGGTGGGCCCGCTCACCTTCCTGTGGCTCGGCAAGTCGAAGACCGATGGCTTCGAGCGCCTCGAGCTGCTCGACAAGCTGCTGCCGGTCTACGCCGAACTGCTCTCCCAGCTGGCCGCCGCGGGCGTCGAATGGGTGCAGGTGGACGAACCGATCCTCGGCGTGGATCTGCCCGGCCCCTGGGCACTGGCCTTCGAGCGCGCCTATCACGCCCTGCAATCCGCGAACGTGTCGATCCTGCTCGCCACGTACTTCTCGCCCCTGGAAGACCACCTGAGCCTCGCTTGCAAGCTGCCGGTGGCCGGCCTGCACATCGACGCGGTGCGCGCGGGCCAGGAACTGCAATCGGTGGTCGACTGGCTGCCACCCCACAAGGTGCTGTCGGTGGGCGTCATCGACGGACGCAACATCTGGCGTGCCGACCTCGACCGCGCGCTTGCCCGCCTGCGCTCCACCCTCACCCGCCGCGACGCCGGCCTGTGGGTTGCACCGTCGTGCTCGCTGCTGCACACCCCCGTGAGCCTGGGCGAAGATGCCGCGCTCGACGCCGAACTGCGCAGCTGGATGGCCGGCGCCACCGAAAAACTGGCCGAGCTGAACGTGCTGAAGCGGGCCATGACCGAAGGGGATGCGGCCGTGAAAGGCGAACTCTTCGCGGCCCGCGCCGCCGTCGCGGCACGCGCCTCCAGCCCTCGCGTGAAGAACCCTGCCGTGGCAGAACGGCTGGCCCAGCTCCCCGCCGGCGCGGACCGCCGGGTCAACGCATTCGAGGGGCGCCAGACCGTGCAGCGCCAGCGTCTGCGCCTGCCCGCCTTCCCCACCACCACGATCGGCTCCTTTCCCCAGACGGCCGAAATCCGGGCCGCACGCGCCGCCTTCAAGCGTGGCGACCTGACGGCCGAGGCCTACCAGGCGGCAATGAAGAAAGAGATTGCGCTCGCAGTGCGCGAGCAAGAAGCGCTGGGGCTCGACGTGCTGGTGCACGGCGAAGCCGAGCGCAACGACATGGTCG
>CAZBOF010000127.1:0-10904 GCA_964493285.1 uncultured Rhizobacter sp. | reverse complement strand
CGGCAACAACATCCCCGTCTTCTTCATCCAGGACGCGATGAAGTTTCCCGATCTGGTCCATGCCCTGAAGCCCGAGCCGCATCACGGCATGCCTCAGGCGGCATCCGCCCACGACACGTTCTGGGATTTCGTCTCGCTGATGCCGGAGTCGACGCACATGCTGATGTGGGCCATGTCCGACCGAGCCATTCCGCGCAGCTACCGCATGATGCAGGGCTTCGGAGTGCACACCTTCCGGCTGGTCAACGCCGAGGGTGAATCGCATTTCGTGAAGTTCCACTGGAAGCCGGTGCTGGGAACCCATTCACTGGTCTGGGACGAAGCGGTGAAGATCTCCGGCGCCGACCCGGACTTCCATCGCCGCGACCTGTGGGAAGCCATCGAAGCCGGCGAATATCCTGAATGGGAAATGGGATTGCAGATCTTCACCGAGGCGCAGGCCGAGGGGTTCAGCTTCGATGTTCTCGATGCCACCAAGCTCATTCCGGAGGAACTGGTGCCTGTCACTCCGGTGGGCCGCATGGTGCTCAACCGGAACCCCGACAACTTCTTCGCCGAAACCGAACAGGTGGCGTTCTGTGCCGCGCACGTCATTCCAGGCATCGATTTCTCGAACGACCCGTTGCTGGCCGGGCGCATCCATTCCTACGTCGACACGCAGATCTCCCGCCTGGGCGGGCCGAACTTTCATGAGATCCCGATCAATGCGCCATTGGCACCTGTGCACAACAACCAGCGCGACGGGCTGCATCGCCAGGCTGTGCACCGCGGCCGCGTGGCATACGAGCCGAACTCCCTGGGTGGTGGATGCCCCTTCCAGGCCGGCGCGGCGACGGGTTTCGTGTCGTTCCCGCAGCCCGTGCACGAAGACAAGGTGCGAGGCAAGCCCGAAAAGTTCGCCGATCACTACACGCAGGCCCGGCTGTTCTTCGACAGCCAGACGCCTGTCGAGCAAGCCCACATCGTCGGCGGCTTCCGCTTCGAGCTGAGCAAGCTCACGGTGCCTGCGATCCGCGTGCGGATGCTGGCATCGCTGCGCAATGTGTCGGAAGAACTCGCCGCGGCCATCGCCGATGGGCTGGGCATGGAACTGCCTGCGGCCCTGCCGCGCGCGTTGGATCCGCCCGCCCCCCCGGAAGTCACGCATTCGCCGGCCCTCTCGCTGACGGCATTGCCGGGGACGGGCGGCGTGCGCACCCGCAAGATCGCCATCCTCGCAGCCGATGGCGCGATTGGCGGGGAGCTTGAGGCCGTCCAGAAAACGTTGCTGGACGCTGGTGCCGTGCCGACGCTCATCGCCCCCCGGCTGGGGCCCATCGCCACCGCAGACGGCGTCGAGCTTCACGCGGGCGCCTCCCTGGAGAACTCGGCATCGGTTCTCTTTGATGCAGTCGTCCTGCCCGATGGCGAAAACGGCGTGGCGGCGCTGGCCCAGCTCGGCCAGGTGCAGGAGTTCATCGTCCACCAGTACCGCCACTGCAAAACGCTGCTGGCGCTCGGCGCCTCGCACACGTTGCTCGGCATGGTGGGTATTGCCGCGCAACTGCCCGACGGGTCGGCCGATCCCGGCGTGCTGGTGCACGAGAACGGAGACCTGCAACAGACATTGCGCGCGTTCATCGACGCGGTGGCGCAGCACCGTCACCCTGAACGGGAAACCGATCCGCCCGCCGTGTAGGCGGCGAAGGCATTCCCCGATCCACTCTCAAGCGCTCAGACCCGGTGGTCGTACACGAACCGCCGGGCCTTCACGGCCACGAGGCGCGCCGCGTCAGCATGCAGCGGGTTGATGATGACGTTGTCTTCTTCGTTGACGATGACGGACGGCACCACCAGCAAGGCGCATCTGGCGGCCTTCAGCCAGGCCGAGCCGAGATTGCGCGACACCAGCCCTTCGGGGATGGCATCCCAGCCCACCGGCGGCGGGCGCGGCAGGATTTCGCGCGCGTGCCAGACGTCATCCGGCACGTCGATGCGCACGAGGTAGCGGTTCCACGGAAGCTGGACGCCCTGGCCGAAATGCGCGCGCGTCTCCCAGGCCGCCAGTGAAATGGACGTGGCCGCGCAGGTGGCCCGCTCGCCTGCGTGATTCCAGCGAGAGCCTTTGCTGGCCGCGCCTTTGCCGGCCATGTCTTCGGCCGACCACTCGGGCGTATCGGAAGCGATGCGCCAGAGATGAATCGTCATGCGGGCAGGCCGCCGCGCATGCGTTCGAGCACCTGCTCGACGGCGCGCAGTCCTTCGGGGTTGCGCAGCATCTCGGCCGGTGTCTTGCCGCCGAGTTCGGGAAGTTCCTGGCGCATCCATTGCGCGAGCCAGGCATCCAGATCGAAGCTGCGCAGGGCCTGGGGATCGCCGCTCTCATCGAGCAGGCGCTTCAGCGTGGCGGCCACGCGCAAGAACCCCATGACGCGGTGCCCCGCCACGTCGGGCAAGGGCTCGTTGGCTTCGTCCTTGCGCCGGAAGGTCGTGGCCGACACGCCGATGATCTCCATCACGTTGGAGGCGGCCTGCCCGGTGGCCCCGGCGATCACATCCACCAGGTAGGTGGGAACACCCGCCTCCACCGCGTCGTAGAGCACTACGCCGGGTGAGTTGAGCACGCGGTCGACCATGTCGTTGAACGCCCGGCGCGAGGCCTTGTGCCCACCCGGCTGGCCACGCGCGGGCACTGCCCAGAACGAAGAACCAGTGTCCCGCGGCGTTCGGCTCGCAGCCACCTTGAGCGAGGGAACCCGTGCGGCAGCGGTCATGTTTCATCCAAATGGTGAATTTCAATGCGCCAAATGGTACCCCACGCGGCACCCTGCCGCAAGCCAGCCCTACCGGGGCGCGGTCTGCAACTCCGCCCGCAGGATGCGGCGGATCTCGACGATGGCGGCGGGATGCTCCTGCACGCTGTGGGTCGACGGGATCACCAGTTCGGAGGCCGCGCCGCTCAGGTGCGCACTGGCATAAGGAACGACGCCGTCGGTGGTCTCGTCCAGCGACAGCTCGGGCTGGTCGTTGCCGATGATGGAGTGGTAGCGCACGCGCGGGCTGATCGGCAACCGGGCCGCGGCGCGAATGAAGGTGTCGCGATCGCTGAGCTGGTCCACGCTGTTGGGAATGCGAAAGCTCATGCTGCTGCCTGCCCCGGCCAGCGGTGCCTGCAACTTGGCCAGCGACAGGCTGATCTCGCCGAGTTGCTGAGCCAGCGTCAAGGGCAGCGTGATCAGGTTGGCAATGCGGCGGGCGATGCGGTTGTTGGCAAACGCGGTGCCCCGATGGGGCGCCGCGATGAAAATGGCCGCGCTGACCTGCGGCATGGGATCGAAATGCAGATATGGCCTCAGTTGCACCAGGGCTTCGCGCGCGGCCTCGCCCCGCCCTTCGATCAAGGCATCGAAGCCCGGTGTCACGGCCCGCAACAGCTCGTCGCCCGAACGGGACACCAGCAGCCGCGCGAGCACGCCGCCCATGCTGTGGCCCACCAGCACCATGTTCTTCGACGCGTTCGCCGTGCCCTGCGGATCGAAGTGCGCCAGGGTCTCGGCCAGCGCTTGACGGATGGCGCGCTGGTTCAGCGCCAGCGGCAGATTGGTCGGGTAGTAGATCTGCCAGATCTGGTAGCGCTCGCGCAAGCGCTCGTCTCCGAGCACTTCATTGGCGACGTTCACCCAGGCCTCCGGGCTGCTGGCGAGGCCGTGCAGCATGACGACGATGCGCCGAGACGGGTCGTAGGGCTGCATCAGGTGCACGCGCGGGCGATCGATGCCGCCGTCGCGCCCGAACAGCGTGCGCAACGCCTCGACGGCGAAGCCTGAGCGCGCGAGCCACAGGCCATAGCCGGCGGTGAAATCGGCCGCCAGCGGCACGGATTGCTGCCCGATGCGAACCTCGCGGCTCAGATACGGGTCGTGAATCACGACGCGGATGTCGCGGGTCTCCAGAACCTGCGTGGCGGTGTCGCCCGAGAAATGCACCAGTGCGGTGGCAGGCGGAAAGCGGGTCTCGCGAAAGGCGGTGGGGGATGCCGCGGGTGCCTGCGGCGGCAGCGCTGCCGGTGGCATCACCGTCACCAGCTCAGCGCCGAAACCGTCGCGCCGATAGGTGTTGCGCAACCCCGAGAACCGCAGCGACGACGCGGCCACCAGTTCCTCGGGCAGCAGCCCCTGCGGCAGGTTCAACTGCGACACGTCGCTCTGGATGCGCCATTGCCCATACCACGTGGAGCGGGGCGGCACGCGTGCCGGCTTGAGCGCGTCCCTCGCGGTCTGCCGGTAGGCCTGGAACATCAATCCCACGGCGCGTTGCACCGCGAAGTTGTAGTAGTCGCGCACCTGCGTCTGCCGGTCTTCGAAGGCGCGCTGCCCGGGCGAGCGGGCCGTGAAGAACAGGTAGGCGTAGGCATGTCGTGCGGTTTCCAGCCAGGCGTCCAGCGCGGCGTGTTCCGCGCCCGAGGGTTCGCGCTCTTCGACCAGGGCGCGGTGCAGCCAGATCTCGGACATCGCCGAGAGACGTTGTTCGTCTTCGAGCCCGAACGACGCGGACAACGCATCGATGCAGGCGGCCGCCTGCGAGAGGCAGGCATCGGCCGGGTAGCCGATCACATTCAAGGCCGCTTGCGACGACAGGCCCAGCTCCCGGGTCGTCAGCACGTCGCCGCGGCGCTGCGCGAGGTACTCGATCGGCGACATCGACGACACCGTGACGCTCGCACACCCCGCCAGCAGCGCGATCGTGCACAAGGCCGCCACCCTTTGCGCGAACCGCCGTCCGCTGTCGAGCGGGCGATGCCAAAGCGCTTTCAGGTCATCTCGGGAGCGTCGATCCATGAACGGTGGCGGGCGTGGGAAAGAGCCGCAGTCTAGGGCCTGCGAACAGGCCCTACGGCCTGCCGTGCACGGCAGGCGCCGGTGCGCCCGCCTGGCGCAGCTCACCGCGCGCCTGGCGCATCACGGACCAGGCCGCGCTGAGCGCCAGCACCGCCATGCTGGCTGCCACCAGCAAGTCGGGCCACGCGCTGCCCGTGCCGAAAACCCCCAGCGCAGCCAGCATGACGGCGATGTTGCCCAATGCGTCGTTGCGCGAGCACAGCCACACCGACCGCATATTGGCGTCGCCTGCCCGGTACCGGTAGAGCATCGCCGCGACACCGGCGTTGACCAGCAACGCCAGGAAGCCGACAGCCCCCATCGTCACCGCTTCCGGCGCCAGGCCCACGCTGGCGTTCCACACGGTCCGTCCCAGTACGACCGCGCCAAAGACCCCCATGCATGCCGCCTTGAACAAGGCGGCTTTCGCGCGCACGGCCACCGCCATCCCCAGTACCGCCAGCGAGATGCCGTAGTTGCCGGCGTCACCGAGAAAGTCGATCGAATCGGCCATCAGCGACACCGAGCCGGAACGCCAGGACGCGCCCAGTTCGACGAAGAACATCGCGGCATTCAGGAGCAGCGCCACCCAGAGCGCGCGGCGGTAGCGCGGGTCGGCGGGTGCGGGCTCTGCAGGATGGGGGGAACAGCAATGAGCAGACATGGGTGGATGGATCCGGGGTGACAATGGCGACATTGAAAACCCTGTAGCGGGTACAGGGTCAAGCCGTGGGGACATGCATGAAGATCGGCGAGTTGGCCGCGCAGGCGGGTTGCGATGTTCAAACCGTCCGGTACTACGAGCGCGAGCAATTGCTGGAGGCGCCGCAACGGGACGATTCGGGCTTCCGGCGCTACGCGCCGAGGCACTTGCAACGGCTGCAGTTCATCCGGCATTGCCGCTCGCTCGACATCCCGCTGCACGAGATCCGCCAACTGCTCGATTTCGCGGCGCAACCCGAAACCTCATGCGCCCAGGTCAATGCCCTGCTGGACGCGCACCTGACCGAGATCCGGCAGCGGCTGCGGTCGCTGCGGCAGCTCGAGAAGCAGTTGGCGGCCTTGCGGCGCCGATGCGATGGCGATACGTCGCATGCCTGCGCCATCCTCGAGAGCTTCATGACGGCCACCAGCGAGCGCCGCTGCGCGTGCCACGGCGTTTAAGATCCTCGGCCGTTCCCCAGGCCGGCCAAACGCATCATCCCGCGTCCCGCGACGCCTGACCCTCAACGCGGAGCCAACGCCCGGTCCATTCGCTCATGCAAACCCTCGCCGCCGTCATCTTCGCGATCGCCCTGCTGCACACCTTTTCAGCCAAATTCTTCGAGCGCCTGGCGCATCGCAGCCCGCGGCATGCCGGCGTGCTCCATTTGCTGGGCGAAGTCGAAGTGATCTTCGGCTTCTGGGCCATCGTGCTGATCGTGACCATGGCCTTCGTGGACGGCGGCGACGCCGCGATCGCCTATGCGGAATCGCGCCACTTCACCGAGCCGCTGTTCGTGTTCGTCATCATGGTGGTGGCCGCCTCGGGCCCGGTGCTGGCATTGGTGAAAGCCTTGGTGGCGGCGCTCGCGCGACTGGCGCCGGTTCGCACGGCCGTCATGCAGGTGTGGCTGTGCCTGGCGCTGGTTCCGCTGGCGGGATCGCTCGTCACCGAGCCGGCCGCCATGACGCTGGCGGCGCTGATGCTCGCGCCGCTCGCCGTGCGGCCCGGCATTCCGGAGTGGCTGAAATACGCGGCCACCGGCGTGCTGTTCGTCAATGTGTCCATCGGCGGCACCTTGACCTCCTATGCCGCGCCCCCTGTGCTCATGGTGGCCGCCACCTGGGGCTGGGACACCGCGTTCATGCTCGGCACGTTCGGCTGGCGCGCTGCAATCGCCACCCTCGTCAACGCCACCGTGGTCACCTGGCTGTTGAGCCGGCATCTGACCGACGCGCCCCCTGACAAGCAGATGGCCCTCCCATGGGCCGTCTGCGCCGTGCACCTGGCGTTCCTGGCGGCCGTGGTCGTGTTCGCCCACCATCCGGTTCTCTTCATCGGCATTTTCCTGATGTTCCTGGGCTACGTGCAGGCCTACAGCCGCCACCAGACGCCGCTGATCCTGAAAGAGGGGTTGCTGGTGGGGTTCTTCCTGGCCGGGCTGGTGATCATCGGCGGCATGCAGCAATGGTGGCTGCAGCCGATCGTTTCCAGCTTGCAGCCGCTGGCGCTGTTCTTCGGTTCGCTCACATTGACCGCCGTCACCGACAACGCGGCACTCACTTACCTCGGCTCGCTGATCGAGGGCATGACCGACGAGGCGAAGTACATGCTGGTGGCCGGCTCCGTGGCCGGCGGCGGCCTCACCGTGATCGCGAATGCGCCGAACCCGGCCGGCGCGAGCCTGCTGCGGCAAGGGTTCAACGACGGTGCGCTGGGTCTGGGCAGCTTGCTGCTCGGCGCGCTCCCTCCCACGGCGGTGGCCGCCATCATGTTCCTGATTTGAGACCGGTCCGGCGTGTCTCAGCGACCGGCGATCCGCTTCAGGTCGTCCAGCGTCGGCAGCACCGCCAGAAAAAGCAGCACGAGAGCCAGCGGCAGCGAGAACAGGTAGCCCAGCTCGCTGAAGCCCACGGCGCCGACGACGCCCCCCCCGAAGAACGCCAGCAACAGCAGCGAGAGCAGGCGCAGGCGGGCGCGATCGGCCACCACGCGGGGCCGATCCGGGCCGTTGTCGAGGTTCCAATAGAAGAGCTTGCCAAGCTCGATGCCGATGTCGGTCACGATGCCGGTGACGTGCGTCGTGCGGATCTCGGCGCGCGATATCTTGGTGATCAGCGCGTTCTGGATCCCCATCAGCGCGCACAGCAGCATCACCGTGGCCGGGACGAACAGGCCATCGAACTCGGCCAACCGGGCCCCCATCACCCCGAATCCGATCAGCAGGAGCGCCTCGATCATCAGCGGGCCGGCGTACTCGCTGTGCCAACTCCGGCGCCGCGCGTGATTCACGAGCACCGCCGTCAGCGCCGCGCCGGCGATGAACGAAAGCAGCGCCCCCACCCCGGCCAGCACCATGCCGGGGTACCCGAGCACGATGTTGTCCGCCATCTCCGAGACGATGCCCGTCATGTGCGAGGTGTACTGCCGCACCGCGAGAAAACCGCCTGCATTGATGCCGCCGGCCACGAAGGCCAGTGCCACGCCCAGGTGCTCGTTGGCTTGCACGGTGCGCTGCCGTGCGGTGAGCTGTCTGACGTAATGAATGGGCATGCGCAAGCGTTCTCGGTCGTGGGTATCCGGCCGCCGCCGCGGCGGCGTGGCCTGAACTGCGCAGCGTAGCAGGTCAGCGGGGCGGCTTGCGCGCCTGCCGCAATCGCCGGTACACCGTGCTGCGATGCACGCCCAGGCGCCGCGCGGCTTCGCTGGCATTGCCGTGGCACTCGGCCCAGACCTGGTCGAAGGCGTCCTGCACCATCTCGGACAGTTCCGCCGCCGTGGCGTGTTCCGTCGCCAGGGCCTGCGCCGCCCGCTCATCCGCCCGCTCGGCCAGCCGCGCCGGCAGGCAGCCCAGCGTGATGCATTCGTGCGGCTCCGCCAGCGCCACCATTGCGCGCAGCACGCTGTTGAGTTCGCGCACGTTGCCCGGCCAGGCGTGGCCGTCGAGCACGTCGAGCACGGCCTCTTCGAGGACGAGCCGTTTGGCCGCCGCGGCCTGGTCGAACAAACGTTGGATCAGCGCGCGGCGGTCGGGACGTTCGCGCAGTGGTGGCAGGTCCACGCGAAACGCATCGACGCGGTACAGCAGATCGGTGCGAAACCGCTCCGACGCGGCCGGGTCGCCGATGTTCTGGTGCGTGGCGCAAACGAGGTCGAAATCCACCTTCACGCCGGGGCCACCCCCCAGCGGCACGACCACGTGGTCTTCCAGCACACGCAGCAGGCGCGGTTGCAGGCTCAGGGGCATGTCGCCAATCTCGTCGAGGAACAGCACGCCCCCTTCGGCCTCGCGGATGCGCCCCGGCATGCCGCGCCGCTGGGCGCCGGTGAACGCGCCTGCCTCGTAGCCGAACAACTCGGCCTCGATCAGCGATTCCGGGAGTGCGGCGCAATTGACCGCGACGAACGGCCCCGTCGCGCGCCGGCTGGCCTGGTGCAAACGGCGGGCGAACACCTCCTTGCCACTGCCGGTCTCGCCGGTGACGAGCACCGACAAACCCGCGTTCAGCACTTTGACGGCGCGCTCCAGCGCGGTGGCGAGCGCATCGGCGCAGGCCGGCGCTTCGGTAGGCGGCGCCACCGCCCTGCCCGTGCGTGCCACACCCCCGGAACGGGGGGGATTCGCGCGTTCCATCACGGCGGCGATCTGCCGGCCGCTGGGCAGCGTGATGAGCCCGGTTTGCTTCTGCAAGCGCGTCCAGCGCTCGCCGATCAAGGTGGCGGCGAATTGGTCGATCACCTGGCCCCAGTGGGTGGACAGCAGGTCGAGCGCCACCCGATTGGCCGCGGTGATGCGCCCGTCCTCGATCATGAGAAGCCCTTCGCGCGCCGACCCCAGCAGCCCCGGCTTGGCATGGAAGCGCAGCAGATGGCCGCTCGCATTCGCCAGCAGCAGCCGGTGTTCCACCTGCTGTGCGGCCATGCGCACCAGGCCCAGCGTGTGGCCATTGATCTGGCCGGTGTCGCCGGAGATGTCCAGCACGCCCGCCACCTCGCCGCGCCCGGTGAAGATGGGCGCCGCTGCGCAGCCGATGCCGCCGTTTTGCGGCAGGTAGTGCTCGCCGCCGAGCACCATCAGTGCCTGGCGTTCAGTGAGCGCGGTGCCGATGGCGTTCGTGCCGCGGCTTTGCTCCGACCACTCCATGCCCGGCGCCAGCGCAATGCGCTGGGCCTTCGGCAAGAACTCGGGGCTGCCGATCTCTTCGAGGATCAAGCCACTCGGGTCGGACAGGATGACCACGCAGCCGGCCCGCACCGCGTGCTCGGCCAGGCTCTCCAGTTCGGGCTGGGCGCAGGCCAGCATCTGGATGGCGTTTTCGCGTCGCTCGCCGAGCACTGCGCCGGCCAATGGATCGGCGTCGACCACCGAGGCCAAGCCGTCGCGGCAGCGGCGCCAGGAGCGGGCAATGTAGGGCGCGATGCCAGCCGCCTCGGCTTCGTCGCAGCCTTGCCCGAAAAACAGCTCACGCGCCTGCTGGACAGGAAGAAAAGGGGGTTGCGGATCGGTCATCGCGGTCTCCAGGACGGGGCGTGATCGCACGCCTGCGACACGTGTCGCGACATCGTCGCATGCCCTTGTCGCATTCTGCGAATCCCGACTCCCCCGTGCGGTCGTCGCCCTGGCGTGGCAGCCGCCCGCGTCGCGCTGCAAGGCGCGCCGGCACTGCGTTTGCACGCCCCGCTGCGCGGTGCGGCCAGAGGGCGGGAAATCCCTAGCGCCGCCGGGTACGGGGGTTGCGAATACAGAACCAGCGGCGCGACACGCAACGCTCAACCCAACAACCCTGCGGAGACCCCAGATGGACATGCTCGAACCCGGCAAGTTTGGAACCGACGTTCCTTTCAAGAAACGCTATGGCAATTACATCGGTGGGGAATGGGTCGCCCCCTCGGGGAAACAGTATTTCGAGAACATCACCCCGGTGACGGGGCGTGCCTTCTGCGAAGTACCGCGCTCGACCCAGGAAGACATCGAACGCGCACTCGATGCCGCGCACAAGGCCAAGGACGCCTGGGGCAAGACCTCGCCCGCCGAGCGCGCCAACCTCCTCAACAAGATGGCCGACCGGATGGAGGCTTCACTGCCAATGCTGGCGGCCGCCGAAACCTGGGACAACGGCAAACCGATCCGCGAAACCACGGCGGCCGACCTGCCGTTGGCGGTGGACCACCTGCGCTACTTCGCGGGTGCCCTGCGCGCGCAAGAAGGCGGCATCAGCCGCATCGATGAGGACACCTACGCCTATCACTTCCATGAGCCGCTCGGCGTGGTGGGCCAGATCATTCCGTGGAACTTCCCCATCCTGATGGCCATCTGGAAGCTCGCGCCCGCGTTGGCTGCAGGC
>CAZBOF010000126.1:0-10909 GCA_964493285.1 uncultured Rhizobacter sp. | reverse complement strand
CTCGACCACCGGGCTCAGGCGGTGGTCGAGGAGATCCTCTACCCCGCGCTGGAGGACTACCAGATCGACATCATGATCGGCGAAGGCCCGGCCGCGCGTTCGATCAAGCTCGATCTGCAACCCTTCACGCTGGTGGGCGCCACCACGCGCGCCGGCATGCTGACCAACCCGCTGCGCGACCGCTTCGGCATCGTCACGCGCCTGGAGTTCTACACCGCCGAAGAGCTGGCGCGCATCGTCGCCCGCTCGGCCACGCTGCTCAACGTGCCCACCGACGCCGAGGGCGCCTTCGAGATCGCGCGCCGCTCCCGCGGCACGCCGCGCATCGCCAACCGCCTGCTGCGCCGCGTGCGCGACTACGCCGACGTCAAGAGCAACGGCCGCATCACCAAGGCCCTGGCCGACCAGGCGCTCAAGATGCTGGACGTCGACCCGCAGGGCTTCGACGTGATGGACCGCAAGCTGCTCGAAGCCGTGATTCACCGCTTCGATGGCGGCCCGGTCGGGCTGGACAACGTGGCCGCCGCGATCGGCGAAGAACGCGACACGATCGAAGACGTGCTGGAGCCGTACCTGATCCAGCAAGGTTTCCTGCAACGCACCCCCCGCGGGCGCGTGGCCACACTCGCGGCCTATCGGCACCTCGGTGTCGTGCCGCCACAGGGCGCGGACGATTTGTTTGCGGGGTAGCCGATCGGCGATGCCCTGCAATCGCCGACTTGATCGCGATCAAGTCGCTTGGCCGCCTATCGCCCCGGTGAGACGAGGCCCTCCGTGTCCTTGGCCCACGCCACCGTCGCGCAGCCCCAGTACTCGCTTTTGATATAGATCGGCACCAACACCGGCATCACGACGTCGCCCGTGTCGCGCCCATAGATCTGCAGATGGAAAACATCGCGGTGCTCCGGGCGCTCATGCATGACGCATCCGGCACGCAAAAACTCCGCGCGGGTGGCGCGTTCCGGCACGCCCTCGGCAGCGGGCCCCAGCACGCGGCGCCAGCCCGCCACTTTCTGGAACCGGTCGGCGTAGATGCGTTTGGTGCGATTGTTGAGCATGTCCTGCGCGTGGTCGCCCGTCCAATCTTGAGCGTGGGAGCGATGGTGGGTCGGGCCGTACGTGTTGGCGTCCACGGGAATCGCGAAAAGAATCGCGGCATCGCGAGCCCGGATGTCGTCGCACAAGGCCTGCAACTCCAAGTCGACCGCTGCGTCATAGCCCGCGCTGTACTTGGGCGGCAGGAATCCGTTGAGCGGGACCCGACTGACGTCGAACAGATGCGAGAGCCGATCGATGCCCGCTCCTTCGATCGGCCGATACTCGAACGCCAACACGTCGTGCAACGTACACCGGCCTTCATCGATCGCACGCTCGATGATGCGGCGGGTGCCGTCTCGCAGGTCGCGCGCGGCGTGCAGTGCGCGATGGAACGCGGTGCCGGTGTCGATGCGGACGAATTGCTGAAACGCGGTTTCGGCAATCTTGGAGGCGTTGAATGCGGCTGCCGTGACATCGGCACTCGTATCCGCGATGGTGGCGGACAACTCGGTGGAGGTGGCGAGATGCAAGGTCACCTGGTCCATCGTCTCGCGCTCGGACTCCGCCACGGCGTGGATCTCGCGCATGTGGCGCAGGGTGGAGTCGGACAAAGCCTCCACGCGCTCCAGTGCCACGCCCACGGCATGCGCGCCCCGGGCCGCCCGTTCAACGAGCGTCTCGCTCGCCGCCATGGCGCTGCGCACGGGATCCAGTTCGACGGAGAGCGCGTCGAGCAAGGTGCGAATTTCCCGCGTCTGCTCCGCCGTGTGCCCCGCCAGTGCGCGCACTTCATTGGCCACCACCGCAAAACCGCGGCCCGCATCGCCGGCACGCGCTGCTTCGATCGCCGCGTTGAACGACAGCAGCTGGGTTTGCCGCGCGATGCCGTCAATCACTTGGCTCACGTGCAGGATGGCGGCGGTGCCTCGAACGAGCGACTCGATGCGGCGCACCGTCTCGCTCATCTGTGTTTGCAGTTGGCCCGATGCCTGCACCGCCTGATCGCTGAGCGCGCGGCCTTCATGCGTCAGCCGAACCACCTCCTGAGATTCAAGCAACGCCTTCGATGAGGCATCGCTCACGCGATCCAGCCCGTGCTGCAAGCCGTGGGCCAAGCCCAGGATGTCGGAGAGCGCACCGCTCACCTGTTGAATCTGCTGAGCAACCGAGCCCATGCGAACGGCACTCTGCGCCGACCCCTCGGCCGAATGCACCACCAGCGCCTGCAACTGCACCATCAGTTGCTTGACCTCCGGCGTTGCAGCGAGCCCGCGCGCTTCGCGGGCACCCAGCACGCGGCGCAGACCTCGCCACAAAGGGCGCAGGTTCATGCCGGCAGGCGCGCGTGCCGCGCCATGAAGAGCCGCAGGCGGCATGGCGATCTCCCTGAAGCCGTTGTGAAATGGATGCTAGACCGCCTTTCCCCGTGCAAGTGAGCACAGGGATGGGATGAATCCGCTGCGCTGTGGAGTTAGACCGAAATCCCTGGCTGCGGCTCGCCCCGCTCGCTGACCCACCCCACCAGCCACAGCCCCGCAATGACCCCGGCGGCGGCGGACAGCTGCTGTGGCAGGTTCATGCGATGCGCATTCCACAGCAACAACGAGGTGGCAGCGAGCAGCAACAGGAAGAGCGCGCCGGCGACCCACTGCGCGCGGCGCGACATCGCCGGGTCGTACCGCCGCACCTGCGCGATGTCGAAGGCCGGCTTGGGGAAGCGCGCTGCCACATCGGGCGGCCGCCAGCCGGGGTGCTTGAACCACACCCGCAGCTTGTCACGCCAACGCTCGGCATGCCACGCATCCTTGAACAGCTCGACGTAGTACTGCAGATTGGCCCACAGCGGGTTCCAGCTGCGCAGCGCGCCGCGTGTGCCGTAGACGATGCGCTCATGGTCGTCTTCTTCGATGAAGCTGCCGAACAGCCGGTCCCACACGATCAGGATGCCACCGTAGTTCTTGTCGAGGTATTTGTCATTCACGGCATGGTGCACCCGGTGGTTGCTGGGCGCGCAGAACCAGCGGTCGAACCACCCCAGCTTGCCGATGTGCTGCGTGTGCACCCAGTACTGGTACAGCAGGTCGATCAGCGCCACCACGCCGAAGACCAGCGGGGGAAATCCCAGCACGGCCATCGGCAGGTAGAAGATCCAACCGCCGACCCAGCCGCTGCTGGTCTGGCGCAAGGCCGTGCTGAGATTGAATTCTTCGCTCTGGTGGTGCACCACGTGCGCACCCCAGAACAACGCCACGGTGTGGCCAAGCCGGTGGTTCCAGTAGTAGCAGAGGTCGTAGAACACGAGCCCCACCAGCCAGACCCACACCGACTCGACGGGCAGTTGCCACAGCGACGCATGCTCGTAGACCACCACGTAGGTCCACACGGTGAAGAGCGCGCCGAACAAGCCCACCAATTGGCTCATGATGCCCAGGCCGATGCTGTTGAGCGCGTCGTTCAGGCGGTAGGTGTTGCGGCCGCGACGCACGCCGATCAGGTACTCGGCCGCGATCAGCAGCAGGAATACCGGCGTGGCGAGAACGATGGTCTGTGCAGGCGTCATGGCAGATCCGTGGCGGGGCGCGTCCATGGTGCCTCGCACCGGGGCGGCCCCGCGATCCGGATCGACCCTCAGCGCGCCGCGCCGCCGGCGTCTTCGCGCAGTTCGTCGCGCGCCGGCTGGCCTTCGAGGTGGGTGGTGTCGTTCCAGCCCACGAGCGTGAAACGGCCCTGGGTGTACAGCAGGCGATTCACTGCGGCATTGCCGAGCTGCCAGCTGCGGCTGGCTTGCAGGTCGAGCCCGCACGCGGCGCGGTACAGGCAGTCCATCACGCCACCATGCGCCACCAGTGCGATGTGCTCGCCTTCATGCAGGCCGGCCAGCCGCGCCGCGGTGGTGGCGCAGCGGTCGAAGAACGTGCGCAGCGATTCGCCGTGGCCGCCAGGCTGGAAATCAGGGTCGCGCTGGCGCCAGCGGCGGGCGTCCTCGGGCCAGCGGGCTTCGACATCGACGAAGCTGTGGCCCTCGAAGCTGCCGAAGCCGCGCTCGCGCAGGCCGCGGTCGGTCACCACGCGCACGCCCGTTGCGGCCGACAGCGCCTGAGCGGTTTGCAACGCACGGGCGAGGTCGCTGCTGTAGATGGCGGTGATGCCGTCTTCGGCCAGCGCCTCGGCGGCGCGGGCGGCCTGCCACTGGCCGGTGTCGTTGAGCGGAATGTCCAGTTGGCCCTGGATGCGCGCCTGCACGTTCCAGGCGGTCTCGCCGTGGCGGAGCGCCAGGACGCGGGTCGCCGCGCTCATCAAAGCAGTCGCCGATTCAGCGTGTACGTGCCGGAATGGGTGGCCTCGGCCAGCACCTTGCCCACGATCGCATCGCGCACCTGCTGGCCGGTGAACGAGCCTTCCACGGCCAGCCGCGGCTCGCTGAGTGCGTAGAGCGTGAACACGTAGTGGTGGACGAGCGAGTCGTTGAAGGGCGGGAACGGGCCGTCGTACCCGTGGTACTGGCCCGACATGTCGGGGTTGCCGGCAAACCAGCCGGTGAAGTCGTTGAGGCCGTGGCGCGCGCCATGCAGCGTGGCAGGGCCCGGCTTGCCGCGGGCGCTGAAGCCGCGGCTGAACTCGCCTTCGGCCAACGATGACAAGGTGGCCGGCAGGTCCACCATCACCCAGTGGAAGAAGTCCACGCGCGGCAGGTCGCTCGGCACCTCGCGGTCGGTCTGGTTGACGTCGTCGCCGCGACTGGGAACGTCGAAGTCGTGGCAGACCAGCACCAGCGAGCGCGTGCCGGCGGGAATTCCGCTCCACGCCAGGTGCGGGCTGAGGTTGTCTGAGAAGGTTCCGCCGCCCGCTCCGTCGGGCTTGCCGGCGGCGAAACGCTCGGGAATCCGGTCACCGTTGACCCAGCTGTCGCTCCACAGTTTCATGCTCTGAACTCCATGCTTGCCGTCAGACACCCCACACGATCGGCTCGCCCGCCGCATGAGCGCGCTTCATCATCTCCCGCAGCGGCCAGGCGCGCTGGCGCAGCGACACGCCATCGCCTTTGCCGGCAGGCGCATCGTCGTCGTCATCGCGCGGCTGCTGCCGCGCGGCCTCGTCGTCGGCCACGGCCTGCTCGATCGCCTGGATGGCCGCCGGCATGTCCGCGCTTTCGAGAATGCCCTTGGGCGCGGGTTCCTTGCCGAGGATGCGCAGCACTTGGTCGCCGCCGGGCCCCATCATGATGACGTCGCCGGCTGCCTTGGACTTGAACTTGTATAGGCTCATGATGACTGCCCCTCGTCCGATGCAGACATCGGCCGGTCCCCCGAGGGGACGCGGGCCGGCTTGGGAGCGGCCCGGCGCTCGGCCCTTCGTGATTGCCCCTCGTCCGATGCGCTGGCCCTTAAATCCGCGAGAGGCGTGCGGAGCCGCGGCAACTGATGGACGTTGATCATGGCTTGTACATGTACTCGCGGTTGAAGGGGAACTGCGATTGTGCGCCTCGCAGGGCCCCGGCCGCCACATCGCCGCTGGGCCGCGTGCCCAGCATCTGGTACAGCGAGATCCAGCCCTGCTCGAAACTCATGGCGCAGCCGGCGAGGTAGAGCCGATAGGCGCGCACGACGCTGTCGCGGGTGAGCGTGCGCGCCTGGTCGAGGTGGGCCTCCAGGCGGTCGCTCCAGGCCCACAGCGTGCGTGCATAGTGCGGGCGCAGGTTCTCGGCATCCACCGGCTCCAGGCCCGCCTCGCTCATCACCTTGAGCACGTGCGAGACATGCATCAGCTCGCCACCCGGGAAGATGTAGCGCTCGATGAAATCCCCCATGCCCGCACCCAGTTGGTCGTTGTGCGTGCCGCCGGCCGTGATGCCGTGGTTCATCAGCAAGCCGCCCGGCTTGAGCAGTCGGCGGATCTTGCGGAAGTACAGCGGCAGGTGCGCCACGCCGACGTGCTCGAACATGCCGATGGAGGCAACGCTGTCGTAGGGCTCGGCCTCGGGGATGTCGCGGTAGTCGCGCAATTCCATCGTCACCCGCCCGCGCAGGCCGCGCTCGTCGATGAGGCGGTTCACGTGGGCATGCTGGTTCTTCGACAGCGTGACACCATCGGCGCGCACGCCGTACTTCTCGGCCGCCCACAGCAGCAGGCCGCCCCAGCCGGCACCGATGTCCAGGAAGCGCTCGCCTTCGCGCAGGTTGAGCTTGCGACACACGTGGTCGAGCTTGGCAGCCTGCGCGGCCTCGAGCGTCATACCGGCATCGCGCCAGTAGGCACAGGAGTACACGCGGCGCTCGTCGAGCCACAACTGATAGAACGCGTCGGAAACGTCGTAGTGGAACTCGATCTGGCGCGCGTCGGTGCTGGCCTGGTGGCGCATGCGCGAGCGCGCGTTGCGCATGATGCGGCGCCACCACGAGAGGGGCAGCGCGGGCGCCTCGGCCAGCGGATTCTCGCCGACCAGCTGGACGGCCACGCGCATCATGTCGCGCAGGTTGCCGTCGAGGTCGAGCTTGCCTTCCACATAGTCTTGGGCCACACGCCCCACCTGGCCGGTGGCGATGTGCGCCAGCGGCGACAACTCGTTCAGCCGCAGCGTGACGTCCGCCTGTGCGCGGCCGATCCGCCGCCCGCCAGGCAGCACCACCGCCAGAGGCACATCGCTGGGTGCGAGCCGTTGTTCGAGTACACGTTCCAGTGTCTGCATCGCCAAGCCCTCTTGGAAGAAGTATGTTGTGACGCAAGGGCGCGAGCCCTCGAAACGGGAATCGTATTCAAACTTGCGGACACTTGGCTCGTGCGGGGTTTCTTCGAGGCCCGGGCCTCGCCAGGGCGGCGCCGGGTTGGCGCCGTCTATACGGCCGCGATCGGCCGCGGCAGGCGGCTCTCGAAGGTCATCACGTCCTGCGCTGGCGCGTACAGGAAGCCTTGGTACGCGTCGCAGCCGGCTTGCAGCAGGAACGCGCGCTGGGCTTCGGTCTCCACCCCCTCGGCGATCACGCGCAGCTTCAATGCGCGCGCGAGCTGGATGATCGCGTTGACGATGGCGCCATCGCTCGCATCGCCCGGCAATTGGCGGATGAAGCTCTGGTCGATCTTGAGGCGACCGATCGGCAGGCGCTTGAGGTAGACCAGGCTGGAGTAGCCGGTCCCGAAGTCATCGATCGACAGCAGCACGCCGAGTTTGTGCAGCGCCGCAAGACGCACCTGGGCTTCTTGCGAATCGTTGAGCAGGATCGATTCGGTCAGTTCGAGTTCGAGCAAGTGCGCCGGCAAGCCGGCGCTGCGCAGCTCGTGCGCGACGCGCTCGACAAAGCCCGGCTGCTGGAACTGCAAGGCAGACACGTTGAGCGCCACCGGCAGCGACAGCCCCTTCGCATGCCAGATCGCCGCCTGCTTGACGGCCTGCGCCAGCACCCAGTCGCCAATCTGGATGATGACGCCGCTGTCTTCGGCCACGGGGATGAACTCGGCAGGCGCCACCTCGCCGAGCACCGGATCGGTCCAGCGGATCAGCGCTTCGGCGCCCACCACCTGCCCGGTTCGCAGATCGACCTGCGGCTGGTAGTGGAGGCGGAACAGGCCGCGTGCCAGCGCCAACCGCATGGCGTGGTCCAGGCGCATCTGCGAGCGGTGGCCACCGTCGCGCTGCGCACGGTGGAAGCGGAAGCTGCCGCGCCCGGCCTCCTTGACGGTGTGCATGGCAGCATCGGCGCGCCGCATCAGCTCGTCGAAGCTCTGGCCGTCGGACGGGCACAGCACGATGCCGATGCTACAGGTCACGGTGAAGTTCAGCGCGTCGATCGCAAACGGGCGGGCCATGGTCTCGAGCAGCCTGCGCGCCATGCGCTCGGCGATGCCGGCGTCGGCCGGGTGCAGCAACAGCACGAACTCGTCGCCGCCAAGGCGCGCCAGCGTGTCGGTCGGGCGCAGACACGAACGCATGCGTTCGGTGGCCTCGAGCAGCACGCGGTCGCCCACGCCCAGGCCGAGCGTGTCGTTGACTTGCTTGAACCGGTCGAGGTTGAGCACCATCAGTGCGAACGGCCGCCCGCCGTTCTGGGTGAACGCGAGCGAGAACTCCACGCGCTCGGCAATGGCGCGCCGGTTGGGCAAGCCGGTGAGCACGTCGGTCTGCGACAACTCGTCGATGCGCTGGCGATTCGCGATCTTCTCGCTGATGTCGCGGAACGAGAACACGCGCCCGATCGGCCGGCCGCGGCTGAGCTGCGGCATGGAGACGCGTTCGAGCACGACGCCGGACGTCAGCGTGATGATGTCGGTGCTCTGCAATTGGGCGCTCTCCAGAAGCACATTCAAGCGCCGGGTGTACTCGCCCGATTCGGTGACGTTTTGGCGCATCCACTGGGCGACCGCGCGGTCGTCTCGCCGCATCAGCAGATGATCGGGCAAGCCCCACATGGCGGCGAAACGCCGGTTGAAGTTGCGCACCACGCCGTTCAGGTCGGTCACGAGGAGGCCATCCGCGCTCGACTCGAAGGTGGCGCGCAATTCGGCCAGGCGGGTTTCCAGTTCGTCGGCGGCAGCTCGCTGCGCGCTCAGGTCGCGCAGCGTGACGACCAGCACGCCGCCGGCGAGGGGGCTGACGCGGCGGGTGACGGGAACGATGGCCCCGTCGATGCGGCGGATGATGGTGTCGGAGTGGATCGCGTCGCACACTCCCGCGGCCACTTCGTCCCAGAAGACGATGTCTTCGGCGCTGGCGCCCAGGTCGGGCGCGGTTCGTCCGCACAGGCTGGGCGCGTCGGTGCCGAACAGGGTGCCGGCGGCTGCGTTGGCGGCCACGATCTTCAGGTCTTGCGCATCCACGAGCCAGACCGCATCGAACAAGCCTTCGATGAGCGTCGCCCAGTGCGCCCAGGCCGGTGGGGACATGGCGGCGCTCATGGATGGACCTCGGCCTGCGGCTCGCCCACACCTTCGAAGTAGTACGCCACGCGCAGGCGCGGCGCGAGGTACTCCAGGGAGTCGGGCGGCAGTTGCTGCGGCTTCAGGCTGCGGCGGATGCCGAGCCGCGGTTCGCGTTCGAGATCGAGCACCAGGGCGTCGTCCGGCGGCACGGCAGGGTCATGCACGGTCACGCGGGGCTTGAGCGGGCGGTTGGAGTTGACCGACACCACCATCGCGTAGCGGTCGTCGGTGAGCTGCACCACCGACCCCGGCGGGTACACGCCCATCATCTTGATGAAGGCGCCGAGGATGGCGGTGTCGAACCGGCTCTTGCCCTGCGCGAACAGCAGCGAGAGCGCCTCGTGCGGCGTCAGGGCGCGCGACGGCACGTGCGGGTTGCACATGTTGTCGTAGCGGTTCACCAGCGAGACGATGCGCGCGGCGGTGGTGAGCCGGTCGCTGTTCAGCTTGAGCGGAAAGCCGGAGCCGTCGGCATGCTCGTGGTGCTGCGCGATCACGAGCATGGCGCCGGGCTTGAGGCCCATCTTCTTGCCCAGCGACACGCCGCACGCCACGTGGCTCTGGTAGCCCTGCATGTCGGCGGTGCTGAAGTTCTCTTCCCGATGGCGCAGCCGCTCGGGGAGGTCGATCTTGCCGATGTCATGCAGCATCGCGCCCACGCCGAGGTCGATCATCTCGGCCTCGGACAGCCCGAACACCTTGCCCATGAGCAGGGAGATCACGGCCACGTTCACTGCGTGCAGCGACGCCTTGTCGCCCGCGCCGTCGCTGAGCAGCTGGATGCAGCTCTCTTCCTGCGAAATCATCTTGTTGACGACCGCCTCGGCCAGCCGCTCCGACTGCTCGCGGGCGCTTTGCGGATCGGTGCCCACCAGGTCGGTGATGTCCTTGCAGGCCCGCGTCGCCTCGGCGAACTGCCGCTCGCACACCGCGAGGGCCGCGCGCTGGGCGCCCAAGGCCATCCGCCGTTCACGCTGGGCGGCCGCTTCCGGGGTTTCGGCCACAACGGGTTCCCGGGCGACCACGGCCAAGCCCGCGGCATCGTCTCCGGCGTCATCCGCGGGGACGGTGTCCTCGCCGATCAGGGCCGCGGGTTCCGGCGCCGGCAAGTCGCTTTTCTCAGGGCTCCATCGGATCCGCTGCTTGCCCAGAGAACGGATGGTCGCGATCTGCGCCATCGAACCGATCTTGAAACTGCTGAGGGGAAAGGGATGGGACATCCAGCCCCCGTCGAGATGCACGAACATCCCCACGCGCAACTGCGCGACGTCGATCAGTGATGGATTCGATCCCTCTTTCATGTCGGTCGCCTTGGGGCGCCCCTCGGAAAACTACGGTCGGTACCGCCATTTCGGTTGGCCTATCCCTGAACTTGAAGCGATTATGTTCAGCGCTCTGCAAGAGACACCTGCCAAATCTGACAGGACAAAAGCCTGCCGATGCAATTCGTGCACAAATGCGCAGTCCGCACATGACACCCGCATCCCGGCCATTGCCTTGGAGCGCAACGCAGCGAGGTCGCCGCCACGGGGTCATGTTCCGCCGTGCGGGCTCAGCAAACCGCACAGCGGGCGACCATAATCCGAGAGGAATGCCATCGCGCATGGCATCCGACCTCGGCGTCCGGCACCTCACGCCGCCAACGCGCTTTTGCGACCCTTGCCCTGGAGTTCCCATGACTCACGCCTATGTCTGCGACGCGATCCGCACGCCTTTCGGCCGCTATGGCGGCGCCCTGTCGTCCGTGCGCACCGACGACCTGGGGGCGGTGCCCCTGAAGGCGTTGATGGCACGCAACCCGCAAGTGGACTGGAGCGCCGTGGCCGACGTGCTGTATGGCTGCGCGAACCAGGCCGGCGAAGACAATCGCAACGTGGCGCGCATGTCCAGCCTGCTGGCCGGCCTGCCGATCACGCTGCCCGGCGCCACCATCAACCGCCTGTGCGGCTCCGGCCTGGAT
>CAZBOF010000125.1:0-10954 GCA_964493285.1 uncultured Rhizobacter sp. | reverse complement strand
CGCAGACCGCCCTTGTACGGGCCGATCGCCGAACTGTGCTGGATGCGGTAGCCGCGGTTCACTTGCACGTCACCATGGTCGTTCACCCACGAGACGCGGAACATGATCGCGCGCTCGGGCTCGATCAGGCGGTCGAGCAGGCCGTGCTCGGCGTACTTCGGGTGCGTCGATACAAACGGCCACAGGCTGGCGACCACTTCGGTGACCGCTTGCAGAAACTCAGGCTGGCCTGGGTTGCGTTGGGCCACGTGGCTCAGAAAGGTATCCAGCGAGAGGTGTTTCATCGGCGTGTTCCAGAGATGTTGCGATTCAGGTGCAAAACGTATCATTTTGCCGCACGCGTGCACCGATATGGGCATCCGGCGTGCGGCAGGGCGCCATTCGCACCGAAAGAATGCGCGCTTCATGGGCTGCCAAGCAGGCCCGGTCGGCCGAAATGGTGCGGGAACTGCCCGGTTTTCCGTCCATTTGCGGGGTGAACGGTGCGGTGTACTTGCAGGAAGCCGCCTTGCGGCCTTCCTGCCTGGAGCAAGACCCCCATGAAACTGAAATGGACCCGCTTGGTGCCCTGGTGCGTGGCGCTGGCAGCCGCCGGCACGATCTGGCCCGCCCATGGCCGCTGCATCGACGAAGACAACGTCGAGGCCCGGGCCAACGTGAATGCCAATGGCGTTCCGATCGATGCCGGCGCGGCGCGTGCGAACCTCGACGCAATGGTCAAGGACGCGCTGGCGCGCAGTCAGGCCATCGGCGCGGCCAGACTGCTGGCCGAAGCGGCGACCATCGACATCGACGAAACCCGCTCGGCGCGCTGGCCCCAGCTGGTGCTCGGCGGCTCGCTCGGCGGCACGCGCAACGAAGTCGGCGGTATCGAGGAAAGCAGCGGGCGCCAAGGCCGGGTGTCCGTGACCCTGAGTGCGCCCTTGTTCGACGGCGGGCGCATCTCCGAACTGACCGACTGGCGCAAGAGCCTGGCCGAATCGGCCCGCCTGGGCCAGCTCAATCTGCAAGAGCAGGTGGCGATCCAGACCGTTTCGCTCGCCATCGAGCGCGCACGGTATCGCCTCCAGGCGCAGGTCTATCAGCAGTACACCCGCAAGATGGGCTGCTTGGTCGAGGCGCTTGAGACCATTGTCCGCGCCGACCGCGGCCGCGCCAGCGAGCTGGTGCAGGCGCAGAAGACGATGCAGCAGGCTGAGCTTCTGCTGGTGCAGACGCAGGCCACCACGCGCCAGATCGAAACGCGGCTGCGCCGCTTCGTGGGCGATGGCCTGCCGCCGACCGAAGGCTTGTCGTCGGTGATGCTCAGCGTCATCAACCTCCAGGATCTCATCGCCCAGTCCGAATCGGCGCCCGACATCTCTCAGCTGGCCGCGCAAGCCAACGCTGCCGATGCCTATGCCCGTTCGCTGCGTGCGCAGCGCTGGCCGCAGGTGCAGGCGGTGGTCAGCAGTTCGCAGGTGCGCGGCGCCGGCAATTCGGCCAACTGGACGGCGGGCGTGAACGTGCATTTCCCCTTGGTCAATGCGCCCAACAGCTATGCGATCGAGTCATCGCTGAAGCGCGCGGACGCGGTGCGGCTGCAGCGCGTGGATGCGCTGGAAGCGCGCCGTTTTCGCATCACGGAGGTTCATGACCAGGCCATGTCGGCGTTCGACCGCGCGCGCCGCGTGATGGACGTGCTGCGCGACAGCGACCGTGTCCGCAACTTCACCCTGCAGCAATGGCAGCAGCTGGGCCGCCGCTCGCTGTTCGACGTGATGGCCGCCGAGGGCGACCACTACAACCTGCGCATCTCGTACGTCAACGCGCTGTATGACGCCCAGCAGTCGAATGCCTTGCTCTGGTCGCTCGGCCCGGGCGTGCAGTCCCAGCTTCGGTGATCCACGGGCGGCGCCACGATGCGGCATGACATCGCGTTGACCGGCCATGCCTACCGGCTGCGTCCGATCGACTCGGGCGACGCCGCATTTGCCGCGGCCTTGCGTGCCGACGCGGGACTGAGCCGCTTCATCCACGGCGGCGACGGCGATGTGCAGGCCCAGCAGCGCTGGCTGCAGGCGTATTTCGAACGGCCCGGCGACCACTACTTCGTGATCGAGTCGGTGCGAACCGGCGATGCGCAAGGTCTCGTCAGCGTGTATGACCTCGATGCGGGCCTGCGCACCGCGGAGTGGGGCCGATGGATCCTGCGGCACGGGTCGATGGCAGCGCCGGAGAGCGCCTGGCTGATCTACCGCGTGGCATTCGACGTGCTGAACCTGGATTCGGTGTACTGCCGCACGGTGGCTCAGAACAAGCGCGTGGTGTCGTTCCACAACTCCTGCGGCATCCGGTCTCGCCGCACGCTGCCGGCGCATTTCACGCTGAATGGCGAGATCCTGGATGCGGTGGAGCACCGCGTTGAACGCGCCGATTGGCCGCGTTTGTCGAAGCGCCTGGAGGAGTTCGCACTGATGATTTCGCAACGAGACGATTGCGCAAAGGAAGGCCCATGACTGAAACCGTTCTGCACGCCGCCGTCGAGGCCGAGGCCAAGCGGCTCGAATCGATCTCCGATCAGTCGCTGTATGCGGCCGGGCCCAGCTCGGCGATGGTGCGCTACTCGTTCGCGATTGCCGAGCGCCATCTGCGCCAGGGTTCGCTGCTGGAGATGGGGCCTGCCGAGGGCGTGATGACCGATCTGCTGGTCGCCAGCGGCCGCTACGCGCTCACCGTGGTGGAGGGCTCGCAGCGCTTTTGCGATGACCTGCGGCGCCGCCACCCCGGCATCAAGGTCGTGAACGCCTTGTTCGAGACCTTCGAGCCAGGGCGCCGTTTCGATCACATCCTTCTCGGGCACGTGCTGGAGCATGTGGAAGACCCCGTGGGCGTGCTGCGCCGGGCGGGTGACTGGCTGGCGCCGGGCGGGTCGCTGTTCGCGGCGGTGCCCAATGCCCGTTCCCTGCACCGCCAGGCGGCGGTGACGATGGGCATGCTGCCCGTCGAAGACGCGCTGAACGAGATGGACATCCATCACGGCCACCGCCGCGTGTTCAATCCCGAGAGCTTTCGCGCCTGCTTCACGCAGGCGGGACTGTCGATCGACGTCTTCGGCGGCTACTGGCTCAAGCCGGTGTCCAACCGCCAGATCGAAGACAGCTGGACGCCCCAGATGCTCGACGCCTTCATGCGGCTGGGCGAGCGCTACCCCGACATCGCGGCGGAGAACTACGTGATCGCGTCGCCCAGAACCCGGTGATTGCGAAAACTGGGCGGTTTTCCGCCCGCTAGTGATCGCGTCGCCGCGCGGCGAGCCACCCGATACTTCTGACGAAATCGGAGCCGCCATGTCGATCGAGAAATGCCAGATTCTCTCGTTGCCGAAGATCCACGATCCTCGCGGCAACCTCACGTTCGTTGAAGGCAACCACCACGTTCCCTTTGCCATCGAACGCGTTTACTACCTGTACGACGTGCCCGGCGGGTCCGACCGCGGCGGGCACGCGCACAAAGAGCTGCACCAGTTCATCATTGCCATGTCGGGCAGCTTCGATGTGTTGCTGGACGACGGCAAGGACAAGAAGCGCGTGCATCTGAGCCGCTCTTACAACGGCTTGTACATCTGCCCGATGATCTGGCGCGAGCTGGACAACTTCTCGTCCGGCTCAGTGTGCATGGTGCTCGCCTCCACGCGCTACGACGAAGCCGACTACTACCGCGACTACGCTGAGTTCATGCGTGCCAGATGGGCTGCCGCGTGATCGAGTTTCTCAATCTGCGTCGCGTCAACGCACCCCACGAGGCGGCGATTCGCGCGGCCGTCGGCCGCGTGATCGATTCCGGCTGGTACGTGCTCGGCCAGGAAACCGAGGCTTTCGAGGCCGAGTTCGCGGCCTATTGCGGCACCCGCCATTGCATTGGCGTGGCCAACGGGCTGGATGCGCTGCACCTGGTCCTGCGTGCCTACGGCATCGGTGCGGGCGACGAAGTCATCGTGCCTTCCAACACGTTCATCGCCACCTGGCTGGCCGTGAGTCAGGTCGGCGCCACGCCGGTCCCGGTGGAGCCGGACCCGTTGACGCACAACATCGACCCGACCCGCGTGGCCGAGGCGATCACGCCTCGCACACGCGCCATCATGCCGGTGCATCTGTATGGCCAGCCGGCCGACATGGATCCCTTGAATGCGCTGGCCGAAACACACGGCCTGCGAGTGATCGAAGATGCCGCGCAGGCGCATGGAGCACGCTACAACGGCCGTCGCACCGGCTCGCTGGGCCATGCCGCGGGGTTCAGCTTCTACCCCGGCAAGAACCTCGGCGCCCTCGGCGACGGCGGGGCCATCACCACCGACGACGACCAGCTGGCGGCCACGCTTCGCAAGCTGCGCAACTACGGCGCTTCGGTGAAGTACCAGCACGAGCTGGCCGGCGTGAACTCTCGCCTTGACGAGGTGCAGGCTGCGGTGCTGCGCGTCAAGCTGCCGTTCCTTGATCAGGAGAACGAGGTGCGCCGGGCGCTGGCTTCGGTGTACCTCGATGCGTTGCGCGAGGCGCCGGTCGTCTTGCCGCGCACGTTGCCGCAAGCCGAGCCGGTGTGGCATCTGATGGTGGTGCGCAGCGCGGAGCGTGATGCGCTGGCGGCGCATCTGCGTGCACATGGCATCGGGACCCAGATCCACTACCCGAAGGCGTGCCACCGACAGAGCGCGTATGCCCATGCCGCATGGCCTGCGCTGCCCGTCGCCGAGCAACTGCAGTCCGAAGTGCTGAGCTTGCCGATTTCGCCCGTGCTCCAGGCCGACCAGGCGCGCACGGTCGCGCAGGCCGTGCTCAGCCTGCGAAAGGTCACCCGGGAGCAGGCCGCATGAAGATCGCCACGCTGGTGCCCGCCTACAAGCCGCAGTACCTCGTGGAACTGCTCACCTCACTGCGGCACCAGACCGTGAAGCCCGAGTTCATCCTCTTCTCGGACGACAGCCCCGATCAGGCCTTCATCGCGTCGCTGAACAACGAGCCCTTGAAATCATTGATTGCGCCGATGAACGTGCGTGCCGTCCCCGGCCCGCGGCAAGGCGCGTACAACAATTTCCGCCATCTTCTGGATGTGTGGGCCGGCGAGACCGAGCTGTTCCACATGCTGCTCGACGACGACATCATCTACCCCGGTTTCTACGAGCAGCATCTTCTTGCGCACCAGACCGGCCGCATCGGCTGTTCGGTCAGCCGGCGCTGGACGGCCACCGAAAGCGGCCAGCCGACGATGGATCTGCCGGTGCCCACCGCCATCAAGACCCACCCGAACCGGATGCTGTCGTTGACGCCCGATGTGCTGTTTCCCACCACCGTGGGGGCCAGCGGCAACTGGCTGGGCGAGTTCTCGAATGCCGTGTTTGCCGCCCACCTCGCACCCATGGTGCGTGAGCCGCGCATGGATGGCATCGACTACAGCGGCCTCGAAGACTTGGGCGCGTTCCTCAACGCCAGCCTGCGCGCGCCGCTCGGGTTTCTCAATGATCACCTGGGCTACTTCCGCACCAGTGCGCAGCAGAACTCGGCCGATCCGATGGGCCGGCCGATGAAGCTGGCCCACCTGGCGTACCTGAGTCTCGCGATTTCTGCGCGGCGTCTCGGTCAGTTGAGCGACGAGCAGGCGCACCGCTGCCTGAGCAAGCTGGCCCCGCTGGTGGCGCAGCGCTATGGCAGCGAAGCCGACATGCAGCCGTTCGTTGCGTTGATGCCCGAGCTGGCGATGGCGACGCCCGAGGCCGAGGCGCGCTACCTCGACGCCTGGCACGCCTTTCTCCAATGATCTCGACAGGCTCGCCATGAAGAGTTTCTTCCTCATCGGCAGCAGCCACCTCATCGCCCTGATCGACGCGGCCACGCGCAACGGGCCGAGCGGCGGCGTGCGCCAGGAAGAGAACTTCAACTGGCGCGAAGTGGCGTTTCGCCGCTACGACTTCAACATCGATGCCCCCGCGGAAGGCCTGCTGGCCCGGATGCGATTCGTGTTGCTGGGCGGCGGCGCGCCCGCGCTGCTGGGCCTGGATGCCAATGGCCAGCCCGCGCTCGAGCCATCGTTTCTCGAAGAGCTGCGCGACGCGGTGCGGGTGATGGGTGGCGTCCCCGACACCGTGGTGTCGTATTTCCATGGGAACGAGCACTCGATCTTCTCGATGGTGGAGCATCCTCAGCCGTTCGACGTGTCCCTTGGCCCCGACGACCCGCCGGCGCCATCGGCGCGCGGCCCTCGCCAGGTGATTGCGCGCGAGGTCGTTCGCCGAGAACTGGCTCAACGCGCACACTTGACTGTCTTGTATTGCCAGATGCTGCGCCGCTTGTTTCCAGGCAGCGAGGTCGTGCACCTGATGGCGCCGCCGCCGATCGGCGACGAGAACCAGTTGCGAAGCAACCCCGAGATCTTCGAAAAGCATTTCCAGCTCTATGGCGTGGCGCCGCGCGAGCTGCGCCTGAAGATCTACACGCTGTACCAGGAGGTGCTGGCGGAGGGCTTGAAAGGCGTGGACGTTCGCCTGCACGGTGCGCCTGCGCAGTCGCACGAGAATGGCTTCCTCAAGCAAGAAGCCTGGATGGAAGCCACCCATGCCAACCACCGCTACGGCCAATGGCTGCTGAATGAACTGGGAGCCGCCTGATGCACCCCTACAAGAGCCAGCCGCCGCAGGCGTTCTGGAACCGGTCCGTCGCCAACACGCCGTGGCGCGACGTCGCGTTCGAATCCGGCACCCGCAAACTGGTGCGCCCCGACACGCGGCTGGCCACCGCCGGCAGTTGCTTTGCCTCGAACCTCTTGCGCTGGCTGCCCAGTCTGGGCTTGACGCCGTATTACGCGGAGCAGCCGCCTGCGTACTTCAGTGAGGAAGAGGTCAAGGCGCACGGCTACCGCGAGTTCGCTGCGCGCTACGGCAATGTGTACACCGTGCGCCAGTTCCGGCAACTGATCGAGCAGGCGCTGGGCGTGCGCGAGATGGTCGAGTGCTTCGAAGAAGCTGCCGACGGGCGTGTGGTCGATCTGCTGCGCCCCCACGTGCGTGACGGCGGGTTTGCCAGCCGCGCCGAAGCGCGCACCGACCGCGCGTTCCATCTGGCCTGCGTGCGCCGCCTGCTGATGGAGTGCGAAGTCTTTGTCTTCACGCTCGGGTTGACCGAAGCCTGGGTGGACGGCCCCACCGGCGTGGTGTTCCCCGTGTGCCCCGGCACGGCCGCGGGAAGCTTCGACCCCGAGCGGCACCTCCCGGTCAACTTCGGCTTTGCCGAGATCGTGGCCGACTTCGACTGGATCGTGGCCGCCATCCGCCAGATCAACCCGGGGCTGCACTGGATCCTCACCGTCAGCCCGGTGCACCTGGTGGCCACGCACACCGCGGACAGCGTGCTGGTGGCGTCCACCTACTCCAAGAGCGTGCTGCGCGCCGTGTGCGGCGACCTGGCGCAGCGCCACGCGCACCTCTCCTACTTCCCGAGTTTCGAGATCATCGCGTCGCCCCAGTCGTTCGGCCAGTACCTCGCAGGGAATCTGCGCGATGCGAGCGACCGCGGCGTGGCGCACGTGATGACGGTGTTCGACCGGGTGTACGTCGAGCGTGACGCGCCGCAAGCCGCGCAAGCGCCTGCCGCCAAGCCGGTCGCAGCCGGTGCGTCGTTCTTCGCCTCGGTCGAGAAGGCCTTGAAGGCGGAATGCGACGAGGTCTACAACGAGCCGTTGTAGGCTCGGGGGCCACAGGGCTCGCGCGTTTCCTGATTCGCACGCCGGCTCGTTCCGCCTGAACCGGCACCGGCATGGCCCCCGCGTTGTTCAAGCGGAAGCCGGCCGGCCCTGCTCGCGTGAAGCCTTGGCCATCAGAACATGCCTGGATCCGTGCCGTTCGAGTTGCTTGCCAACACCGTTTTGATGGCGCACGTTGCCGTCGTCCTGTTCGTCGTGGGCGGCCTGGTGTGGATCGTGATCGGCAATATGCTGTCCTGGCCCTGGGTCAACGCACTGGGGTTCAGGCTGGCCCATCTCGCGACCATCGCATTCGTGGTCGCCGAGGCATGGTTCGGCATCGATTGCCCGCTCACGACGCTCGAGATGTGGCTTCGGGCTCAGGCGCAAACCGCTACCTATTCCGGCAGCTTCATCGAACACTGGCTTCAGGCGCTGTTGTTCTGGGATGCCCCGCCGTGGGTCTTCATCACCGCCTATACCGCTTTCGGGCTCGCGGTGGTGGCGGCGTGGTGGCGCTTTCCGCCCAGGTCTCGGCGCCGCCCGGGTCGGACTGGGGATTGACTCCGGTTCCACCTGCACGTGCCGCTTGCCTCGCGGGCGTTGCGGGGGCGGGGCCCTGCTTGCAAGGCCCCGCCCCATCCCAACGATCAGATCAACGGCAGCGGCTTGTCGTCCGGCAGCAGCGAGCGGTCCAGCGCGCCGAGCGATCCGCCTGCGGGCGCCGCCGGGGCCGCTGCCGTGGCCATCGCACCTGCTGCCGAAGGCATCAGGTCGGTGGGCGCGGCGGCCAGCAGTTCGTTCAGGTCCGGCGCTGGCGGCGCCTCCTTCGAGAACCACACGTCCGCCATCGCATGCTGGTTGCCGTCGGCCGTGGTGTAGCTGGACACCAGCCCCAGCAGGTTGCCGTTGTCCACCTCGGTGCCCACCAGGCCCTTCAGGTCGAGTGAGACGATGCCGAAGGTGTCCAACCCGTGCAGCTCGCCTTCGTCGGTGATGCCGTCCTGGTTGGCATCGACCCACAAGCGCAGCTTGCTCCAGTTGTCGTCGTCCGCGTTCAGCACACCGTCCTTGTTGCTGTCTTCCAGCGACATGGCGGCGTAGCCGTGGCCGGCACGGGAACCATCCGCGTTCTGGGTGGCCACGCCGAACAACTCGGTGCCGTCGTTGATCTTGCCGTCACCGTTGCGGTCCATCACCAGCAGGCCGTCGTTGGCCGAGACCCAGCCGACCTTCTGCGCGTTGCCCGTGCCGTTCAGGTCGAAGTTCACCCCGTTCGCGGCCGAGACGGTGCTGACACCGTTGCCGTCGAGGTCGAGCACGATCGGCGAGGCGGAGAAGAACGCGTCCAGTTGCTCGCCGGTCATGACCGAGATGTCGGCGGTCTCAAATGCGACCACCTGTTCCATGCGCATCGCTGCGATGTCGGCGGTCTCCAGGGCCCCGATCTGGTCGGTCGTGAAGGCCTGGATCTGGTCGGTGGTCAGTGCGCGGGCCTGGGCGGTCGTGAGCGCGGTGATGTGCTCATTGCTCAGGTTGGCGAACTGGTCGGCGGTGAGGGACGAAACCTGCTGCGTCGTGAGCGTGGCGAACTGCGCAGTGGTCAGGCTGGACAACGATTCCGTGCTGATGCCGGCGATCTGGCTGGAGGTCAGCGAGACGAGTTGCGGCGTGCTCAGCGCGTTGAGCTGGTCTGCGGTCAGCGCGTCGAGCTGTTCCACGCTCAATGCCCGGATCCCGGCCGTGGTCAACGCCCGCAGGTCGGCGGTTTCCATGGCCGCGAGGTCTGCCGTTTCGAAGGCGGCGACCTGTGCCGTGGTCAGTGAAGCGACCTGGGCGGTGGTCAGCGCCTGGACCTGATCGGAGGTCAAGGCGACCACGTTGTCCGTCGACATGCCGCGCAATGCGGCTGTGGTCAGCGCGGCGATATCGGCCACTTCCATGTTGTTGACCTGTTCCGAGGTCAGCGCGCCGACCTGCGCACTGCTCATGGCGCCGATCTGGTTCGCTTCCAGCGCATTCAGGGTGGCGGTGGTCAGCCCGCCGATCTGCACCGTGGTCAGGCTGGAGACCTGCAGGGTCGACAGGGCCGCCACCTGCGTTTCCGTCAGCGCGTTCAACTGGTCGGCACTCATCGCACGCAGGCTGAACAGGTTCAGTGCACGCAGGTCCTCGGTTTCGAGCGCGGCAACTTGCTCGGTGGTCAATGACGGGGTCTGCAGCGTGGTCAGGGCGGCGAACTGCGCCGTCGTCAGCGCATTCAACTCGTCGCTGCCCATGGAGGCGAGCTGGTCGCCGGTCAGGGCGATCACCTGCGTCGTGGTGAGCGATTGCAGTTGCTCATCCGTCAGCGCAGACAGCTGCTCCGAGCTGAGCGTGCGAATGGCCGCGGAACTCAGCGCCCGCAGGTCTTGCGTTTCCAATGCAGCCACCTGTTCGGTGCTCAGGCCGGCGATCTGGCTGGACGACAGCGCCGCCACTTGTGCCGTGGTGAGTGCTGCCACGTGCTCGGAGGTCAGCCCATCGATCTGGTCATCGCTGAGAGCGCGGATGGCGGCAGTGCGCAAGGCCGCCAGGTCTTCGTTCTCGAGGTTGGCGATCTGGGTGCTGGTGAGGGCACCGATCTGCGCCGTGGTGAGGGATGCGAACTGGCCGGTGGACAGGGCGTTCAATTCCGTCGTACCCATCGCAGCGATCTGGTCCGGCGTGAGCCAGGTGACTTGCTGGGTGCTGAGCGCCTGGATCTGGTCGGCGGACAGGGCGCCGATCTGCGAGGAGTCCAGCGAGCGCAAGGCGGCTGAGCCGAGAGCCCGCAGGTCTTGCGTCTCGATGGCAGCGATCTGCTCGGTGCTCAGGCCGGCGACTTGGCTGGACGACAGCGCGGCGACTTGCGCGGTGCTGAGTGCGGCGACTTGATCAGAGGTCAGGCCGTCGATCTGGTCGTTGGTCAGAGCGCGGATCGATGCGGTGCGCAGGGCGGCGAGATCCTCGTTCTCGAGGTTGGCGATCTGGGTGCTCGTGAGGGCGGCAACCTGAGCGGTCGACAGCGCGGCGAACTGGCCGGTGGACAGCGCGTTCAATTCCGTCGTACCCATCGCAGCGATCTGGTCCGGCGTGAGCCAGGTGACCTGCTGGGTGCTGAGTGCCTGGATCTGGTCGGCGGACAGGGCGCCGATCTGCTCGGAGTCGAGCGAGCGCAAGGCGGCTGAGCCGAGAGCCCGCAGGTCTTGCGTCTCGATGGCGG
>CAZBOF010000124.1:0-10971 GCA_964493285.1 uncultured Rhizobacter sp. | reverse complement strand
TGAACGTGCTGGTCGGCGGCATGTGCGAGACCGACTTCTCCGGCTACCCCGACTGCCGCGACAACACCTTGCGCGCCCTGCAAGTGGCGCTCAGCCTGGGCATGGACACGCCCATGGGCATCGAGACGCCGCTGATGTGGCTCGACAAGGCCCAGACCTGGGAACTGAGCGCCAAGCTCGGCGGCGAGGCCTTGAACGAACTGATCGTCGAGCACACGCACACCTGCTACCTCGGCGACCGGGCGCACCGGCACGCCTGGGGCTATGGCTGCAGCCACTGCCCGGCGTGCGCGCTGCGGGCGCGCGGCTTCAAGGCCTGGCGCTCGGTGGGTGAAGATGAGTTCCCGTCCACCGACCGCATGCGCCTCTGAGCGCAGGCGGAAGGGTTACCACACCGCCCGCAGCACGAAATACGCCCCCAGCGCCAGCAAGCCGCTGAAGAACAGGCGCCTGAACGTTTCGGCCGCCACCCGGCCGCGCACCCACTGGCCCAGCGCCATGCCGGCGAGCGCGGGCGCCAGCGCGAGCAAGGAGCCGAGGGCCTGGTCGGCCGGCAAGGCGCCGCCGCGCTGCAGGCTGATCGCGAGCGCAATCGTCGACACCAGGAACGACAAGCCGAGCGCGCGCACCAGCGCGTCCTTGTCGAGCCCCAGGCCTTGCAGGTAGGGCACGGCCGGAATCACGAACACGCCGCTGGCCGCGGTGACCAGCCCGGTCGCCAGCCCCACCAGCGGCGACAGCCACGGCTCCTGGCGCGCCGGCACCTGCCAGCGGATCTTGAACAGGCCCAGCACGGCGTAGGCCACCAGCGCCGCACCCAGCGCGGCCATCACCTGGCCGGAGCCCTGCCCTTGGCCGGTGAGCCAGCCGGCACCCAGGGCGATGCCGGCGCACACGCCGGCCAGCAGCGTGGCCATGCGTCGGAGCAAGGCCCACCCGCCTGGACCGAACGTCTGCCACAGATTGGTCACGAGCGAAGGCACCACCAGCAACGCGGCCGCCTGCGCGGGCGGCATGCCCACGCTCAGCAGGCCCATGGCCACGGTGGGCAGCCCGAGGCCGATCACGCCTTTCACGAACCCCGCCAGGATGAAGACGCCGCCGGTCATCAGCAGCCACGGCCACGCGTCGGATATCAGGTTCATGGGGCACCGGGTGTCAACAATGCACGAATCATGGCCGACAGGCGTGTCCAGTTGCGTCGCGCCGCATGAAATACCGGCAGATGCCGTAGAGTTCGCCCCGTTCAACCCGAGGGGATTTTCATGGGCACCACTCAGATCGTCAGCTGGATCGTTGTCGCAGTGTTGGTCTTCTGGGGCGTAGGCGCTTACAACCGCCTGGTCCGGTTGCGCAACATCATCTCGAACGCGTTTGCGCAGATCGATGTGCAGCTCAAGCGGCGCTACGACCTGATCCCCAACCTGGTGGAGGTGGCGCGCAAGTACGTCTCGCACGAGCGCAAGACGCTGGAGGCGGTGATCGCCGCGCGCAACCAGGCCAAGTCGGCGGCCGATGTCGCCCGCAGCCAGCCGAACGCCGGCGCCCTCACGAGCTTGTCGGTGGCCGAAGGGGTGCTTGGCTCCGCGCTCGGGCGCCTGATGGCGGTGGTCGAGGCCTATCCCGACCTCAAGGCCGACCAGAACCTGCGTGAACTGGCCGAGGAGCTGACGAGCACCGAGAACAAGGTGGCGTTTTCCCGCCAGCTGTTCAACGACGCCACGCTCGACTACAACAACGCCGCGCAGCAGTTCCCCACCAACCTGGTGGCCAACGTCTTCGGCTTCAAAGAAGCGGCCATGCTCCAGGCCACCGCGACCGACACGGAGCGCGCGCCCGTTCGCGTGCAGTTCTGAGGGTCGGCCAAGGCCCGCGAGGCCGTGCCGCGCCGACCGCCTGACCCCCTCACGGCCCGATGCGTTTTCGCCAGCACCAAGACGACGCCCGCCTCGCCACGCGGCGTTTGCTGGTGCTGTTCGCCTTGCTGCTGGCGCTGTTGGTGGTGGCGGTCAATGCGCTGCTGTGGGGCGCCTGGTGGTTTTTCGGCACCTGGCTGTCGCCGAACCTGCCCCCTCTCTTTTTCGAGACCAACACTGCGCTGGTGCTGATGTTCGTGCTGGGCGGGGCGCTGGTCGAGCTGGGCCGGCTGCGCAGCGGCGGCGGGGCGCATGTGGCGCAGTGGGCGGGCGGCACCTTGCTCGCCGACCCGCGCGGGCCGCTCGAGCGCCGCCTGAGCAATGTGGTCGACGAGATGGCGCTGGCCACCGGGCTGCCGCGCCCGGCGGTGTACGTGATCGAACGCGAGAACGCGATCAATGCATTTGCCGCCGGCTGGCTGCCGGAGAACTCGGTGATCGCCGTGACCCGCGGCGCGCTGGAGCGTCTCACGCGCGACGAACTGCAAGGCCTGGTGGCGCATGAGTTCGGCCACATCCAGCAAGGCGACCTGCGCCTGAACATGCAACTGCTGGCGCTGGTGTGGGGCCTCGGGCTGGTGCACGGCTACGGCCGCACGCTGATGCAGGCCGATCTGAACGGCCGGCGTTCGCCGGTGGCGGTGCTGATCGGCGCCGCATTCGTGGCGGCCGGCTGGCTGGGCTGGCTGTGCGGACGCATCCTGCAGGCGGCGGTGTCGCGTCAGCGCGAATTGCTGGCCGACGCCTGCGCGGTGCAGTACACGCGCAGCCGCGAGGGCCTGGGCGGCACGCTGCGCAAGGTGTGGCACCAGGCCGATCGCCATGAAGACGCGCTGGTGCGCGTGCCCGTCAACATGATGGCGGCGATGCTGTTGCAGGCGCCCGCGGGCTGGCTGCGCACGCATCCGCCGCTGAAGGACCGGCTGCGGCGCCTGTACGGGCGCACCGTCGCGCCCTTGCCGTCGCCGGTGCTGGAAGTGAAGCCCGACGCCGAGCCGATGCCCCGGGCGCCCCTTGTCGCGAGCGGGCTGGACGCCCCCCTGGCCTATGCCGTGGCGCCTGCCGGTGGTGACGTGCCCGTGCCGCCCGCGGCCCCGGCGCACGTGCCGCGACCGGTGTGTGATGAATCCCAGCGCGAGGCCATCGAACGCTTGTCGCGCCTGCACGGCAGCGGCGAGCTGCGTGCCGCCATCCTGGCCTTGCTGCTGACGCCGGGCAGCCGCCGCGAGCGCCGGGCGTGGCGCGACGAGACCCGCGGCCTGAGCAGCGCCCATGCGTTGCGCGAAGACGTGGCCCGGCTGGGCCCCGCTGCGCGGCTGCCGTGGCTGGAGCAGTTGCTGGTGCGCGTGGCTGCCGCGCCGATGCCGGACCGCCAGGTGCTGGTGGAAGCCGCGCGCCGGGTGATGACCGCCGACGGCCAGTTGCGCCCGATCGACCGCCTTCACTGGCTGCTGATGCGCGAGCGCCTGGGCGGGCCGCAGCCGGTGCAGCCGGCGGCCGCGGGCGTGCGGCAGATGTCCGAGCTGTCGCTGCACAACCGGCGCCAGATCGCGCGCTTGACGGCCTTCCTGTCTCGCATCGTCCCGGATGGCGACGCCGGGGCCGGCAGCGCCTGGTACGGCGCGGTGATGGCACCCTGGCTGGCCGGCGAGGCGTTGCCGGCGCCCGGCGCACCGGACGGCGGCGAATTGGTCGAGGCGCTGGGGGACGTGCAGAAGCTGCCCTGGATGCTCAAGCCCGTGCTGGTGCGGGCCTGGCTCGATGCCGCCCTGGCGCGGGCCGGCGGCGTGCCGCTGAGCCCGGAGGCGGCGGACGCGCTGCGCATCGCGAGCCGGCTGCTGGATTCGCCGGTGCCGCCCGAACTCGGGCGCTATTACCTGGAACCGGCCGCATAGAAAAATAGCCGGGGTCGGCTGGCGGGCGGTTTGGGCGCTTGGCGGCGTTGCAAATCCTCGCGACACCTTCGGGTATCGCTGTGGTTTGCGCCTGGCTCCGCGCCCAAACCGCCTCGCCACCCTCTGCCCGCCTATTTGCGGACAAGTTCTTAGGCTATTTCTTTTTGCTCAGCAGCGAGAGGAATTCGCGGCGCAGGGTCGCGTCCTTGAGGAATGCGCCGCGCATGACGCTGTTGGTCATCATGGCGTTGTCGTCCTTCACGCCGCGCCAGTGCATACAGAAATGGTCGGCCTCCATCACGATCGCCAAGCCATCGGGGTTGACGCGCGACTGCAGTTCGTTGGCCAGCGTGATGACGGCTTCTTCCTGGATCTGCGGGCGGCTCATGATCCAGTCGCAGATGCGGGCGTACTTGGACAGGCCGATGAGGTTGGAATGCTCGTTGGGCAGGATGCCGATCCACACGTGGCCCATGATCGGGCACAGGTGATGCGAGCAGGCGCTGCGCACGGTGATCGGGCCGACGATCATCAGCTCGTTCAGCCGTTCGACGTTCGGGAACTCCGTCACGGGGGGCATGGGCAGATAGCGCCCCCGGAACACCTCGGTGAGGTACATCTTGGCCACCCGCTTGGCCGTCTCCAGCGTGTTGTGGTCGCTTTCGGTGTCGATCACCAGGGCCTTCAGCACCTCCTGCATCTTGGCGGCCACTTCCTCGCGAAGCTCGTCCAGCTCGCCGTCGCGGATGAAGGCGGAGATGTTGTCGTTGGCGTGGTAGCGGTGCTTCGAGTCGACGAGGCGGTAACGGATGCGGTCAGAAGCGCTGAGCGCGGCAAGCTCTTCCTCGCTGCGGAAGATGGGGGTCGGTGGCATGCCGGGCATGGCGAGACTTCCTGTCGGCTGGTGAAAAGCCCATTGTGCCGGGGACGGTGTCCGCCCGTGCCGGCGCGGGCTTGCGCCGCTCAGGGCCGTCTGCCCAGCCCGAACAGATCGGCCAGCGCCTCGCGGTATTGGCCCAGCCCCACCGCGTTGGTGTTGTGATGCGAACCGCCTTCGACCATTACGAAGCGCTTGGGCTCGCGGGCCCGTTCGTACAAGGCCTGCCCGAGCTTGGGCTGGATCAGCGAATCGGCGCTGCCGTGCACCACCAGCACGGGCGAGCCGGTTTCGGCGATGCGCGAGGCCGCGTCGAAGCGCTGCGTGATCAGCGGCGACACCGGCAGCCAGCCCCAGCGGAAGGTGGACACCACGTCGGGGATCGAGGTGAAGGTGCTTTCGACGATCAACCCGTCTTCGTCGGTCACGTCGGTCGCCAGCCGCACCGCGATCGCACCGCCCAGCGAGTGGCCGAAGATGAAGCGCCGGGCTTGCGGCCGGTGGGCGCCGAGCCAGTCCCAGGCGGCGCGGGCATCCTCGCCCGCCAGGCGTTCCGACGGAATGCCGGCGCTGCTGCGGCCGAAGCCACGGTAGTCGATGCCCAGCACGGCGAACCCGAGATCGTGCATGCGGCGCATGCGGGGCGCGCTGCCGCGCACGTCCCAGCGGGCGCCGTGCAGGTACAGCAGCACAGGCGCGGCGGGGTCGGCCTGGGCCAGCCACAGGCCGTGCAATTTGACGGGTGAGCCGGCGTGGTCGTCGGGTGGGGAGAACTCGATCCAGACGTCCTCCATGCCTTGCGCCGCGGCCAGGCCCCCAGCCCAGACGCGGTCGCTGGGCTGGAAGATCCAGGCGCTTTGTTTCTCATCGAGGGTCGTGCAGCCCATTTGCAGGCCGAGCAGCAACAGCCCGGCCAGGATCAGCGCGCCCAGCCGGCGCCACGACAAACAGGTCCGCCGCGAAGTCATGGTTGCCATGGTGGCACGCCGGCAAAAGACGTGGGCGGCGTTCGGGATTGCAGGTCTTTGCGCGCCAAAGGTTTTGGGCGCGGTGGCCTCCTGACAGGACGCTGTCAGGAGGATGGCGGCAGCATCGGCCACCGGGAATGCCGATTGCTCAGGCTCGACCAGGGGCCTGGGCCCACCTTTTCCATGACTTCAGACGCCGAATCCTCTTGACCGCCATGCGCCGCGCCAATCGCTTGTTCCAGATCGTCCAGCTCGTGCGGGGGCGCCGTCTGAGCACGGCGCATTTCCTGGCCGATCGGCTGGAGGTGTCGGAGCGCACGATCTACCGCGACGTGGCCGAGCTGATGGCCCAAGGCGTGCCGATCGAGGGCGAGGCCGGGGTGGGTTACCGCATGCGGGCGGGCTTCGACCTGCCGCCGCTGATGTTCACGCACGAAGAGGCGCAGGCCTTGCTGGCGTCGGTGCGCATCGCCCAGCCGCGGCTCGATACGGCGATGGCCGCGCAGGCTGACAACGCGTTGTCCAAGATCCTGGGCGTGTTGCCCACCGCCGCACGGGCGGCGGCGGAGAGCCTGCCGGTGTATGCCCCGCCGATCGACGTCGATCCCGCCACGCGCGACCGCCTGGAGCCATTGCGGCGGGCGGCAGAAACCCGCCGCAAAGTGCGTTTGAACTACCTGGACCTGCAAGACCGGGACACCGAGCGCACGGTGCGCCCGCTGGGCTGCTTTTTCTGGAGCGCGGTCTGGACGCTGGCGGCCTGGTGTGAACTGCGCCAGACGTTCCGCAGCTTCCGCATCGACCGCATCACCGGCCTGGAGGTGTTGGAAGAGACCTTCCGCGACGAGCCGGGCAAGACCCTGCCCGACCTGTTGCGCCAAATGCGCGCGGAAACCGACGCGCGCGACACCAGCATCGACGCCTGAGCGGCTCGCGGCAGATCACACCACCGCGGGCCAGGGCCGCGGCGCAGGGCGCATCTGCTCCCAGGCGTGGGCCACGCGCAGCACCATCATGTCGTCGTGGCGCGGCCCGGCGATCTGCAGGCCGATCGGCAGGCCGGCGGCGGTGTGGCCGCAGTTGATGCTGATCGCCGGCTGCTCGCTCATGTTGAACGGCAGCGTGAAGGCGATGTGCTCGAACGGCCGCGAGGCGTCGCGCGTCGGGCAGGGCCATTCGGCGTCGAAGGCGGGAATCGGCGCGGTGGGCGAGAGCACGCAGTCGTAAGGGCGGCAGGCGGCGACCGCCGCATCGCGTAGTGCGGCCATCTGGCTGTAGCCGCGGAACACGGCCTCCCCGCTGAGCCCCGCGCCGCCTTGCGCCCATTCGGCGATGAACGGCAGCACCTGGGCGCGGCGCGCGTCCGGCAGCGCCGAGATGTCCAGCCATGCGCGGCAACGCCAGAACCGGTCCATGCCGTCGGCCATGGCGCGCGTGGTGAAGGGCGGCACCGGCTCCACCTGCGCACCGGCCGCTTCGAACATGCGTGCGGCGTTCTCCACCGCGGCGCGCACCTCGGCGTCCACCGGCAGGCCCCAGCCGGCGTCCAGCCACAGGCCGATGCGCAAGCCCTGCAGGCGCACGCCGAGCGATTGCCATGGCAGCGCCTGGTACGGCAGGCTCATCGCGTCGCGGGTGTCGGGCAGCGAGAGCACGCGCATCATCAGCGCGGCGTCGCCCACGGTGCGAGTCATCGGCCCGGCCACGCGCCCGGCGTACGGCGGATCGATCGGCACGCGCCCGAGGCTGGGCTTGAGCGCGACGATGCCGCACCACGCGGCGGGCAGCCGCACCGAGCCGCCGATGTCGGTGCCCAGGTGCAGCGGCCCATAGCCGGCGGCGGCCGCCGCAGCGGCGCCCGCGCTGCTGCCGCCGGGGTTCTTGCGCAGGTCCCAGGGGTTGCGCGTGAGCGCATGGAAGCTCGACAGGCCGGACGACAGCATGCCGTAGTCGGGCATCGTGGTCTTGCACAGGATCACCGCCCCGGCCTCGCGCAGCCGCGCGGCCGGTGGGGCGTCGCGTTCGGCGGGCACCAGCTCGCTGGCGGCGGTGCCCAGGGGCACCGGCACGCCGCGGGTGGCGATGTTTTCTTTGACCGTCACCGGCACGCCGTCGAGCAGGCCTTTCGGCTCGCCGCGCAGCCAGCGGCCCTGCGAGGCTTCGGCCTGCGCCATCACCTGTGCGGCGTCGAGCGCGTAGGTGGCGTGCAGCTGGGGCTCGCAGGCGTCGATCCGCGCCAGCACCGCGCGCGCCACCTCCACCGGCGAGAGCGCCTTGCTGCCGTACAGGGCCAGCAGCTCCACTGCACTCATCTCATGCAAGGCATTCATCGCAATCCCGGCTCAGCGCCAGCTCACGGCGGCCATGTCGTTGGCGTAGATCGGCGAATTGCTCCACAGGCCGGTGAGGCGCCTGTTCGACACCGCGAACTGCGGCAGCTGGAACAGGAACGCATTCACCGAATCCTGCGCCAGATGGCGCTGGATGTCGCCCAGCCGCCGCAGGCGGTTCTGCGCATGGCTCTCGGCGTTGTAGGCGGCGACGAGGTCGCGGTAGGGCTGGGAGTCGTAGCCGAAGTAGTAGCTCGGGTCGGCGTACACGCCGAAGTCCAGCGGTTCCACGTGGCTGATGAGGGTCAGGTCGTACTGGCCCTTGAATGCGCCCGACAGCCACTGCGCCCACTCCACGTTCTCGATGCGGGCCTGGATACCGACCTTGGCGAGCTGCGACGCGACGATCTCGCCGCCCTTGCGCGCGTAGGGCGGCGGCGGCAGCGTGAGCGTCACGTTCAGCGGGGTCGCCACACCGGCTTCCTTCAGCAGCGCGCGGGCGCGTTCCGGGTTGTACGGGTTGACGTGCGTGAGGTCCACATAGCCCTGGTCGCTGGGCACGAGGTGGCTGCCGATGGGCGTGCCGTGCCCCTCCTGCGCGCCATCGATCACGGCTTGGCGGTCGATGGCCGCGGCCACGGCGCGGCGCACCCGCACGTCGTCGAACGGCTTGCGCTTGTTGTTGATGGCGACCAGCGTCTTGCCTTCGGTGCCGCCGATGGCCACGCTGAATCGCGCATCGCGCTGGAACTGCACCAGGCTCTGCGGCGAGGCGAAGCGCGGAATGGCATCCACGTCGCCGGCCAGCAGCGCGGCCACCTGGGCTGCGGGATCGCTGATGAAGCGGAAGGTCACCTGCTTGAGCTTCACGTCGCCCGCGCGGCGAAAGCCCTCCCACTTCACGAGGCGGATGCTCGAGCCCTTCGTCCATTGGTCGAAGCGGAACGGCCCCGTGCCCACCGGCCGCGTGCTGGCGGTGCCCACGCTCTTCGGGTCGAAGATCACCGCGGTGCTTTCGCCCAGGCGGAACGGCAGGTTGCCGTCGGCCTTGTCGAGCACCAGCATCACGGTGTGCGGGTCGGGCGTGCTGATGCGCGAGATGTTGTCGAACACCGCCTTCTTGGCCTTGTTGGGGCTGCCTTCGGCCTTGGCGCGCTCGAAGCTGAACTTCACGTCGGACGCGTCGAACGCCTCGCCATCGTGGAAGGTGACGCCGCGGCGCAGGTGGAAGGTGTACACGCGCCCGTCCGGGTCGGCGCTCCAGCGCTCGGCCAGCAGCGGGGTGACGCGCCCGTCCATGTTGACTTTGGTCAGGCCTTCGAGCACGTTGTAGTGCACCACCTCGCCCACCGCGGCGGCGGCCACGGTGGTGGGGTCGAGCCCGGTCGGCTCCAGGGTCATGCCGATCACGGCGCGGTCGGTGCGCGTTTGCGCGCCCGCACCGAAGGCCATGGCCGCCATCAAAAAGGCGGCACCCACACGCAAGCTCGTCATCGCGGAATCTCCGGGTTGCAGTGGGCCGGACTCTACGGGAAGTGCCGCCCCCCGGGAATGGCGGCCAGCAAGGCCTGCGTGCAAGGATGGTCGGGCGCGCTCAGCACGCGCGCCGTCGGACCGTGCTCCACCCCGCGGCCGTGCTGCAGCACCAGCACCTCGTCGCACAGGTGATCGACGACGGCGAGGTCGTGGCTGATGAACAGGTAGGCAATGCCATGGCGGACCTGCAAGGAGTGCAGCAGGTTGAGCACCTGCGCCTGCACCGACACGTCGAGCGCGCTCAGCGGCTCGTCGGCCACGATGAGCTGCGGCCGCGTGATGAGCGCGCGTGCGATCGCGATACGCTGGCGCTGGCCGCCGGAGAACTCATGCGGGTATTTCTCGGCGTCGCTGGCGCGCAATCCCACGTCTTCCAAGGCCTCGGCCACGCGCCGCGCATCGAAGCCGCGCAGCGGCTCGGCCACGATGCGGCCGACGCGGTGGCGCGGGTCCAGCGAGCCATACGGATCCTGGAACACCATCTGGAACCCGCTGCGCGCGTGGCGCAGCGCCTTGGCGGACATCGCATGCAGATCGTGGCCCTGCCACAGCACCTGGCCGGCGCTGGGGCGCTCCAGCGCCATCACGAGCCGGGCGAGCGTTGATTTGCCCGAGCCCGACTCGCCGACCACCCCCAGGCTGCGGCCTGCGTGCAAGGTGAAGCTCACGCCGTCGAGCGCCTGCAGCCATGGGGCGCGCTGCCACAGGCGGGTGCGCGGCAGCCGGTAGCGCTGGCCGAGGCCGCTGACCTGCAACAGCGGTGCGCCGCTGTTCATGGGATGGCCTCCGCCCGCAGGCAGCGGGCGTGGTGCGCGGGGCGGAGCACGCGTTCGGCGGGCAGGCCCTCGCCGCACGGGGGAATCACCCAGTCGCAGCGGTCGGCGAAGGGGCAGCCGCGCGGCATGTCCACGAGTTCGGGCACGCGCCCCGGCAGCGTGGGCAGCGGTTCGCCCCGCGGGCGCCCCAGCCGGGGGCGGGCGGCCAGCAAGCCGCGCGTGTAGGGGTGTGCGGGCCGTGCGAACACGTCGGCAGTGGGCCCCGACTCGACCACCGCGCCGCCGTACATCACCAGCGTGCGCGACACCCGCTCGGCCATCACGTCGAGGTTGTGGCTGATGAGCAGCAGCCCCATGCCGTGCTCGGCGGTCAACTCGCCGATGAGGTCGAGGATGTCGCGCTGCACTGTCATGTCCAGTGCCGTGGTGGGCTCGTCGGCGATCAGCAGGTCGGGCCGGCAGGCGAGCGCCGAGGCGATCATCACGCGCTGGCGCTGCCCGCCCGACAACTGGTGCGGGTAGGCGTCGAGACGCTGCGCGGCCTGCGGCATGCGCACCCGATCCAGCAGGCGCAGGGCCTCGGCGCGGGCGGGCGCGGCGCTCATCGCGCGGTGCACCCGCAGCGGCTCGGCGATCTGGCGGCCCACGGTGTGCAGCGGGTTCAGCGCGGTCA
>CAZBOF010000123.1:0-11033 GCA_964493285.1 uncultured Rhizobacter sp. | reverse complement strand
GTGATCGTGAACAAGCGCTCGATGGCCGCCGGCTACGCGGGCCTGGACAACGAACTGTTCTACATGGACAAGACGATGATGGTCTTCGGCGACGCGAAGAAGGTCGTCGAGGACATGATGAAGGCCGTCGAGTGAAGCCAGGCGGGCGCTGAGAAACGCCCGCCTGCGCGTGAACCCCATGCGTGCGCCGAGACAGCGCGCCGGGCGGGCCGCAGCCCGCCCCTCAGGGAATGCCCTTTCCGAAGACGGCCCATTCACTCGAAAGTCCCGATAGGCTTCCGCCGTGCGTGGGCCAGAATGGCCCTGTTTATGGATATTTTGGGAGACCACATGGACAAGCCTTGGTTGAAGCACTATCCCGCTGGCGTGCCGCAGGACATCAACCCGGATGAATACGCCTCGCTGAAAGCGCTGATCGACGAGTCCTTCCAGAAGTACGCCACCTTGCCCGCCTACAAGTTCATGGGCAAGGCGTTCACCTTCAGCCTGCTGGACGAGCAGTCGCGCGCCCTCGCCGCCTACCTGCAGTCGCTGGGCCTGGAGAAAGGCGATCGCGTGGCCATCATGATGCCGAACGTGCCGCAGTACCCGATTGCCGTGGCAGCCATCCTGCGCGCCGGGCTGGTGGTGGTGAACGTGAATCCCCTGTACACCGCACGCGAGCTGGAGCATCAGCTCAAGGACTCCGGCGCCAAGGCCATCATCATCATCGAGAACTTCGCCGCCACGCTGCAAGCCTGCTATGCCGCCGTGCCCACGAAGAAAGTCATCGTCGCGAACATGGGCGAGATGCTCGGCTTCCCCAAGAGCCTCATCGTCAACTACGTCGTGCGCAACGTGAAGAAGATGGTGCCGGCGTTCTCGCTTCCCGGCTCGGTCACGTTCAGCCACGCCATCGCCGCAGGCCGCAAGGCCCCCTACCGCGCCCCCGACCTCAAGGGCACCGATATCGCGGTGCTGCAGTACACCGGCGGGACCACGGGCGTGAGCAAGGGCGCGGTGCTGCTGCATCGCAATCTCGTCGCCAACACGCTGCAGTGCGAAGCCTGGAACCAGCCCGCCCTCAAGCGCGTGCCGGCAGGCGAGCAGCCCACCGGCATCTGCGCGCTGCCGCTGTATCACATCTTTGGTTTCACCTCGAGCATGATGCTGGGCATGCGCCAAGGCGGGCTCAACATCCTGATCCCGAATCCGCGCGACATCCCGGCCACGTTCAAGGCGCTCAAGGGCGAACGCTTCCACAGCTTCCCGGCGGTGAACACCTTGTTCAATGCCATGGCCAATCACCCCGATTTCGGCACCGTCGACTGGAGCCACCTGAAAGTCTCGGTCGGCGGCGGCATGGCCGTCCAGCAGGCCACCGCCAAGCTGTGGCTCGAGAAAACCGGTTGCCCGATCGTCGAAGGGTATGGCCTGTCGGAGACCTCGCCCACCGTCACCTGCAATCCGACCGACAGCGATTCGTTCACCGGCACCATCGGCCTGCCCGTCCCCAGCACCGAGATGAAACTGATCGACGACGATGGCAACGAGGTGCCCGCCGGCTCGCCGGGCGAGATTGCGGTCCGCGGGCCGCAGGTGATGGCCGGCTACTGGCAGCGTCCCGACGAAACCGCCAAGGTCATGACGGCCGATGGGTTCTTCCGCACCGGCGACATCGGCACCGTCGACGAGCGGGGCTACTTCAAGATCGTCGACCGCAAGAAGGACATGATCCTGGTGAGCGGCTTCAACGTCTACCCGAACGAAGTGGAAGACGTGATCACGCAGATGCCCGGCATCCTGGAAGGCGCGGCGGTCGGCGTTCCCGACGCGAAGACCGGCGAAGCGGTGAAGGTCGTGCTCGTACGCAGCGATCCTTCCATCACCGAAGCGGCCGTGAAAGCCTACTGTGAGGCCAATCTCACCGGCTACAAGCGCCCGAAGGTGGTGGAGTTCCGCGATGAACTGCCCAAGACACCGGTCGGCAAGATTCTTCGCCGCGAACTCCGCGACAAACCCTGATCGAACGAACTGCACACTGGTCATCTCCTTCCGGTTGATGCATATTTGCGGCCGGTAACGGCATCACCTCGACACACGGTGACCGGCCGCTGATAGCGCACAGGAGGCACGGATGATCTGGGCGAAGACCGATGCCGGCAGGCAGGAGATACAGGCGAGAGCGCTGGTGAAGGAGCGGGGGCAACGCAATCTCCTGCTGCTGATCGACGGCATCAAAAGCGAAGAGATGCTGCTCGCCAGCGTCACCGGCCTGTCGCTGAACGACTTCAAGTTCCTGGAGTCGCTTGACCTCATCACCCAGACTGCCGCCAACGCCGGGCGGGCAGGCTTGGCCGACAAACCACCCGCCGCGGCGCCGAAAGGCGACGACGCGCCGCTGGACTACGGCACGTTCACCGAACGCCTGACCCAACTGATCTCGGGGGAGCTGGGCTTGCGCGGCTTCACGCTGACATTGGCCGTCGAGAAGGCCAGCACGATCGACGAGTTGCGCGATGTGGCCGAACGAGCGCTCAAGCAGATCCGCGAGCGCAAAGGTGCGCCGGCTGCCGACAAGGCCCGCCGCGCGCTCTACGGCGACTGAGCCGCCGCGGGACCGGCGCCACGCCGCTGATGCACACTCCGCGCATGCCCGCCCGCCTGTACGTCGAGCTTCCCCTCACCCCCGACACGCCTCTGTCCCTGCCTCCCGCGGCGGCCCGCCATGTGCAGGTGCTGCGCATGCAGCCGGGCGCCGAGATCACGCTGTTCAACGGCCAAGGCGGGGAATGGCAGGCGACCGTCGTGCACATGGGGCGCAACGAAGTGCGCGCCCAAGTCCACAGGCACATCGCCTGCGACCGGGAACTCGCCCAGCACATCACGCTCGCCATCGGCATGCCGGCCAATGAGCGCATGGATGCGCTGGTGGAGAAAGCCACGGAATTGGGTGTGGCCGCCCTCCAGCCGCTGCTCACCGAACGCTCGGTGCTGAGGCTGCACGGCGAACGCGCCGAGCGACGCGTGGCGCACTGGCAAGGAGTGGCCGTGGCGGCCTGCGAGCAAAGCGGCCGCACGCGCGTGCCCCCGATTTTCCCGGTGCGCACCCTGAGCGACTGGTTGCGCAGCCTGCCGCCACCCCGCAACGAAGAACAGCGCCGCCTGCTCAGCCCGCGCGCCACCGCAGGGCTGACCGTCTCGGGTGTCCCGGTCGTTTTCCTGAGCGGCCCCGAGGGCGGGCTGAGCGAGGCCGAAGAGACGCTGGCCGCAGGTGCCGGCTTCCAGCCCGTGAGCCTGGGCGCCCGGGTGCTGCGCGCCGACACCGCACCACTGGCCGTGCTGGCGTACCTGGCCTTGACCGGGGCTTGAATCTGCCTTTTTACAGGGGCATGCATGTTGCATGCGGGCGAAGGCGCAGACAATGGCGCCGGCATCCCTACATCCTGAATCCCCGATTTGCATTCGGCATTCCCGACATGAAACACCTCCTTGCCTTCTTCATTGCCCTGGCAATCAGCAGCCCCGGCCTGGCGGCCGGCCTGCACCCGTGGATCAGCTCGCCGTTGCGTGCGCAGCAGCCGGAAACCTATTTCTCGAACCTCCAGGACGGCGCCCGCATCGAGACGCCCTTCCTGCTGAAATTCGGCCTGTCTCGCTATGCGGTGGCGCCGATCACCAAGCCCGTGCCCCACACGGGGCACCACCACCTGCTCGTCAACCGCGACCTGCCGCTCGACTTCACGAAACCACTGCCGTTCAACGACCAGTACATCCACTTCGGCAAGGGCCAGATGGAGACGGTGCTCACGTTCGCGCCCGGCACCTACCAGTTGCGGCTGCTGCTGGCCGACGACCAGCACATCCCGCACTTCATCTACAGCAAGGCGCTGAACATCGTCGTCACGAAGAACAACCCCGATATCGATCCGAAGAGCCTGGTCAAGCCAGGCGTCTCGCTGCTGGCGCCGGCGCCGGGAGACACCGTGCAAGGCCCATTCCGCGTGGTGTTCCATGCCTCCGGCCTCCATGTCGGCAACGTCGCGATCACCGACCCCGGGGTCGGCCATTTCCGGCTGATCGCCGAGCGGGCGGGCAGGCCGCCGGAGGTGATCCCGTTCAGCACCGGCGCCACCGAGGCCTGGCTGGCGCCGCCCGTCGGCGACTACCGGCTGCGCGTCGAGATGGTGGGCAACGCCCGCGGTGACATCATGGCGATGTCCTCGCCGGTCGACATCAAGGTGCGCAGCAGGCGCTGAGCCGCGGCGTTCAGCCGGCGCGATGCGTGCCGGCCACCAGATCGAAGCGGAACAGACGGCATTCAATCGGGCCGTTCCACATCGGCACACGGCGCGATTCCTTCAAGCGCATCGCACCGGGCAGCTTCATGTCGGGGCTGAGCACCCAGGCGGTCCATCCGGCAGGGTGTTGGGTGTAGGCGCGCTTCCAGTGCGCCGACAGGCGGGGAAAGAAATCGTCAGGCGTGTCGCGGTCTTCGGCCGAAGGGCGTGCAGCCTTGCCCGCCACCTCGATGCGTTCGCCATAAGGGGGGTTGATCATCAAGGTGCCCGCAAGGCCCTGCGGCAATGCGGGCGCGGGGCGCTCCAGTGCATCGCCACCGTTGAACTGGATCGCATCGGCCACGCCCGCCCGCTCGGCATTGCGCCGCGCGAAATCGACCATGCGGAACGACACGTCGCTCGCGTAGATGGGCACCGCGCTGGCGTGGATGCGCGACTGCGCGTGGCTTTTCATGCGCTGCCACTGCGCCCGCATGTCGGCATCCGCAAATGGCAGCAGGCGCTCGAACGCGAACCGCCTCAGCAGCCCGGGCGCGATGCCGCAGGCGATCTGCGCCGCCTCGATCGCGATCGTGCCGGAGCCGCAGCACGGGTCGTGCAGCGCGCCACCCGCTTCGGGCGTGCCGCGCCACGCGGCGGCCGCGAGCATCGCGGCCGCGAGGGTTTCCTTCAGCGGGGCGTCGCCCTTGTCGGCGCGCCAGCCACGCTTGAACAGCGATTCACCGGAGGTGTCCACATACAGCTGCGCGTGCGTCTCGCCGAGGTGCAGCACGAGATGCAGGTCGGGGTGGCGCGTATCGACGCTGGGGCGCTCGCCGGTGGCATCGCGCAACTGGTCGCACACCGCATCTTTCACCCGCAGCGCGACGAAGTTCAGGCTGCGCAAGGGGCTGCGCTGCGCCGTGGTGTCGACGCGCAGGGTGTGCCGGGGCGTGATCCACTGCAACCAGTCCACGCCGGCCGCCAGTGCGTACAGATCGTCTTCACTGCGGTACGGGCCCGCAGCCACCTCGGCCAGCACGCGCTGGGCGAGGCGGCTTTCGAGGTTCAAGGCCATCACCTCGTGCGGCCCGCCTTCCAGGCCGACCCCACCGCGAATGGGGTACAGCTTCGCCTCGGGCAGGACCCGCTGAACCTCATCGGACAGCAGCGATTCAACGCCTGCGGCACAGGGCAGGAACAAGGGCAGGGCCATGGCTTACATCGCTCGGCGTTGGTTGGCAGGCGCGATGCGCAGCGCCTCGCGGTATTTGGCCACCGTGCGGCGTGCCACCTGGATGCCCTGCTCTTCCAGCATTTTTGACAATTGGCTGTCCGACAGCGGCTTGGCCGGGCTTTCCGCCGCCACCAGTTGCTTGATGAGCGCGCGCACCGCCGTGCTCGATGCATTGCCGCCAGCTTCGGTGTTGAGCGAGGAGCCGAAAAAGTACTTCAACTCGAAGGTGCCGAACATCGTGGCCATGTACTTCGCGGTGGTGACCCGCGAGATGGTCGATTCATGCAGGCCAAGCTCGTCGGCGATCTCGCGCAGCACCAGCGGCTTCATGGCGATCTCACCATGGGTGAAGAAGCTCTTCTGGCGTTCCACGATGGCCTGCGACACCCGCTGGATGGTGTCGAACCGCTGCTGAATGTTCTTCATGAACCAGCGGGCTTCCTGCAAGCGCGAGCTGAGCACGGCGCCTGCGGCCTGGCCGGTGGCGCCGCGGCTGTGGCGGATCGCCTGCGCATACAAGTCGTTGATGCGCAGCTTGGGCATCACGTCCGGGTTGAGCACCACCTTCCAGCCGCGCCCCGCTTTCTGCACGATGACGTCGGGCACGATGATGTTGGCCTCTGCACGCGCGAACTGGCGCCCCGGCTTCGGCTCCGTGGCCACGATCAGCGCTTGCGCCTGCTTGACCAGGTCCTCATCGGCGCCGGTGACGGCCATCAGCTTCTTCAGGTCGCGCCGCGCCAGCAGTTCGAGGTGCTGCTTGCAGATCATGATCGCGATCATCTGCGCCTCGGAACGCGGCAGCGCCCGGATCTGCAAGGCGAGGCACTCACCCAGGTCGCGCGCGCCCACACCGAGCGGCTCCATGTTTTGCAGCCACTTCAGCGCACAGCCGAGCCGCTCGAGCAGTTCTTCACGCAGCGACTCATCGTCGCTCAGGCAGGCGGCGATGTCTTCCAGGCTGTCGGCCAGGTAGCCATCGTCGTCCAGCGATTCGATCAGCACCCTCAACGCGGCAGCGTCCTCGGCACTCAGCCGCATGCCCAGGAGTTGCTGGCGCAGATGCTCGTGCAGGCTGATGCCTTCGCTGCTGCGTTCCTGCGGGTCGAAGTCGTCGCGGTCGGATGCATTCGCGTGGCTCGCGCCGGGCGTTTCGCGGATGCCGTCGAAGTCGTCGCGCTCGGTCCCGTTCTCCCAGTCGTCACGCTCGGTGGCGCCGAACTCAGCGCTGTCGACGCCCGGTGCGTCATCGCCCGCGCCGACGTCGCCCGGCTCAGACGCCCGCTCGGCCTCGCGCTCGCCCGCATGCTCGGCCGGGGAGAGCCGCTCCGACAACGGCTCGTAGGCCGGCACGCTGTCTTCCTCGGCTTCGAGGAAGGGGTTCTGCTCCAGCATCTGCTCCACCTCCTGGTGAAGCTCGAGCGTCGACAACTGGAGCAGCCGAATGCTTTGCTGCAACTGCGGGGTGAGCGCCAGATGCTGCGAGAGCCTGACCTGCAGCGTCGGCTTCATGGCCGGGCACCCGATGCGGCAGGGCAGAAAGGCGCATCGCCACCGCCTGCGAGGCAGGCCGGCTCGCGCATGACTCGCCCGGAAACGCCGCCCATCTACATCCGGAAATGCTCGCCGAGGTAGACCTTGCGCACGTCGGCGTTCTCGACGATGTCGCCCGGTGTGCCCTCCGCCAGCACCCGCCCCTCGCTGATGATGTAGGCGCGGTCGCAGATCCCCAGCGTCTCGCGCACGTTGTGATCGGTGATCAGCACGCCGATGCCGCGCGCTTTCAGGAAACCGATGATGCGCTGGATCTCGAGCACCGCGATCGGGTCGACCCCCGCGAAAGGCTCATCCAGCAAGATGAAACGCGGCTGCGTCGCCAGCGCACGCGCGATCTCGACGCGGCGGCGCTCACCGCCGGACAACGCCGGAGCCGGGCTCGCGCGCAGCTTCTCGATGCTCAGGTCGTCCAGCAAGCCGTCGAGCAGCTTGTTGATCTGCGCCTGCGGCAGCGGCCGGCCATCGGCGCCGCGCTGCAACTCCAGCACGGCACGGATGTTCTCTTCAACGGTCAGCTTGCGAAAGATCGACGCTTCCTGGGGCAGATAGCTCAGCCCCAGGCGCGAGCGCTGGTGGATCGGCAGGCGCTCGACACGCCGCCCGTCGATGGTGATCTCGCCGCCGTCTGCGCGCACCAGGCCGACGATCATGTAGAAGCTCGTGGTCTTTCCCGCGCCATTCGGCCCGAGCAGGCCCACCACTTCGCCGCTGTGCACGGCCAGCCGCACATCGGAGACGACGCGGCGCGCGCCATAGCTTTTCTGCAGGCCGATGGCCTGCAGGCGGCTGGCGGACTGCGTGTCAGCAGCCTCGGTGGCCACGGCCGCGTTCAACGCGCCACCCCGCTGGCCGCAGCCGATGCCGCCTCGGCCGCCGCAGGCGTGCCCTCGCGCGGCGAGAGCACGGCGCGCACCCGGCCGCCTGGGTTTTCGGGCGTCACCGCAGCCGCTCCGCCAGACACCGTGAAGAGTTCGGCCGTGTTGTCGTAGGTGATCAGCGCGCCGGACACCTGGTCGGCCACCGCCTTGCCGCGCAACCGCTTCACGCTGGCCTTGTTGATGAAGCGGATCACGTCGGTCTTGCTGTCGTACTCCACGCGCTCGGCTTCGCCTTCGATGTGCTCATCGACGCCGTCGCGCTTTTGCTGGAACCGGGCGAGCTGCTGCCCGCTGCCCACCGCCACCGCGTACTGGTAGCCGTCCGGGCTTTCGCGCACCTCGATGCGATTGGCACGAATCACCATCGTGCCCTTGGTCACCACGACGTTGCCATTGAAGACAACGATCTGGTTCTGCAAATCCACCCGGCCCGGCTGATCGGACTCCACTTCCATCTTCTGGAGGCGGTCCGCCCGCTCCGCGCGGGCCACTGGCGTGCTCAGCCACAGCAGCGCTGCCAGGGACGATGCAGTGGCCCAGGAAAGGGCTCGAAGGGATTTGGATTGAAACATATCGGCACGAAACTTGCAGGGCATTCTAGCCCGGATCCAGGCCTTGTGCCGCGGCCGGCGCGCAAAGGCGCCCTCCATGCCGAAGGGTTTGGGCGGCGGCTCAGGCCTTGCGCAGCGACTGCACCAGGTACTCCGTGACCGCCAGCGCACGTTCCGGCGAACCCGCCAAGGTGCCGGAGGTGAAGAACCGGCCGTGAATGCCCATCGCGGGCACGCCATCGATCTTGTAGGCATCGGCCAGACGCGTGGCCTGCTTCGACTTGGTCTGCACCGAGAAGGAGTTGAACACCTCCATGAACTTGGCCCGGTCGATGCCGTTCTTTGCCATCAGCGCGCCGATGTCGTCGGCTTTTTCCAGGCGCTGGCGCTCGTTGTGGATGGCATAGAAGACACGGCGGTGCATGGTATCGAGCTGGCCCATGGTCTCCAGCGCGTAGTAGATCTGCTGGTGCACCGCATAGACCTCCCGGAAGGCAACCGGCACGCGGCGGAACGCGACGTCCGCCGGCAGCGTCTTGGTCCAGGCCTCCAGCGCGGGTTCGAACGCATTGCAATGCGGGCAGCCGTACCAGAAGAACTCGATGACCTCGATCTTGCCCGGCGGTGCGCTCACTGGCGCATTGGCGCTCAAACGCACGTAGTGGCGCCCCTCGACGGGCCCCCCTTGCGCGTGGGCCGACAAACCGGCCACCGCGAGGCCCGCGCCCAGCGCGTGGACAGAGAAATCACGACGGTTCATACGCTTCTTTCTTCGATGTGTGAGGGAATGGGGACTGCCGCCGCAACCGGAAAGTTCAGCGGCTCACTTCTGCACCGGAATCAGCGCCGAATCGATGTTCGCTGCGTCCAGCCGGCTCTTGACGGCCACGGCCGCATCGCGCCTGTCGAACGGACCCACGCGCACCCGGTAGAAGGTGCGCCCGGCCTGCTCGCGCTCGGTGACCTTGGCCGCCAGGCCCATCATGGCCAATTTCGCACGCTGGGTCTCCGCATCCTCGGTGCGGGCATAGGCCCCCGCCTGCACGAAATAGTTGAACGCATCGGGCCCGGTGCTGGCCGGCGCCGGCTCGGAGGCGGCCGGCCGATCGGCCAGGATGGCGGCCGGATCGCGCCCATCTCTCGCAGGCGCCGGCACGCCGCTGACCACGGGCGGCTGCACCGCCGGGTCGACCACCGTGCCGCTGGAGGTCGTGCCGGGCCGCTGCGGGTTGCGTCCATAGAGGGGGCTGTTCGGGTCCCAGTTCTTGTTGCGTTCGGTTTCAGCCGCATCCTGCTCGGCAGTGCGCTGCGGCACCTTGTTGATGAACGGCATCGGCACCTTGGCGATGTACAGCGCCACGCCCAATGCGAGCGCCAGCCCGATCAGCAAGCCCACGATCAGGCCCACCACGAAATTGCCGCGTTGGCGGCGGGCGGGCTGCGAATGCTTCGTCATGTGTCGTCCTTACATCTTCTCGGGTGCGTCGACGCCCACCATCGCCAGCGCGTTGCGCAGGACCTGCCGCGTGGCCGCCAGCAGCGCGAGCCGCGCATGGGTGAGAGGCAGGTTGTCGTCCAGCAAAAAGCGCTCGGCGGCATAGTAGCTGTGGAAACTGGAAGCCACGTCGCGCAGGTAGAACGCCACGTCATGCGGAGCCAGGTCGGCCGCGGCGCGGGCGAGCATGTCGGGGTACTCGGCCAGCTTGGCCATCAACGCCGCCTCGCTGGGCGCCGTCAGCAGAGCGAGATCGGCCGCAGCCAGATCGGCACCGGGGCGCTGCGCCAGCACCGAGCTGATGCGCGCATGCGCATACTGCACATAGAACACCGGATTCTCGTCATTCTGCTTGAGCGCAAGATCGACGTCGAAGGTGAACTCGGTGTCGGCCTTGCGGCTGATGAGGAAGAAGCGCACCGCGTCCTTGCTCGTCCAGTCGATCAGGTCGCGCAGCGTGACGTAGCTGCCGGCGCGCTTGGAGATCTTCACTTCGGCGCCGCCACGCACCACGCGCACCATGGTGTTGAGCACGTAGTCCGGATAGCCCGCCGGAATGCCTTGGTTCGACGCCTGCAACCCCGCGCGCACCCGGGCGATGGTGCCGTGGTGGTCGGTGCCCTGGATGTTGATGGCCTTGGTGAAGCCGCGCTCGAACTTGTTGAGGTGGTAGGCGACGTCGGGCACGAAGTAGGTGTAAGTGCCATCGGACTTGCGCATGACGCGGTCCTTGTCGTCACCGTAGTCGGTGCTGCGCAGCCAGAGCGCACCGCCTTCCTCGTAGGTCTTGCCGGCCGCCACGAGGCGCGCCACCGTCTGCTCGACCCGGCCACTGGCGTAGAGGCTGGACTCGAGGAAATAGTGGTCGAAGCGCAGGCCGAAGGCTTGGAGGTCCAGGTCTTGTTCGTGCCGCAGGTAGGCCACGGCGAACTGGCGGATGCCATCGAGGTCATCGGCATCGCCGGACCCGGTGAACTCGCGGTCGTCGGCCTTCACGGTCTTCTTCGCCATGAAGTCGTCGGCGATGTCCTGGATGTAGTCGCCGTTGTAGGCCGG
>CAZBOF010000122.1:0-11131 GCA_964493285.1 uncultured Rhizobacter sp. | reverse complement strand
ATGGCCGGGCCGTGGGATTCACCGAAATTGGTGACGCAGAACAGGTGACCGAGGGTGCTGCCGGACATGGGAAAGGGGCTCTGTGTGCTCGCGCGAAGGCGCAATTTTACGGGCTGCGCCCGCCAGGCCCCAGCGGCTGTGTCAGTTCTGAAGCGGTGGCGGCTCGCCGGCTTCTTCCACCGGCCAGTCGCGGATGTAGGCCTTGAGCATGCGGTTCTCGAAATCCTGGCTGTCGACCACCGCCTTGGCGACGTCGTACAGCGAGATCACGCCCATCAGCGTTCGCTGGGTCATCACGGGCATGTAGCGCGCGTGGCGGTCCAGCATCATGCGGCGCACCTCATCGATCTCGGTGTCAGGCGTGCAGGTCAGAGGATGGTCGTCCATCATGCCGCCGACGGTGACCTGCCCCAGCGCGCCGCCATTGCCCACGAGCGCCTGGATGACCTCGCGGAATGTCAGCATGCCCACCAGCTCGCCATGTCCCATCACGACCAGCGAGCCGATGTCGTGCTCGGCCATCGTCTGCACCGCAGTGGCCAGGGGTTGCTCGGGTGTCACGGTGAACAACGTGCCACCCTTGACACGCAAAATGTCTGAGACTTTCATGGTGTTCTCCCGCGGGGTATCGGGTCAATATAGCCCACAATGCCCGTGAGCAACAGATGCAGTTCCCAACAGGAGCGCCCATGCCCGGCCACGCCGATCCTGGTTTCGACACTCTCGCACTGCACGCGGGCGCAGGGCCAGACCCGGCCACGGGCGCCCGTGCGGTGCCCATCCATCTGACCACGAGCTTCGTGTTCGAGAGCAGCGACCACGCCGCGGCGCTGTTCAACATGGAGCGCTCGGGACACGTGTACAGCCGCATCTCCAACCCGACCACGGCCGTTCTCGAGGAACGCGTGGCCGCGCTCGAAGGCGGCATCGGCTCGATCGCCACCAGCAGCGGGCAAGCCGCGCTGCACCTGGCCATTGCCACCCTGGCCGGGGCCGGGGCGCACATCGTGTCAAGCAGTGCGCTCTACGGCGGCTCGCACAACCTGCTGCACTACACCCTCGCGCGGTTCGGCATCGCCACCACCTTCGTGAAGCCAGGCGATCTGGACGCGTGGCGGGCCGCCATCCGCCCCGAAACCCGCCTGCTGTTCGGCGAGACATTGGGCAATCCGGGACTGGACGTGCTCGACATCCCGAATGTCAGCGCGATCGCGCACGAACATCGGCTGCCGCTGCTGGTTGACTCGACGCTCACCTCGCCCTACCTCATCAAGCCCTTCGATCACGGCGCCGATCTGGTCTACCACTCGGCAACCAAGTTCCTCAGCGGGCATGGCACGGTGATCGGTGGCGTGCTCGTGGACAGCGGCCAATTCGACTGGGCCGCCTCCGGCCGCTTCCCGGAGCTGAACGCAGCGTACGACGGCTTTCACGACATGGTGTTCACCGACGAAAGCACCGTGGGCGCGTTCCTGCTTCGTGCACGCCGCGAGGGCCTGCGTGATTTCGGCGCCTGCATGAGCCCGCACACCGCCTGGTTGATCCTGCAGGGCATTGAAACCCTCTCGCTGCGCATGGAACGGCATGTGAGCAACGCGCGCAAGGTCGTGAACTTTCTCGCCGAGCACGCCATGGTCGACAGCGTCGGTTACCCCGAACTGGCCAGCCACCCGGGCCATTCCCTGGCGGCCCAGTTGCTGCCGAAAGGGTGCGGCTCGGTGTTCAGCTTCAACCTCCAAGGCACGCGTGCGCAGGGCAAGGCGTTCATCGAGGCGCTGAAGGTGTTCTCACACCTTGCCAACGTGGGGGACTGTCGCTCGCTCGTGATCCACCCTGCCTCCACCACGCATTTCCGGATGGACGATGCGGCACTGGCACAGGCCGGCATCACGCAAGGCACGATCCGGTTGTCCATCGGACTGGAGAGCGCCGACGACCTGATCGACGACCTCTCGCGCGCATTGAGAGCCGCACAGAAGGCGGCCCCATGAAGCTCAACGTTCTCGACCGCCCGGCCTTCGCCTACACCGGTGGCAAAGTACCCGACGCCCGGCGTGACTGGGTGGTGTTCATCCACGGGGCCATGAACGACCACAGCGTATGGGCCTTGCAGTCCCGCGCGATCGCACACCGCGGCTACAACGTGTTGGCCGTCGATCTCCCCGGCCACGGGCAAAGCGAAGGGCCTGCCGCACCGGACGTCGAAGCCGCCGCCGACTGGGTCGTCGCGTTCCTTGGCGCCGTCCATGCCCGAAGTGCGGCGATCGTGGGCCACAGCATGGGTTCGCTGATCGCCTTGGAAGCCGCCGCGCGCCTGGGCAGCCAGGCCAGCCACCTCGTGATGGTCGGCACGGCGTATCCGATGCAGGTGTCGCCTGCGCTGCTGGCGATGGCGGAACACGAGCCCCTGAAAGCCATCGACATGGTGAACGCGCTGTCGCATGCCACGCTGTCGGCCAAACCCTCAGCGCCAGCGCCTGGTTTCTGGCTCCAGGGCGCCAACCGGGCTCTGATGCGCAGGCTTCAGGCCGTGTACGCCCAGGCGGGGCACGGCAATCTCTTTTTGCACGACTTTCGCGTCTGCGACGCCTACCGCGGTGCCGAATCTGCCATCGCCCGCGTGCGCTGCCCGGCACGCCTGATCCTCGGTGCCAAAGACCAGATGACCAGCACCCGCCACACCGCCATGCTCGCCCAGGCGCTGCATGCCGATACGTTGACATTGGCCGCCGGACATTCCCTGATGGGAGAAACGCCGGATGCCGTGTTGAATGGCATCCTGACCCATCTGGCCCGGAGTCCGTCATGACCACCACTGCCGCACCCGCCGATCCGAAGTCCATCAAGACCTTTGCGGAGTTCTATCCGTTCTACCTGAGCGAACACGGCAACCGCACCTGCCGCCGCCTGCATTTCGTGGGTTCGACGCTGGCGCTGGCTTGCCTGGCTGCCGCCATCGTGCGCAGCGATCCTTGGTTCATCCTCTATGGCCTGCTGTGCGGCTACGGGTTCGCGTGGGTCGGGCACTTCGCCTTTGAGAAGAACCGCCCGGCATCGTTCAAGCGGCCGCTGTTCAGCTTCATGGGCGACTGGGTGATGTACAAGGACATCTGGACCGGCAAGATCCGGTTCTGAGCGGTCAGTCCCGGATCAGGTCCGCCAGCGTCATCTCTGCAAAGCCCGCGCGGCGCCAGAACGACGCCAGGACCGGCGTGCGCTCCAGCAGCGCCCGCTCCAGCAAAGGCTGGGCCGGCGTCACGTCGGGGTCGCACAGCAGCACGAAGCGGGCACCGCCCTCCTCGTCAAGGCGGCCCGCCCAATCGATCGCCACCAGCGTCTCCAGCAACGGCTCGATCTGGAGCGGATCGGTTCTGAGACGCGCCGACAACTGCGCCGCACTGATGCCGCGATCCGCGTCGCGCCGGGCCTGCGCCAACTCGCGCAGCATGCCCACCACCAGCAAGAAGCGATACCCCGGCACCGCGGCACGCCGTGAGACCCGCATCTGAAGGCTGGGGGCGTATGCGGCGACCACCGCGCCCAGCAGCACGATGACCCAGGCCATGTACACCCAGATCAGCAAGATCGGCACAGTGGCGAATGCACCATACATCGTGGCAAAGGACGGCACGGACGCGAAGTACCAGGCCAGTGCGCGTTTGGCGAGTTCCAGGCCTGCGGCCGCGAACAGCCCGCCCGCCAGTGCGTGACGCCATTCCACATACGTGTTGGGCACGTAGCGGAACAGCGCGGCCAAGGCGGCAGACAACATGAAGAATTCCAGCGTGTTGAGCACGAGGCTCACGCTGCCCGGCATGGCACCCACGAAGCCCTGGCTCGCAGAGATGGCGTAGGACGTCATCGTCAGGCTCACGCCCAGCACCAGAGGGCCCAGCGTCAGTGCCGCCCAGTACACCAGCACGCGCTGCGCGATCGGCCTGGCCTTGCGCACACGCCAAATGGCATTCAGCGCGCGGTCGATGGTCAACACCATCGCCACCGCCGAGAACACCAGAAACACGAGTCCGAAAGTCCCGAGGCGGCTGGCTTTGCTCGCAAACATCGTCAGCGAAGCCAGCACCGGACGCGCAATGGTGTCAGGCACCAGCGCCTGCAAGAAGTACTTCTGCAGCGCGACCTGAAACGAGGAAAACACCGGGAACGCGGTGAATACCGCCAGCATCACCGTGACCAGCGGCACCAGCGAGATCAGGGTGGTGAATGTGAGGCTGCTGGCGGTCAAGCCCAGCCGATCTTCCCGGAACCGCGCACGCAATGTGCGCAGCGTGTCCATCCAGGGCCAGTGCTGCAAGGTCTCCAGCACCTCGGAGACGAATGCCTGCCAGCGATGCTTGTACGACGAGGGACCATTCATTCGTGCCATCATAGCCAGCGATGTCTTCCTCCACCGCTCCCCCTATCCCTCCGTTCGTCGCCCGCACACGTGCCATCGCCGTGGCGAGCCTGCTCGGCCTCATCGTGCTCTGTGTCGCCTGGGAACTCTGGCTGGCGCCGCTGCGCCCCGGGGGTTCCTGGCTGGTTCTCAAGGCACTGCCGCTGCTGCTGCCCCTCGCCGGCTTGCTGAAAAACCGCATGTACACCTACCGATGGGTCAGCCTCCTGGTGTGGCTGTACTTCGCAGAAGGCGTGGTCCGCGCCACCAGCGATCGGGGGTTCAGTGCCGTACTCGCAGCCCTGGAGGTCGCCTTGTGCCTCGCTCTGTTCGCAGCCTGCGCCATGCATGTGCGCTGGCGCCTTCGCAACGCCCCGGCCCCATCGGAGTCCCCATGAGCGCCTTGCTCGACGCCTTGAAAGCGGCCGTTGGCAGCGCCCACGTACTGGTCGATGGCGATCTGGAAGCCTACGAGCATGACTGGCGCCGCCGATACCGCGGGCGTGCGCTGGCCGTGGTCCGCCCCGGCGTCACAGCCGAAGTGGCGGCCGTGGTGGCCGCCTGTGCCCGGCATGGCACGCCGCTCGTGCCGCAAGGCGGCAACACAGGTCTTGTCAACGGCTCCACGCCGGACGGCAGCGGCTCCCAGGTGCTGCTGAACCTGGGGCGCATGAACCGCGTTCGCGAAATCGACGCTGCCAACATGACCCTGACCGCCGAGGCCGGTTGCGTGCTCCAGTCCGTGCAGGAAGCGGCCGCAGCCCAAGGCCTGCTGTTTCCGTTGAGTCTCGCGGCCGAAGGCAGCTGCACCATCGGCGGCAATCTCGCGACGAACGCCGGAGGCACGCAGGTCCTGCGCTATGGCAATGCCCGCGACCTGTGCCTCGGTCTCGAGGTGGTCACGCCGCAAGGCGAGATCTGGAGCGGCCTGAGCGGCCTGCGCAAGGACAACACCGGTTACGACCTGCGCGACCTCTTCATCGGCAGCGAGGGCACGTTGGGCGTCATCACGGCGGCCACTCTGAAGGTGTATCCGCAGCCGGCCGCACGCATGACGGCGCTCGCCACGCTCAACACGCTGACAGAAGCAGTGCAGCTGCTGCAACTCGCGCAAGCCCGGCTCGGGCCGGGGTTGACCGGGTTCGAAGTCATGAACCGACTCTCGCTCGCGCTGGTCGCCACGCACTTCCCGCAGATCCGCCAGCCCTTGCCTCCCAGCGACTGGACAGTGCTGCTGGAACAATCGGACACCGAAGGTGAAGCGCATGCCCGCGCACTGTTCGAAGGCCTGCTGGAAACAGCGTTCGAGCAGGGGCTGATCCAGGATGCCGCCGTCGCCGAAAGCATCGATCAATCCAAGACGATGTGGCATCTGCGCGAGTCGATTCCGCTCGCACAGCCGCAGGAAGGGCCGAACATCAAGCACGATATCTCGTTGCCGGTGTCGCGCATCGCGGCGTTCGTGGCGTCCACCGATGCCGCGCTCCAAGCCGCGCATCCGGGAACGCGCTCCGTCAACTTCGGCCATCTGGGCGACGGCAACCTGCACTACAACCTGCAAGCACCCTCCGGCGTCGATGGCACGGCCTTTCTGCGCGAGCACGAGCACGCCGTGAACACCCTGGTGTACGACGCGGTGATGGCACATGGCGGATCGATCTCCGCCGAGCACGGGGTGGGCAGCCAGAAACGCGCGGAACTGGCTCAGCGGAAATCGCCCGTGGCCTTGCAGATGATGCGAGCCATCAAGCAGGCCCTGGACCCGAATGGCCTGATGAATCCCGGCCGGATGCTATGACGCGCCGCTACTGAACGGGGCCTTTGATCGCCGACGGCATCGGCAACGCCATCACCTCGATGCCCTCTTCCTGCAGGGCAGCCGCATCTTCGCGTGTGGCCTGCCCGCGGATCGCACGCTCCTCGGTTTCACCGTAATGGATACGGCGTGCTTCCTCGGCGAACCGCTCGCCCACGTCCACCGTGTTCGCCAGCACCTCTTGAACGGCGCGCAGCCACATGGTCGACGTGGTCACGGTCTGCGGCGCCACGGCCTGGGTCACCCCACCCGCTTCAGGCACCGAGCGTTCGCCCGCTTTGGAGACGTTCAGCCGCGGCGCCGAGGGCAGCTTGGTGATCGACGTGTCAGCGCACAGCGGGCATGACACGAGGCCACGGGCCATCTGCGACTGGTAATCGTCCTCCGACGCGAACCATCCTTCAAACGAGTGCGCACGCGCGCATTTCAAGTTCAGCACCTTCATGGCGGCATTATGCGCAGCGGTCAGCGGGCGTGGCTTGCCAGCTCAACGTCCACCGCCCGGACAGGTGGTTCTGCAGCCAGAGCAAGCCAATGAGGGTTTTGGCGTCGGTCAGGTCGCCCTGCTCGGCCTTCGCCTCCAATGCGGCGAGCGTGGTGATTTCCACGTCCAGGAACTCACCCGCATCGAGCGTGCGGGCACCGGCTTCCAGTCCTCGCGCGAACCACACCTCGATGCTTTCGTTGGAATACCCGATGGCGTTGTGAAGAATGCCGGCCCGCGCCCATTCGCGCGCCCGGTAGCCGGTCTCCTCCATGAGTTCGCGCACGGCGCAGTGCAAAGGCGGCTCCCCGGGATCGAGCTTGCCGGCAGGAAACTCCAGCATCACCCGGCCCACCGGGTAGCGGAACTGCCGCTCGATGACCAGGCGCCCGTCGTCCAGCAAGGGCACGATCATCACGGCACCGGGGTGGACGATGTACTCGCGTTGCGCCGTATTGCCATCGGGCAGGCGCACGCGGTCGCTGCGCACATCGAGAAAGCCGCCGCGAAACGCCTGCGTCGATTCGACAAGCTCTTCTCTCAGATGCTCGTCGTTCATTCCGGAGCGCCAGGAATCAGTTCTTCAGCGCCAGGAGCACGGCATTGGCACACAGCGCCATCAGCCCCCCCGGCAGCACGCCCAGCACCAGCACGGCAGCGCCGTTGGCGGACAACAGCAGCCGGGTGTCGCGCGTGGCGACGATCGGTGCGGTTTCTTTGGGCTCGTCGAAATACATCGCCTTCACGATGCGCAGGTAGTAGTAGGCACCGATCAGCGACAACACCACCGCGATCACGGCCAGCCAGATGTACAGCGCCTCGTTGGTCGAGACCAGCGCCTGCAGCACGGCCAGCTTGGCATAGAACCCCAGCGTCGGCGGAATGCCCGCAAGCGAGAACATGAAGATCGCCATCACCGCAGCAAACCACGGGCTGCGACGCGCCAGACCTTTGAGGTCATCGATGTCCTCGCTCTCGAAACCGCGCCGCGACAGCAGCATGATGATGCCGAAGGTGCCCAAGGTGGTCAGCACATAGCTCACGAGGTAGAACAGCGACGACGCATAGCCATTGGCTGCGGAGAAGGTGTTGTTGGCCACCACGGTGGGCGTGAACCCCAGCAGCATGAAGCCGATCTGCGCGATGGTGGAATAGGCCAGCATGCGCTTGAGATTGGTCTGGGCAATGGCAGCCAGATTGCCGAGCAGCATCGACGCCACCGCCATCAGCATCAGCATCTGCTGCCAGTCGGCCGCCACGCCCGACATACCCTCCACCAGCAAGCGGAAGGTGATCGCGAACGCAGCGAGCTTCGGCGCGCTTGCAATCAGCAGCGTCACCGCAGTGGGTGCGCCTTGATAGACGTCGGGCACCCACATGTGGAACGGCACGGCGCCCAGCTTGAACGCGAGCCCAGCCACGACGAACACCACGCCGAGCACGAGCACGGCCTTGTTGATCTCGCCGGCGGCGATCGCGTTGAACACGCTCGGGATGTCGAGCGAGCCCGTCGCCCCGTACATCATCGACAGGCCGTAGAGCAGGAAACCGCTCGCCAGCGCGCCCAGAACGAAGTACTTCATGGCCGCCTCCGTGGCGACGGTGTCGTCGCGGCGCAGCGCGGTCAGCGCATACAGCGACAGCGACATCAACTCCAGCCCCAGGTAGACCACCAGGAAGTTGTTGGCCGACACCATGACCGAGATGCCGAGCAAGGAGAACAGGCTCAGCGTGAACAGCTCCCCTTTCAGGATGTCCCGGTCGGCTGCATAGGTGCGCACGTAGACCAGCGTCACCATCAGCGCCAATGTGGCGAAGAACGCCAGCAAGTGCCCCAGCGGATCGGTCACCACCATGCCGTGCATGCCGTAGATGGTGAACCCGCCGTCGAAGTAGAACCAGTGCATCACGGCCACTGCCGCCAGCGTCGCCTGCGTCAGCCAGTAGGTCGGGACGCGACGCGGATGCGTCACCCACAGATCGACCATGGCCACCAAGCACGCCATCCCGAGCAACACGATCTCGGGGTAGATGGCCAGCCAATTCATCTCATTCATGTTCTTCGGCTCAGTTCAACTTGGACAGCGCAACGTGCTTCAGCAGCTCGGTCACGCTCACATGCATGGTGTCGGTGAAAGGCTTGGGATACAGGCCCATCGACAAAACCGCAACGGCCAAGACGGCCAGCATGGCGAACTCGCGTGCGTTGATGTCGGTCAACGCACGCACATCGTCATTGGCGACCGCGCCGAAGTAAACGCGCTTGACCATCCACAGCATATAGGCCGCGGCGAAGATCAGCGAGGTGGCTGCCAGCACGCCCAGCCAGAAGTTCACCTTCACGGCGCCCAGGATGACCATCCATTCGCCGACGAACCCCGCCGTACCAGGCAGGCCGCAGTTCGCCATGGCGAAGAACACAGCCAATGCGGTGAACTTCGGCATCGTGTTGACCACGCCGCCGTAGCTTGCAATCTCTCTCGAATGCACCCGGTCGTAGAGAACACCAATGCACAGGAACATCGCACCCGACACGAAGCCGTGGGAGATCATCTGCACGAGGCCGCCCGAGACACCCAGCTCATTGAACAGGAAAAAGCCCAGCGTGACGAAGCCCATGTGCGCGATCGACGAGTAAGCCACGAGCTTCTTCATGTCTCGCTGCACCAGGGCCACGAGGCCGATGTAGATCACCGCGATCAGCGAGAGCGTGATGATGAACCAGTCCCACTCGCGCGCGGCATCGGGCGCAACCGGCATGGAGAACCGCAAGAACCCGTAGGCGCCGAGCTTCAGCATGATCGCCGCCAGCACCACCGAACCGCCCGTCGGCGCCTCCACGTGCGCATCGGGCAGCCAGGTGTGCACCGGCCACATCGGCACCTTGACGGCAAACGCCGCGAAAAAGGCAAAGAACAGCAGCGTCTGTTCCTGCATCGTCAGCGGCACGCTGTGCCAGTTGAGGATCTCGAAACTGCTGCCTGACTTGAAATACAGGTAGATCAGCGCGATGAGCATCAGCAGCGAACCCGCCAGCGTGTACAGAAAAAACTTGAACGCCGCGTAGACGCGGCGCGGGCCGCCCCAGACGCCGATGATGATGTACATCGGGATCAGCGTCGCCTCGAAGAAGACATAGAACAGGAGGCCATCCAGCGCCGAGAAGACGCCGACCATGATTCCCGACAGGATGAGGAACGCGCCCATGTACTGGTTCACGCGGTCGGTCACGACCTCCCACGCCGCCACAACCACGATGACCGTGATGAACGCCGTGAGCAGCACGAACCAGACCGAGATGCCATCCACACCCAGGTGGTAGTTGACGTTAAAGCGGTCGATCCACGCGATGTTCTCTTCGAACTGCATCGCCGCCGTGGTGACGTCGAAGCCAGAGATCAGCGGCAAGGTGCCGGCAAAGCTCGCCAAGGCCGCCAGCAGGGCGAGCCACCGGACGAGCCCCGCATGCTGCGGGCGCCCCAATGAAAGAAGGACCACACCCGACGCAATCGGCAGCCAGATGGCAAGGCTCAGCAAACCCATGTTCTTGTTCTCCGTGCCCGCTCAGCGACTCAGCATCGCACTGAGATGAGGCCACAACTGCCAGGTCATCAAACCAATGACCCCCACGATCATCACCAGCGCATACCAGTAGAGGAAGCCAGACTGGAGACGGCGCACCACCGAAGCCAGGCCACCGATCCGACGCGCCGTGCCGTTGATGAGGACGCCATCGATCAGGCCCATGTCCCCGCCCTTCCACAAGCCGCCGCCGAGCAGGCGGGCCCCGGCTGCCAGCACGTTCTCGTTGAACCAGTCGAAGTAGTACTTGTTGTCCAGCACGCGATTGATGAAGACGAAGCGCGCCTTGAACCAGGCGGGGATCTCCGGCTTGACGAGATAGAACACATAGGCCGTCACGACCCCAGCCAGCGCAAGCCAGAACGGCAACGTCACCAGCCCGTGCAGCGCCATCGCACCCGCGCCATGGAACATCTCGCCCAAGGCCGCCATCGCCGGGTGCTTGGCCAGGTCAACAAAGATGGCATCGCGGAAGAACTCGCCATGCACCAGCGGCTGGATGGTGAAGTAGCCGATCACCACCGACGGCACCGCCAGCAGCACCAGAGGCAGCCAGACCACCCAAGGCGACTCATGCGGCTCGTGGACGTGGTGCGCGTCATGCGCATCATCATGATGATCATGTTCACCAGGGAATGGCTTGTGGCGGAAGTTCTCCTTGCCATGGAAAACGAGGAAGTACATCCGGAAGGAATAGAAGGCCGTCACGAAGACGCCAGCCGCCACGGCGAAATACGCAAACTGCGCACCCCACAAATTGCTGGCATGCACCGCTTCGATGATGCTGTCCTTGGAATAGAAGCCCGAGAACAGCGGCGTGCCAATCAATGCCAGCGAACCCAGCAGCGACGTGATC
>CAZBOF010000121.1:0-11235 GCA_964493285.1 uncultured Rhizobacter sp. | reverse complement strand
TCATGTAGGCGATGTTCTCCATCGTCCAGGCCGCGGGCGGCACGCCGTTCTTCAGGGCCGCGTTCTCGGCCGGCAGGCCGAAGGCGTCCCAGCCCATGGGCATCAGCACGTTCATGCCCTTCATGCGCAGATGGCGCGTGAGCATGTCGTTGATCGTGTAGTTGCGCACATGGCCCATGTGCAGCTTGCCGCTCGGGTACGGCAGCATGGAGCAGGCGTAGAACTTGGGCTTGCCGGCGTCTTCGGTCACGCGGTAGGCGTCTGCCGCCGCCCAGGCGGCCTGAGCGGCACGCTCGATGTCGGTGGGCTTGAAATCGGGAGTCATGCGGGGTCGCGCCGTGATGAGGGCCGCTTCAGAGGTAGCGGCGGATTATAGGAAGGGGAAGACGCGGCGCTTTGCCGCGCGGGCGCTCCAATATCAAAACTGGTTACAGCATATCGAAAGCACCGGCCCCGCCCGTCGACGCCTTCGCTAATCTCGACCGGCAGGCTGGGCATGGCCGGCCCGCAAGACTCAACGCCAGAAGCTGGCGCTTCACTGACTGCAGGAGCAAGGATGAACAATCGATGGGCGCGCGAGGAAAGCGGGTACCCCCCGCTGCGGCATGTCCGGGCGGGAATGCCGGGGCGCGCCCCGGGCGGGTGGCATCCATGAGGCCCACCGTTCTGGCCACCCTGCCGCTGGACGCCCGGCGGCTCGCCCTGGTGGCCGGTGCACTGGCCCCGGTCGCGGAGGTGGTGCACCTGCCCGCGCTGGCGCCGCACGAGCGTGCGGATGCCTTGCGCAACGCCGCCGCCTTGCTGGCCCGCCATACCGGCAAGGAGCTGCTGGCAGGAGAAGCGGCGCTGGTGCGCACCGCGCGGCTGGTGCAGTTCGTGAACGCCGGGCTCGACTTCGTGCCGTTGCATGATTTCGCGCCCACCGTGCCGCTGGCCGGCAACAACGGCGCCTATGGCCGCCCGATCGCGGAACACGCGATGGGGATGTGCCTGGCGGCCGCCAAGCGCCTCATCGTGGAAGACGCTGCGATGCGCCGCGGCGAGTTCAACCAGAGCCGCCCCAACAAGGAACTGGCCGGGGCCGTGTGCGGCATCGTGGGGCTGGGAGGCATCGGCGGCGCCATCGCGCATCTGGCCCGGGCCTTCGGCATGCAGGTGCACGGCGTCTGTCGCAGCGGCGAGTCCCGCATTCAACTGGACTGGACCGGCCGGACGGCGGACCTCCCTGCCATGCTGGCCGCGGCCGACGTGCTCATGCTCTGCATGCCGCTCACCCCCGAGACGCGAGGGGTGATCGGCGCGGCTGAATTGGCGCGCATGAAGCCCGACGCCATCCTCGTGAACGTGGCGCGCGGAGAGGTCATCGACGAGGAGGCGCTGTACGCGCACCTGCGCGCGCATCCCCACTTCACGGCTTGCATCGATGCCTGGTGGGTCGAACCGTCGCGGCACGGCCGGTTCGAACTGCGCTGTCCTTTCTTCGAACTTCCCAACGTCATTGCTTCACCGCACAACGCCGCGGCGGTGCCGAGTGCGCTCGATGCCGCGCTCGAACAGGCGAGCGCCAACATCCGGCGGGCCTTGCGCGGAGAACAGCCGCTGAATCTCGTCAGCCCCGAGGAGCGCCGCGGCGGGGCGCCACTGGAATGTTGAGAGATACATTGGAATAGTGAAACTCTCGCTGGGCCCGTCGAGCGGTGCGTCCTATTCTGAATCCAACGGACAAGGAGCAGCACCGTGATGTCGACGCAAACGTCCCCGCCTGTATTGGCCAGCCTGGCCGGCATGTCTTCGCAAGAACAGCAAGCCAGGGTCGAGCTGGCGGCGGCCTACCGGCTGGCGGCACATTTCGGCTGGGAGTACCTGATCTACAACCACATTGCGGCCCGCGTCCCCGGCGAGCCGTATTTCCTTGTCAAGCCGCATGACCAGATGTTCTGCGAAGTGCGTGCCTCCCAGTTGCTGAAACTGCGCCTGGATGGGCGGGCCATGACGTTCGAAGACAACGTCAACGCGGCGGGATTCGTCATCCACACCGCTGTTCTGAACGCCCGTCCCGACATCAACTGCACGCTGCACGTGCACACCATCGCCGGCATGGCGATGTCGGCCCACAAGCGCGGACTGTTGCCGATCACGCAGAACGCGATGCGCTTCTACGGGCGGCTGTCGTACCACGACTTCGAGGGCTATGCGACCGAACTCGAAGAAGCGCAGACGCTGGCCAACGATCTGGGCCCGCGCAACAAGGCCATGATCCTGCGCAACCACGGCTTGCTGACCTGCGGGGCGAGCGCCTCGGAGGCGGTCGCCACCATGCTGGCGCTGACGCTGTGCTGCGAGACCCAGCTGATGCTGGAGGCCAGCGGCGCCGAGTTGCTGATGCCGTCCGAGGAAATGTGTGAACACGCTGCGCAGCAGTCCGAGGCGCTGCGCCCGCACAGCGTGCGGCAGGATCACGATGCGTTCATGCGCATCCTCGAACGTCTCGACACGTCGTACCGGACCTGAACCATGCGCTACGAAGACATCGCCGCGCTGGTCGACGACCGGGCCGACGAGGGCCGCTTTTCCGTGCGGCGCCGCATATTCAACGATCCGGAGGTGTTCGAGCTGGAGATGCGCCACATCTTCGGCGCCACCTGGGTGTTCCTGGGCATGTCGAGCCAGGCGGCGAAGCCGCATGACTTCTTCACGACCTGGATCGGGCGCACGCCCGTCGTCGTGATGCGCAGCGGCGACGGGGTGCTGGGCGCCTTCTTGAACAGCTGTCGGCACCGGGGGGCCATGGTGGCCCACACCCAGCGCGGCAATGCGAAGTTCCATGTCTGCAACTACCACGGGTGGGCCTACGACTCGGCGGGGCGCAACATCGACATCAAGGACAAGAAGCGGGGCTCCTACGCACCGCCGTTCGATGAGCACAACCACGATTTGATGCCCCTGGCGCGGTTCGGCGAGTACCGCGGCTTCCTGTTCGGCGGCCTGGCGGACGACCTGCCGCCGCTCGAAGCGTATCTGGGCGAGGCCCGCAAGGCGCTGGACCTGGTGGTCGACCAGAGCCCCCACGGCGTGGAACTGGTGCCGGGCGGCAGCACGTACACCTACCGGGGCAACTGGAAGCTCCAGATCGAGAACTGCTCGGACATCTATCACCTGACGTCGACGCACCGCAGCTTCATGGGCATCGTCGACCGGCGCAATTCGGGCGAGTCGCGGCACCAGCTCGACATGATGGATTTCGGGGCGCTGGAGCGCTCGGACGTGGCGCGCGGCAGTTTCACGTTCCCCTACGGCCACACGATGACCTGGGGCATGAACCCGACACCGAAGGTGCGACCGCTGTACGCGAGCATCGACGAGGTGCGCAGCCGGGTGGGCGACGTTGCCGCCCGCTGGATGCTCGGCAGCCGCAACATCACGATCTACCCCAGCGTGCAGCTGGCCGACAACGCCGCCTTGCTGATGCGGCTGATCCGCCCGCTGGCGCCCGACCGCACCGAGATGCGCCTTTTCTGCGTGGCGCCGGTGGGCGAGGCGCCTGAGGTGCGCACCTACCGCATCCGCCAGTTCGAGGACTTTTTCAACGCGACCGGCATGGCCACGCCCGATGACAACGTCTCGTACGAGGACTGCCAGGCGGGCTACCAGGCGCGCCCGGAGGCATGGCAGCAAGGCTACGAACGCGGGCTGTCCGCCGTTCAGCGAGGCGCCGACCGCTTCGCGCAGGAACTCGGCATCGAGCCCGCGACCAGCGTGAACGGCCGCTTCGACCTCGGTGACGAGACGGTCTTCCATTCAGGCTACCGCGAGTGGCTGCGCCTCATGAAGCGAGGCTTCGAGCGCGATCACGGCGACGGCGTGCGTGCAGCCCGCCAGGAGGCCCCATGAACGCCCGGCTGGCAGAAGGCACGCAGTTGCTGTTCCGGGAGGCCGCTTATCTCGATGCGCAGCGCTGGGATGACTGGCTGGCGCTCTACACCGAAGATTGCGAGTTCTGGCTGCCCTCGTGGACCGCCGAGCACGAACTGACCTCCGACCCGCGTGCCGAGGTCTCGCTGGTGTACTACGGCAGCCGCGCGGGCCTGGAAGACCGCGTCACGCGGGTGAAGTCGGGCCGCTCGGTGGCATCGACGCCGCTCCCGCGCACGCAGCACGCCGTCACCAACGTGCTGCTGGAGCGCGAAAGCGACGACACGATGGCGCTGCATTCGTGCTGGACGGTGCATGAGTTCCGAACCAAGTTGCGCGAGTCGTTCGTGCACTTCGGCCGCTGCGAGCACGCGCTCGTGCTGCAAGACGGCGCCTGGCGCATACGGCGCAAGAAGATCGTGATGCTGAACGACTACATGCCCACGATGCTCGATTTCTACAGTTTCTAGCCCACAAAGGCCGCCCGCCCAGAGGTGGCCCGTCCAAGGAGACAAACCATGAGACTGATCCGACGTCTGATGCTGGCTGCGGCCTGCATCGTGCCCGCGCTCGCCAGCGCACAAACCGATCGCTACCCGGAACGCACCGTCAGGATCGTCGTCCCGTACCCCGCGGGCGGCTACTTCGACCGCGTGGCGCGCATCGTTGCGGAAGAGCTGGAACTTTCGCTCAAGCAACCCTTCATCGTTGAAAACAAGGCCGGGGCGAGTGGCATGCTCGGCGCGGAGTTCGTCGCCCGGTCCAAGGGAGATGGCTACACGCTACTCATCGGCGGCCAGCCGCAGAACGTGCTGGCTCCGCTGGTGCAGCCCAAGTCGGCACGCTTCGACAGCTTCAAGGACTTTGTGCCGATCGTTCTGCTGTGCGACTCGCCGAACGTGCTCGTCGTCAACGCCAACTCCAGCATTCAAAGCTTTGCAGACCTCGTGGCGGAAGCGCGGCGCACCAAGACCACCTACGCCAGCAACGGCGTTGGCGTGGGCACGCACCTGGCCATGGAGCTTCTGAAGGCCCAGTTCGGGCTCGACATCGCGCACGTGCCGTTCAAGGGAAGTGCACCGGCAGTCGCCGCCATTGCGGGCGGCCACGTGACCACGTCATTCGCCACCATCACCGACATCCTGCCCCTGATCCAGGCGGGGCGCGTGCGCCCGCTCGCCGTGACCGGCCGGCAACCGCTGGCGGCCTTGCCCGGCGTGCCGACCATGGCCACCGCAGTGGGCCCCGGCTTCGAGGCGTCGACATGGACCTCGCTCGTGGCACCGACCGGCACACCGCCCTCGGTATTGCACAAGCTCAATGCGGAAGTGAACCGCATCTTCGCCAACCCCGCCGTGGTGAAGAAAATCTCACCCGCAGGTGACCTCACCATCCTGGCCGGCTCACCGGAAGCGGTGACCGACATGATGAAAGCCGAGTTCGAGAAGTGGGGCAAGCTCGTCAAGGAGCTGAACATCAGCGTGGATTGAATGCCGCGTCATGGTGCATCGAGATCGACCATGACCGGGCCATTCTCGATGCGCACCGGGTAGGTGCGTATCGGCTCGGTTGCCGGCGTCCGGATCGCACGGCCATCGCGGGGATGTCGAACCCGCCGTCGTGCGGCGGACACGGGAGTTCATGGCCGGTCAGGCACCCATCGGCGAGTTCGGCCGCGCCATGCGGGGCAGATGGCCTCCGCCGCGTAGACGGCCCCGTCGACCCGCGCCAGCCAGAGCGCCCGGCCTTCTGCTGACACTGGGGCGGGCATGCCTTCGTTCAGTTCGGCAACGCAGGCGCAGTTGACGCCACAGGCATGTGCCGAGGGTAAAACACCCGTTCACCCCCGCCGTCGTTCGTCTTACCATGACCAACACCATTTCGATATTCCAGATGAAGATCCTTCAACAGGAGCAGAGAGATGCGCCCGCTCGAAGCAAATCCCCGCCCACCGGTTTTTGAAGAGACGCTGGCAGACAAGCAGTTCGCCACCACGCTGGCGCGCGGCCTGGAAATCCTGCGTGCCTTCACGCCGCAAGACCCCATGCTCGGCAACAAGGAACTGGCGCAGCGCACCGGCTTGCCCAGGGCCACCATTTCGCGCTTCACCTACACGCTGACGCGCCTGGGCTATCTGCGCACTTCCCCGCACCACAACAAGTACCTGCTCGGCTCGGCCGTGCTGTCACTGAGCTACCCGCTGCTGGCGACCTTGCCGTTGCGCCAGCTGGCGAGGCGTGCCATGAATGATCTGGCCGACGAGGTGGGGGGCTCGGTCGCCATGGCCATCCGCGATCGCCTCAACATTGTCTTCATCGAGGCGAGCCGCAGCAATGCGGGCTTTGCGCCGCAATACACCGACATCGGTTTCGCGCCCCCGATCGTGGCTACGTCGATGGGCGCCGCGTATCTCGCGGGGTGTGAGTCAGACGTCCGCAATGCCCTTCTCAACGAGATCCGCGTCAAGTGTCCTGAGCCATGGGCGAAGCACCAGGCCTCGCTGTTGAACCACGTGAAACAGGTGCAGACCTTTGGCTTCTGCCACTCAACAAGCTACTACCGTTCCGACGTGATTGGCGTGGCGGTGCCGCTGCGCAGGGCCTTCGATGGCGACGTCGTGGTGTTCCACTGCATCGTCCACTCGCACAAGTATTCCGAACAGGAGTTGCAAACCTACATCGCCCCTCGGCTGGTGGCGCTCACGCGCAGCCTGGAGTTCTCGATGCACACGTACTGAATTGGGGGGCTACGGCAGTTTGCGCAAATCGCAGGCGTTGTCAGCAAGCCGGGTGACATCGCTCGCCGCGCCCAGTGACATCAGTCGGTGCAACGGCATGAAATCGTGCGTTGCATTGAGGCATGCGAAGCCAACGAGGCGACCCGCCTGGATCTGCACGATGCTTCCCTTCCCGCGCTGACGCCGATGTCCACCACGGTCAGGCCGGGACGCAGGGCGCTGCCGTGGCTCAGCACGATCTGTGTGCCGACCGGACGGTCTGCCGCGTCGAGGCTCATTGGGCGGTGATGCCTTTCTCCTTGATGATGGTTCCCCATTTCTTCCACTCCGCCTGGAGCAGCGTGCCGAACTGCTCCGGCGTGCCGCCGAGGATCTCCAACTCGCCTGCCGGCGAGAGTTGCTTGACGATGGCCGGATCGGACAGCGCGCGGTTGACATGTGCGTTGAGCTTGTGCAGCACGTCGGGGGGCGTGCCGAGGGGGGCCATCAGCCCGCCCCACGCCGTGCTCTCGAACGGCACGCCGAGCGACTCGTTGAACGTGGGCACATCGGGCAACGAGCGCACGCGCTGGGGGCTGCCGACCGCAATGGCGCGCAGGCGGTTGGCCTGGATGGCCGGGATCACGTCGAGAACGGAGGCGAACGACGCATCGACGTGCCCGCCGATCATGGCGCTCACTGCGGGCGCACTGCCCTGGAACGGGATGTGCTGGATATCGAGCCCGAGTTCGGCCTTGAGTGCTTCCATGGCCAGGTGCGTGGTGCCGCCGTTGCCGTTGCTGGCGTAGTTCGCGCCGCCATTCTTCGCACGGATCATCGCGGCAAGCTCATTGAACGTGCGCACGTTGGAGCTGCTGCTGACGACCAGCACATTGGGTGCGGAGGTCAGCAGCGCCACCGGTGCGAAGTCCCGCAGGGAGTCGTAGCGCACCCGGGGTTCCAGCAGCGGCGCAATCACGTTGCCGCTGATGCTGCCGAGCAGGAGGGTGTAGCCGTCGGGCGGCGCCTTGGCCACGAACTCGGTGCCGATCATGCCGGTGGCGCCCGACCGGTTCTCGATCACCACCGGACGCTTCAACGAGGCCTGCAAGGCCTCGGCCATCACGCGGCCGACGCGGTCGTAGTAGCCGCCGGCGGGGAACGGCACGACGATGCGCACGGTGTGCTCCGGGTAGGGGATGTCTTGCGCCGCGGCCTGCAGGGGCAGCAGCGCCGCAAGGAAGAGGGCAGCCATTCGGGCGAAAACGGTCATGACGATGTCTCCTGTGATGGTGTCGGATCTGTGGTCTCGTGCCGGGCCTGGGCGAGCGCCAGCACGGCCGAGACCATCGCCACCGGGTCGGCCGCGCCGCGCCCGGCGATGTCCATGGCCGTGCCGTGCCCCACCGAGGCGAATGCCAATGGGGTGCCGATCACCATGCCGACCACCTGGTTCGGTGCGGCCACCTTCATCGCGATGTGCCCCTGGTCGTGCAGCATCACCACGCAGGCATCGAAGCCCGGCTGCGCGAGCAGCGTGTCGGCGCCTTGCGGGCCGGTGGCGTCGATGCCCTCAAGGCGGGCCGACGCGATGGCGGGCGCGATGATGTCCGCTTCTTCGTCGCCGAAGAGGCGGTTCTCGCCGGCGTGCGGATTCAGCCCCGAGACCCCGATGCGCGGCCGTTCGATGCCGAGGCGCCGCAGGGCGCGATCGGTTGCGCGCAGGACCGCGAGCACCCGCTGCGGCGTGATCTGCTCGATGGCCCGCCGCACGCTGGCATGCAAGGTGGTGTGCACGATGCGGGTCGTTTCGCGGCACAGCATCAGGAACACGTCGTCGAGCGGTGTGCCGGTGCGCCGCGCCACGAAGGAAGCGTGCCCGTCGAAGGCGATGCCGGCTTGCGCGATGGCGGTTTCATGGATGGGTGCGGCGGCCACCGCGTCCACCTCGCCTCGAACGGCGGCGTCCACGGCCGTGGCGATGGCCTGCACGGCAGCCTGCCCGTTGGCGGGGGCGATCTGGCCGATGCGAAAGTCTGCGCCGAGGCTGGGCAGGTGGACCACCACCACCGCACCGCCGGCCACGGCATGCGCAGCGGCCACGCTGTCGAAGCGTTGCACGTGCACGCCCGGCGCGAAGCTCGCCGCGTGGGCGCGCAGCGCCTCGGCGTCGCCGACCAGAATCGGAACGCAGGCTGCACGCACACGCGGGTCGAGCGCCGCCTTGAGCACGATCTCCGGCCCGATGCCGGCCGGATCGCCGAGCGTCAGGGCGATCCGGGGCAGGGATGCGGCGGCCATGGCGTGGCTACAGCGGAAGCGCGAGCAGGGTGTCGAAGCGGGGGCTGTCGCACACCACGATGCGCTCGTGCAGCACGAGGCGCTCTGCCTGCGCGCCGACGCGGTCGTGGTAGCTGCCGGTGGCGAAGATCGAGGTCTCGCCGGTGTGCATGATGCGGATCACGATGAAGCCGGTGCGGACGTGGAGCGTGCCATTGGCGTCCTGCGACTGGATGTGCGGCAGGCTCAGCACGTGGCGGTAGCGCTGTGCTTCGTAAATGTTGACCTGGCGGATCGACTTCACCCGGTCGTTCAGCATGCCCTTGGAATCGGCGTAAGCCACGCCCGCGGCGTAGCCGGCTTCCAGGTTCTGGCGCGTGGTGATCTTGTAGACGCAGGCGTCGGAGAAAAAGCCGGGCCATTGCTCGAGTTCGTCGTCATCGATGCAGCGGGCGTAGGCTTCCAGGAACGCGATCAGGCGCGCGGTCAGCGTGGGGTCGGCGGATGGGAGCGTCATCTTCAAACTCCCATGCAGCGCCGGTAGGCCTTCCAGAAGCCGCGCAGCGCAGCCTCCGTGGTCCGCGTGTCCTGCGACTCGGTGCCGTGCCCACCCATCATCAGCAGTTCGCTCTGGTCGGTGCAGCCGGCGATGCCCCGCTGGATGAACCCGCCCACCGCGCCGTCTTCCATCGACACGTAGCCGGCCGGGCCGATCAGGTTGGCCTGCTTGAGCCGCAGGCTGCGCAGCGCGGCGTCGTCATCGGTGAAGCCGAGCAGCGTCCAGACCAGGTGGGTGGTGTCGTGCGATACGGGCAGGATCTGGCGCACGGCCAGGCAGTTGTGGATCTGCTGCAGTACGAAGCCGGGAAAGACCGTCAGCAGTTGCACATGGCAGCCGTCGCCGAACTCGTCGCGGATCTCCAGCAGGCCGGGATCGTCCAGGCCGAACTTGCCCTCCTGGTTCGAGCGCAATGCCTCCTTGTCGAACTCGCGGTCGACACCGCCGGTGTGCGGCATGGTGAAGCCGACGTGGCTGCCTTCATGGACACGGATGGCGCCCGGCTGCGACAGCCGCGACACCTTGAACGTGCCGAAGAAGGTGTGCAGGAGGCTGGAGTGGTAGGTGTCCTTCGTGTTCTCGAAGTAAAGCTTCCAGTTGTTCGGCAGCACCTGGACGTAGGTGCCCAGCACCTCCAGCGGCTTGCAGAGCACGCGGGCGATGCGCTCGGCGACCTCCGGACCGGTGTAGTCCACCAGGTCGGGCAGGTCAGGCGACAGCGTGCCGAACACGAGCCCGCAGTAGGTCTGCACCCGCAGCTTGCGCGGGCCGTGGTCGCTGAGCTGGAAGTCGTCCGGCATCCCGCCCTGCCCTTTGACGCCGCGCAGGAAGGCCACGCTCTTGAGGTTGCCCTTGAGGTCGTGGCGCCACGCGTGATAGACGCAGACGAAATCTGTCGTGCGGCCGCGCTGCTTGAGGCACAGCATGGCCCCGCGGTGGGCGCAGCGGTTCTCGAACGCGTTGATCGTTCCGTCCGTGTCGCGGACCACGATCACCGACATGTTGCCGACGAAGGTGGTCTTGAAATCACCCGGCTTCGGCAGCTCGGCTTCCACGCAGAGGAAGTTCCAGGCGGGTCCGCGGTGGATGCGCTCTTGTTCCTGCGCGAACAGCGCCGGATCCTGAAACACCCAGTAGGGGACCTGGCTGTACTGGCCGGGCGGCCAGTCCGGCCGGTCGAGGGGTTGCGCCTGCGTCATGGGGGTCTTCGCTCGATCGCCAAGTTGCGTGTGCAATCAGGATAGGGACGAGCCTGCGAAGACGCGCCATGGTGTTTTACCAAGTCGGCGCCCATCTCGATATTCCATCGGCACGCTGGGGCCGCCCTGCAGGCGCGGCCGGATCTCGTGCGAGTCAGAAGCGGGGCAGGTCGGCGAAAGGCAGCAGGCCGCGGCGCACGTGCATCTTTCCGTACTCGGCGCAGCGCGCAAGCGTCGGGATGACCTTGCCGGGGTTGAGCAGGCCCGCCGGGTCGAAGGCGTGCTTGACGGCCATCATCTGCGCGCGTTCGGCCTCCGAGAACTGCACGCACATCGACGAGAGCTTCTCGACGCCCACGCCGTGCTCGCCGGTCACGGTGCCGCCGAGCGCCACGCTGGCTTCCAGGATGTCGGCGCCGAAGCGCTCGCAGCGGTGCAGCTGGTCGGCGAGCACGGCGTGGATCGCGGAGGGTTTTCCGGAGGCGGAGTGCATGAGTTCTTTTCCTTCTTCTTCGCGCCTTCGGCGCCTTCTTCACCTTCTTCGGCCTGCGGCTCCGCGGCGTGCCCGG
>CAZBOF010000120.1:6592-11311 GCA_964493285.1 uncultured Rhizobacter sp. | reverse complement strand
GGCGAGTTCCAGCTCATCCAGGGCAAGGTGGCCGACATGTACACCGTGCTCCAGGCGGCTCGCGCCTATTGCTACACCGTGGGCAAGAACCTCGACGCGCTCGGTGAATCGCATGTGCGCCAGGTGCGCAAGGATTGCGCGAGCGTCATCCTGTGGTGCGCCGAGAAGGCCACCTGGATGGCCGGCGAGGGCATCCAGGTCTTCGGCGGCAATGGCTACATCAACGAGTACCCGCTGGGCCGCTTGTGGCGCGATGCCAAGCTGTACGAGATCGGCGCTGGCACCTCCGAGATCCGCCGCATGCTGATCGGGCGCGAGTTGTTCGCCGAAACCATGTAGCGGGTGGCGCTGCGTGCACTCGCAGCGTCTGGCATGGCAATGCGCCGCGGACGCTCAAGCGGCCGCGGCGGGCCGGTTCAGTCGGTCACTTGCAGAACGACCTTGCCGAAGTGACGCCCGGAGCGGACGTGCGCTTGCGCGGCATCGGCTTCTTCCAACCTGAACACGCTGTCTACCTTGGGCCTCAGCAGCCCTGCCGCCAGGCCTGGCAGCACGCTTTGGTTGAAACGCTCGACGATCTGAATCCGCTCGAGCAGCGTGCGCGTGCGGAATGTCACCCCGATGAGCGACAGGCGCTTGCGAGCGAACTCGTTCAGCTCGAACTCGCCGACCTTGCCGTCGACGCGGCCGACGCTGATCCAGCGCGCACCGATGGCTGCTGCCTTGAGGTTGTCCAGCGCTGCGGCGCCGCCGACCGCATCCACGATGACGTCGGCGCCTCGCCCCGAAGTCGTTGCATGGACCACCTCGGGCACGGATTGCTCGCGCACATTGACCCCGACGCTGACTCCGAACGAAGCCATCTGCGTGAGCTTGGCGGTGGTGGTGGACGTGCCGATCACCGCCGCCGCGCGCAAGTACGCGGCGAGCTGTGATGCTGCGATTCCGACGCCGGAGGTGCAGCCTTGCACGAGCACGGTGCTGCCGGCACGCAAGCCGCCGTGCGTGCAAAGCGCGTCATGGGCCGTCATGAACGACACCATGATGGCGGCAGCTTGCGCCCAGTCGAGGTGATCGGGCACTCGGGACACGAGACGATGGTCCACGCACGCGTACTCCGCGTACCCGCTGCCGCTCATTGCCATCACGCGATCCCCCGGCACGATGCCGCGTACATCGCGGCCCGCGTCGATCACGATCCCCGCGAACTCAAGCCCCGCAATCGGGGCGCCGCCGCCGGCCTCTGCGAAATGCGAAGCCTTGCGCATCAAGTCGGCGAAGTTGACGCCGGCGGTCTGTACCCGGACCCGCACTTCAGTCGGACCAGGAGGCAGGACCGGGACGTCGTCGCGGCATGTCAGGGCGTCGCCCTCGATGATGATCGCCTTCATCAAACGCGTGGATGGCATTGCGGTCCTTCGGGAAGGGTTGCTCGTCAGGCGCATGGCGGCGGTGCCATGCGATCGGGCCCGTCAGTGTCTTGCGGCTCCGTGTGTTTGGGCAAGGGGTGTCAGCCGTTGCGAAGGAAATCGATGTGCACGCGATTGAAGGTCTCGGCATCCTCGAATTGCGGCCAGTGGCCGCAATCCTTCATCACGACGAGCTTTGAGCCCGGGATCGCGGCGTGCAGGGCTTCGCCGACGGCGACCGTTGCGGTGGGGTCGCGGTCGGTCCACAACACCAACGTCGGGACCTTGATCTGCTGCCACTGTTCGTCGCGGATCCCGTACTGCTGGCGTGTTTGCGGCGTGTGCATGGAGAGGATGTGCCGCATCGACTGCGTCATCTCGGGCTGTTCGTAGATCATCTGGCGGCTTCGCACGAGGTCGTCATGCACGAGGTGCTTGTGATGCATCAGCCATTGCAGGCGTGTCTTCAGGCGCTCCCAGGACGGGTCGTTCACCGCCAGCTGCGACAGCTCGCGGATGCGCGCGAGGGCATCCATGTCGATCTTGTCGCCCCCGGCGGTGTTCAGCACCAGCTTGTTGATGCGGTGCGGGTGCGCCAGGGCGACGTGCGAGGCGACCCATCCGCCAAGCGACTCGCCCGACAGCGAGGCGCTTTCCAATCCGAGCGCGTCCATGAACCCCACGATGTGGGCCACGTAGTGCGGCAGCGTGTAGTCGTGATCCGGCTTGGCGGAGTACCCGTGGCCCACCAGGTCCAAAGCGTAGACGTCGAAGTGTTCCGCATGCGCCGCCAGGTTGCGCACATAGGCTTCGGCGTGGCCGCCTGTGCCATGGATGAAGATCAGGACCGGGCTGCCCTTCTTTCCGGCATGCAGGTAGCGCGTGCGGATGCCCGCTGCGTCAATGTAGCGTTGCTCGAAGTCGACACCTTGCAGGTCGCTCCAGATGGATTGGAAAGTCATGGCATGTCCTTGTTGGGTGATTCAATGCCGGGCATCGCGCGGCGTTCCTGTGCAGGCGCCATCGTGGGCCACGTTGCGTGTCGTGGGCGTCTCGCATCGACGGAAAACTGTTTCGGCACGGCATGCGTGCGCACGCCGATGCGGCAGGCGGGTTTCATGCCGGCATTGACTGCTCGATCCTGCCGACGGCGGCCTTGCGCGGGTCGACCGGCCCTTCCCAGAGGTCGAAGGATTTCGGAACCGGCGCCAGCACGCGAGGTTCGCGCGGGCCGTCTTCGGGAAACTCTTCCATTCCGAAGCTGTACTCGACCGTGATGCCATCGGGGTCGAGGTAGTAGAGGAACATGCTGCCGGAAGGGAGGTGGCGGCCCGGGCCGTTGACGATGGGGATACCGAGCTTCTTCAGGCGCCAGAGCGACGTCCCGATGTCGTCGGTATCCGAGACCATGAAGTTCAGGTGATGCAGGCTGCTTTGGCCTCGTCCGTTGCCCACGCCGAACGAGTGATGAAAAGGATTCGGAAAACAGCGCATGAACGTCACGGCGCCGTCGATGGCATCCGATATCTTGAAGTTGAGAACGTCGGTGAAGTAGCGCACGCTCGCGGCCGGGTCGGCCGAGCGCAGCACGAAGTGCCCCAGCCGCTGGATCTTTGCCACCGTCGGCTCGAACGCGGGGACGCCATCGTTGCCGTCCATGCCTGCGTAGAAGTCCAGCGTGCAGCCCGATACGGGCTCCCACGTGCGGATTCCGGGCCCGGTGTGCATGGCGGCCTGATCTGCCGGCGGGATGTCGATGAACGGACGCCCCGCGCCCGCCAGGCTGCGCCGCAGCGGCTCGATCTGTGCGGCGGACTCCAGCTCGAAGCCGACGCGCTTGAGCCCCGGCTCGCCCGCAAAGAGCGCGATATCGTGGTGCTTGTCGCTGCAACGCAGGTAACGGACCCGCGAGTCGCTGCCCGGAACCGACTGCAGGCCAACCGTATCGCGGTAGAACCCGGACGATCGCTCGACGTCGGACACGTTCAGGGCCAGGTAGCCGAGTCGTTTGTATCTGGTCATCTCTGCATGCTCCATCGGATCAAAAAATCACGCTGAATGCCGCCCGGTCGTCATGGCATGGCGCTGCCGCCATTCAGGCTGATGTCTTGGCCGGTCATGAAAGCGGTTTGCTCCCGTGCCAGAAAGCTCACGGTGTCGCAGATCTCGGCGATCTCGACGCCGCGGTTTTTCGGTACCACTTGCAAGAAGGCGCGCGCCAGCTTCGGGTCCGCATCCAGTCGCGCTTGATGGCGTTCGGTATTCACGACGCACGGCGATACCGTGTTCACGGTGATGTCGTAGGAGGCGAACTCCTTCGCCAGTCCGACCATCATTCCGATGACGCCGCCCTTCGCGGCGTTGTAGCCGGTATGGTGGGGAATGCCGGTTCGCAGCGAATCGGCTCCGATGTTCACGATGCGGCCGTGGTTCTGCCGAACCATCACCGGTATCACCTTGTGGCAGCACCACAAGGTGGTCCACAGGTTTCGCTTCAGCGTTGCATCGAATGACTCGGCATCGTGTTCTAGGAACGGGCGGATGACGCCGCCCCCGGCGTTATTGACCAGAACGTCGATGCGGCCGAATAACGCAATCGTCTTGTCCACCAGTGCCTGTGCGACAGTCTCCTCAGACAGATCGCCGGCGAACGAAGCCAGGTGGCGATCGTCCTCAAACGACTGCGCAATCTGGCGGCGGACCTCGGCCACGCCGGGGTCCAGGTCGGCCATCATCACGGCCATGCCGTCACTGGCAAGCTGCGCCGCGATGCCGCGGCCAATGCCACCGATGCCCATGGCGACGCCCGTGACGATGGCGACGCGGAGCGGGCCAGGGTTGACAGGTTTGGTTTCACTCACGTGTCGGTGATCTCATGGTTGAGGCGCTGGCTGCCAGCCCGTGGCGGCCCAGCCAGCGGCAGAGCAGCCAACTCGGGCGGGATCGCATTGGATGAGGGGGCGTCATTGGTTTGCCAATTTGGCACTACCAATTTTCTCGCAATGAGCTTACCTCTCATGGATTTGATGTGTCAACACCTTGGGAAGGCGAGCCTCTTTGACAGATTCTGTCCGTCGATTCTAGAATGGCCCACCATTTTGGTGATACCAATTTCCAGCGCATCAGCATCAAAAAGCGTGCGGGCTGCTGAATTCGTTCCGAATGGTGGCTGGCTCTTCGCGGTGCGTTGCCGCGCAAGGGGTGGATGGCGTCGCTTTTGTCAGCCGGCGTGCGATGGCTTCTTTCATGGACGGACGGGATGCTGATGACCGCTGCGAATAACGCTGCCTCCGGGGAGCCGGTTGCTTCG
>CAZBOF010000120.1:0-6582 GCA_964493285.1 uncultured Rhizobacter sp. | reverse complement strand
AGGCAGCCCGGATCTCGGGTTTTTGCAGCAATTCGCGGCCGCTGCCGCTCATGGGCGTGCGGGTGCTGGACGTGAGCCAGGTCATGGCCGGACCCTACGCTGCCATGCTGCTGGCGGATCTCGGCGCCGACGTCATCAAGGTCGAGCCGCCAGGCGTGGGCGACCAGACGCGCAGTGCGATGGGATTCAAGATGAAAGGGAGCGACAGCATGGGCTTCCTGAACATGAATCGCAACAAGCGCAGCATTGCGCTGAACCTGAAGAGCGATGCGGGTCGGGAGGTGTTCATGCGCCTCGTCGACCAGGCCGATGTCTTGATCGAGAACTACCGCCCGGGGGTCATGAAGAAACTCGGGCTTGGGTACGACGCATTGTCCAAACGCCGCCCCGAACTGGTCTACGCCAGCATCTCAGGCTTCGGCCAGGACGGACCCTGGTCGCAACGGCCGGGCTTCGATCTGATTGCGCAGGCCATGTCCGGAGTCATGAGCGTGACCGGCCATCCCGGCGGCGAACCGGCCAAGGCCGGTGTGCCGGTGGCCGACATCGGCTGCGCGCTTTTCGCGGTCTACGGCGTGCTCAGCGCCTACATCGGACGGTTGTCGACGGGGCTTGGCCAGTACATCGACGCATCGCTGTTCGATACCGCGCTGGCGTTCGCGGTATGGGACATCTCGGAGTACTGGGGCACGGGCCGCGTGCCGACCCCGGTGGGTACTTCCAACAAGATGGCGGCGCCTTACCAGGCGGTTCGCGCCGCGGATGGCCATCTCGTGATCGGGGCGACCAATCAGAAACTATGGGCGGCCTTGTGCGGGCTGCTCGGCCGCCATGACCTGCTTGCCGACCCGCGCTTCTCGGACAACTCTGCACGGCTGGCCCATCGCGAGGTGCTGATCCAGGAGCTGGAGAAGACATTCGTTCTGCAGCCGGCGGGCGTGTGGATCGAGAAAATGCTGGCGCTGGGTATTCCCGCCGGGCCCTTGCTGTCCTACCCGCAGGCACTGGCCAGTGACCATGGCCAGCACCGCAACATGCGCATGGATGTGGCGCATCCCGTGGAGGGCAGCGTGCCCAACATCGGTTTCGCGGTCAAGATGCGCGGCACGCCCCAGGAAGTGCGTCGACACCCACCCATGCTGGGCGAGCACACGGAAGACGTGCTGGGCGAGTTGGGCATCGACGCCGCGGGGCGAGAGGCGTTGGTGCGCGCCGGGGCGTTTGCGCCATGAGTGCGGAGCCGCGGCCGAAAGAGGGCGCCGTTCACCTGCGCATCGATGCGGGTGTGGCGGACGTGATTTTCGATCGGCCCGGATCGCACAACGCGATGACGTGGCCAATGTACGAGCGCCTGCTCGCAATCTGCGAGTCGCTGGAGACCGATCGCGGCGTGCGTGCGGTGCGGTTTCGCGGAGCGGGTGGGCGGGCCTTCGTGGCGGGCACCGACATCGCGCAGTTTCAGGCCTTTCGCGACGGGGAGGATGGGGTCGCGTATGAGCGGCGCATCGACGCCTGCATCTCTCGGATCGAGCGGCTTCCGATGCCAACGCTCGCGGTGTGCGAAGGCTGGGTCATGGGCGGCGGGTTGATCATCGCTGCTGCGTGCGACCTGCGTCTCGCGTCAGCGACTGCGCTCTTTGGTGTGCCCATTGCCAAGACGCTGGGCAACTGCTTGTCGAGGGCCAGCGTGGCTCGCCTGGTCGCCGCAGTGGGGGCGCCGAATGCCAAGCGGATGCTGCTGCTGGCGGATGCGCTCACCGCGCAAGAGGGGCTGACTTGTGGGTTTGTCTCGGAGGTCGTCGCGGTCGAACGGGTCGACTCGGCTGCCGACGCGCTGGTGCAGCGCCTGGCTTCGCACGCACCGCTGACGATGCGGGCGGCCAAGGAGTCGATTCGCCGCTTGAGTTCCGCCGTCCCGCACGAGGCCTCATCGAGCGGCGACGATCTCGTGCGATTGTGCTACGGCAGCGCCGATTTCAAGGAAGGGGTTGCTGCGTTCGTTGGCAAGCGCAGGCCTGAATGGTCGGGGCGGTGATCGAGATGTGCCGCTTTCAAAGCAGTACTTCCGTCCAGTACGAAGTGGCGCGGCCCATGTGGCGTCGCATCAGATCTTGTGCGCCATCGATGTCTCGAGCCACGATCAGGTTGTACAGCTGCCAGTGATCGCGCAAGGAGAGTTCGCCGTTCTTGGGATTGGCAAACACAACGCGCCGGCGCTGCGCGGTGAAGCGATAGAAGGTGTTCAGGGCGCGCACCATCATGCTGTTGTGCCCCGATGCCACCAACGCGAGGTGGAACTCGGTATCAAGTTCCGCGATGTTGCCGCCTTTGCGCAACATTTCTTCCGTGCGGCCCAGGATCTCGGCCATGCATTGAAGATCCTTGTCTTCGCGCCGCACGCATGCGCGCTTCACTGCTTCGAACTCAAGTGCCGTGCGCACCTCCATCGATTCTTCGATCTCCTGCTGCGTGGGAGGCGAGCCGAGGTTCGCCAGCACGGCCAAGGCTTCCAGGCTGCTTTCGCTGGAAAACTTGCGCAGATAGATGCCGGAGTTGGGGCGCCCTTCGACGACACGCAGGGTAATCAATGCGGCCAACCCCTCGCGCAAGGTGTTGCGCCCGACCTCCAGCTTTTCCGCCAGTGCGCGCTCGGACGGCAGCTTGTCGCCTGCCTGAAGGTTGCGCTCGCGCAGGTATCCGAGGATGGCTCGAATGACATGGTTGGTGGCGTTCTCTGCGCCGGCGGGCGGGTTGGGAGGGGGGGCGTCCATGGCTCATTTTTACCGATTGACAGATTTGGCGAGGTATCGATGGCTCGGTTTGTCGTCGTGCTCCGGGCCTGCCGTGTCTCGATGCGCAGGGATGCTCCTTTTCTGCGGTGCCGCCGCCGCGGGGCTTCCGATCACTTCGCCGCAACGCCGGCCGCCGCAAAGTCATCCGTTCAGGGACTTCATGCGTCGCGAGCCCGCAGACGCCGCAAGGCGGTCGACGATGGCTTTTCGGCCCTGTTTGGTAGTGCCACTTTGGGTAATTTAGGCCCACCTTGCGCGAGTTGAACTGGTGTAATCCACTATGAAGGTGAGATTGACGCCGGGGCGATGCTTGAACAGAATCAAGAAATTGATCCTACCAAAATGGCGGGCCAATCAAGATCGCAGCGCTGCTAAAGCCGCTGATGCATCACCCAACTGCGAAAGTACCCATGATCAGCAATATTTTTCTGCGTCGAGTTCTTTGTACGGCGCTCGTTTGCGTGACCCCCGCGTTGTCTTGGGCTCAGGGCTCATCCGGCAGGCCGATCCAGTTCATCGTGCCTCTCAATGCCGGCGGTGATACCGACTACGTCGCCCGTCAACTCGGCAAACGCATTGGTGAGTCGATGGGGCGAACCATCGTCATCGAGAACAAGCCCGGCGCCGGCACCGTCATCGGGACCGACGCGGTCGCGAAGGCCGTACCCGACGGAAACACCTTCGGTTTCGTCATCTCAAACCATTTGGCGAACCCCAGCCTGTACAGCAAGCTGCCGTACGACACCGTGAAGGACTTGGCGCCAGTGAGTCTGGTGGTGACGATGCCGCTGTTGATCGTCGCCCATTCGGGTGTGCCCGCGAATAACTTGCAGGAGCTGGTTGCCTACTCGAAAGCGAACCCGAAGGGGCTGAATTTCGGGACGGGCTCCGTGGCCGACTTGGCCCACTTGACCGGCGAGCGGCTGAAGCTCGCGAGCGGCTTGCAGATGCTGCACATCCCGTACAAGGGCGGTGCCGCCGCGTTGACCGATCTTCTCTCGGGAACCATCCACGTCATGATCGGGTCGCCTTCGCAGATGATTCCGCACCTGCAGTCCGGCAAGCTCAAAGCGATTGCCGTGACATCGGCAGAGCGGTCTGCCGCGCTGCCCAACGTCCCGACGGTTGCCGAATCGATCGGTGACCCGACCTTTGAGGTGTCGAGCTTCTACGGCATGCTGGCGCCAGCCGCCACGCCACCCGAGGTGCTGCGTCGCATGAGCGAAGAGGTCGCGAAGGCCTTGAGAGAGCCCGACCTGGACGCCGACCTGAAGGCGCGAGGCTTCCTTCCGCAAGGAAGCACACCGCAGGTGCTGAAGGCCTACATTGACACTGGCCTGGCCAAAACGGGTGAAGTCGTGAAGAAGGCGAATATCAAGCTTGAGTGAGGGGCCATCGGCACGGCCGAGCGCTCTTCGGGCGCCACCGGCTGCTTGAGGGGGCGTGCGGCCGAGGTGCTCACATGGCGGCCGTGCCCATCGACGAGATGCACGGCTGCCGGTGGCGCGTGGTCCAACCCCGCCCGGCCTGGAATTCGACGGTCGATCAACCCGCGCGCCGCGATGTTCGAGAGGATCGCCAGCCGTGTGCGGGTCGCGTGCGGGCATTGCGGCCTCTGACGCTCGAAGCCACGGCTTGGCGCTTGCCCCAGCCTTGGCCGTGCGGAATCTCTCCCCGCGCCGTGGCGGGCCCATCCGACACGGCGTGAATGGCGCGGCATGCCGCGGCGTCAACACATCACATGCGGCGGGTGGCGTGCGTCCTGGTGCATGTCCCGCGGCCCGCATGCGCATCCGTTGCGCAGGATGTGCCCTTTGGCCCGGCAGGCGCCGCTGGCAACTCGGGCCATGTTCCCGATCGAGCCCATCTCGGGGGTTCGATACACTTTACGTATACGTCAACCGACGTCGATGTAGAGAGCCATGCCAGCCATCGCTGTTCCTGCGACCTATTCCATTCTGAGGGTGGCCGACCGGTCGGTTGAGGTGCCGTGCCAAGCTGTGCGAGATCGGCGCAGACACCTCCCGGATCCGTCGCATGCTGATGGCCGCGAGCTGTTCGCCGAAACCTCGCAGAGGATGGCGCTGCGTACACTCACGGCGTCTTGATGCATCGCAACAAATCCTCTTCACACCATGCCGTTGACAGACCTTCTTGAGAACAACCTGCGCTGGGCGCGCGACACCGAAGCGAAATCGCCCGGTTTTTTTACCAAGCTGCTCAAGCAGCAGGCGCCGCAGTACCTGTGGATCGGTTGCGCCGACAGCCGCGTGCCGGCCAATGAGCTGGTTGGTTTGCTGCCGGGCGAGCTGTTCGTGCACCGCAACGTGGCCAACGTGGTGGTGCATTCCGACCTGAACTGCCTGTCGGTGATCCAGTTCGCCACCGACATGCTTCAGGTTCGCCACATCATGGTCGTGGGCCATTCGGGTTGCGGCGGCGTGGCCGCGGCCTTGAGCGACCGGCGCATCGGCTTGGCCGACAACTGGATCCGCCACGTGCAAGACGTGCGCAACCGCCACCAGTCCTGGCTGGACACGGTGGACGAATCGCGGCGCGTGGATGCGCTGTGCGAATTGAACGTGGTCGAGCAGGCGCTCAATGTGTGCCAGACCACGGTGGTGCAGGATGCATGGGCGCGCGGGCAGGAGCTGTATGTGCACGGCTGGTTCTACGGGCTGCACAACGGGCTTCTCGAAGACCTGCACATGGCGGTGGCGGGGCCGGAACAGGTGCTGCAGGCCTATGAACGCGGCGTGGCCGAGGTGCGGGCGCGCTACGCGCCGGGCCAGGCGGTGTGACGTGAACACCCTGGCGGGATTCCCACAGCAGCTCAACGACCCGCGGGCATTCGGGATCGCGCAGGCGATGCTGGAGGGGTTTGACCGCCACTACCGCTTGTTCCGCGCCGCGAGCGCCGAAGCCAAAGCGCGTTTCGAACGGGCCGACTGGCACGCACAGCAGCAGGCGCAGCGCGAACGCATCGAGTTCTACGACCTGCGCGTGCTGGAGGCCACCGACCGCTTGCAGCGCGAGTTCCAGGCCAGCACGCTGTCGATGGACGTCTGGCAGCAAGCCAAGCTGCATTACATCGGCCTGCTCACCAACCACCACCAGCCCGAGCTGGCGGAGACCTTCTTCAACTCGGTCACCACCAAGATCCTGCACCGCAGCTATTTCCGCAACGACTTCATCTTTGTGCGGCCCGCGGTGTCCACCGAGTACATTGAAAACGAAGAGCCGGCGTCGATGCCGACCTACCGCGCCTACTACCCCACGAAGGCGACGATGCGCGAGTCGTGGGCGCGGCTGATCCACAACTTCCAGCTGGCTTGCGAGTTCGAGGATTTGCCGCGCGATGTCGATCACATCGTGAGCGCCGTGGTGCGCGAGCTGGGTGATTTCAAGCTCCGGGCCAATTTCCAGATCCAGGTGCTCAGTTCGCTCTTCTTCCGCAACAAGGGCGCGTATGCGGTCGGCAGGATCATCAACGGCTACAAGGAAACGCCGTTCGCACTGCCCATCCTGCACACCGTGGCAGGCGGGCAGCTCGTCGTGGACACGGTGCTGTTCGGCGAAGACGAGCTGCAGATGCTGTTCAGCTTTGCGCGGGCGTACTTCATGGTCAACATGGAAATCCCGTCGGCCTACGTGCAGTTCCTGCGCACGCTGATGCCCCGCAAGCCGCGCTCGGAGATCTACAACGCGCTGGGCCTTCAGAAGCAGGGCAAGAACCTGTTCTACCGCGATTTCCTCGCCCACCTGCGCCACAGCAGCGACACCTTCCGCA
>CAZBOF010000119.1:0-11695 GCA_964493285.1 uncultured Rhizobacter sp. | reverse complement strand
TCTTCAGCTTCCACGTCATCGCCGTGCCGCTGGTGCTGCTCGGCCTGGTGGTGGCTCACATCATCGCCTTGCACGAAGTCGGCTCCAACAACCCGGACGGCGTCGAGATCAAGGCCAAGAAAGACGCCCGCGGCGTGCCCCTGGACGGTATTCCTTTCCATCCGTACTACACGGTGCACGACATCTACGCCGTCAGCATCTTCCTGATGTTCTTCTCGGCGGTCGTGTTCTTCGCGCCGGAGTTCGGCGGCTATTTCCTCGAGTACAACAATTTCATCCCTGCCGACCCGCTGAAGACGCCCGCGCACATAGCGCCGGGCTGGTACTTCACGCCGTACTACTCCATGCTGCGCGCCACGACGGACCAGATGGTCTACGTGCTCGTCGCGCTGATCGGGCTGGGCGCCGTCCTTGCGCTGGTCAAGGGCGGGTTCAGCTTGCGCGGCAAGGTCGCTGTCGCAGTTGGCGCGATCGTGGCTGCAGCTTTGCTGTTGACCTTCGAGGCGAAGTTCTGGGGTGTCGTCGTGATGGGCGGCGCGGTGGTGATCATGTTCTTCCTCCCGTGGCTCGACCGCGCGGAAGCCAAGTCGATCCGCTACCGCCCGGGCTGGCACAAGGTGATGTACGGTCTGTTCGTCTTCGTGTTCGCCGTGCTCGGTTATCTGGGCGTGCAGGCGCCTTCTCCGACTGGCGAGCGCGTGTCGCAGATCGGCACCTTGTTCTACTTCGGGTTCTTCCTGCTGATGCCGTGGTGGAGCCGCATCGGCACTTCCAAGCCAGTGCCAGAGCGTGTGACCTTCCATGCCCACTGATGCCAGCACAAGCCTAGACAACACACCATGAAGAAACTGATTTTCATCCTGCTGACGTCGTTGGGACTGAGCGGCGTGGCGAACGCCGCGGAAGGCGGCATCGCCTGGGACAAGTTCCCGCAAGAAAAGCTCACCGACATGGCTGCGCTCCAGAACGGGGCGAAGCTGTTCGCCAACTATTGCTTGAACTGCCACGAAGCGGCTTTCATGCGCTTCAACCGGCTGCGCGACATCGGCCTGACCGAGGACCAGATCAAGCAGAACCTGATGTTCCCCACCGACCGGGTGGGTGACACGATGAAGATCGCGATGTCGGCGAAGGATGCCAAGGAATGGTTTGGCGGGTTGCCTCCCGACCTCACGGTGATCGCGCGTTCGCGTGCCAACATCAGCCAGGGCTCGGGTGCGGATTACCTCTACACCTACATGCGCAGCTATTACCGCGATGCGAGCACCGCGACCGGCTGGAACAACCTCGCTTTCCCCAGCGTCGGCATGCCGCACGTCATGTGGGAGTTGCAGGGGCAGCGCGCGGCCAAGTTCATCGCCGAGAAAGACCCGCACGATGAAACCCGGTCGGTACAGCGCTTTGCCGGCTACGAGCAGCTGACGCCGGGCACCCTGAGCCCGATCGACTACGACAGCGCTGTGGCCGATCTCGTGGGGTTTCTGCAGTGGATGGGCGAGCCGGCGCAGAACGACCGCGTGCGTATCGGCGTGGTCGTGCTCATCTTCCTCGGGATCTTTACGCTCATCGCCTGGCGTTTGAACGCCGCCTACTGGAAAGACGTGAAGTAACTGTTGCCTCTGATCGAAAGGGCCGCCTGCCTGCGGCCTCGACGATCGCCGTGCGGGATGCGGCTGACGCCCCGCCCGTTCCCTCTACCGTTCAGCAAGACCATAGCCCAAAGGAGCCGCCATCATGATGGTGCTTTACTCCGGAACGACCTGCCCTTATTCGCACCGTTGCCGATTCGTTCTGTTCGAAAAGGGAATGGACTTCGAGATCCGCGACGTCGACCTGTTCGCCAAGCCGGAAGACATCGCCCTGATGAACCCGTACAACGAGGTTCCGATCTTGGTAGAGCGCGACCTCATCCTGTACGAGTCGCACATCATCAATGAGTACATCGACGAGCGTTTTCCGCATCCCCAGCTGATGCCGGGCGACCCGGTGGCACGCGCACGCGTGCGCCTGTTCCTGCTCAATTTCGAGAAGGAATTGTTTGCGCATGTGAACGTCCTGGAGTCGCGTGGCGTCAAGCCGACCGACAAGCAGTTGGAGAAGGCGCGATCGCAGATTCGCGATCGGCTGACGCAGCTCGCGCCCATCTTCCTGAAGAACAAGTTCATGCTGGGCGATGACTTCTCGATGCTCGACGTGGCCATTGCCCCGCTGCTGTGGCGACTGGACTACTATGGCATCGACATGTCCAAGAATGCCGTGCCCCTGCTCAAGTACGCCGAGCGGATTTTTTCGCGGCCGGCTTACATCGAAGCGCTGACGCCTTCTGAAAAGGTCATGCGCAAGTAACCAAGGGCAGCATGAGCCTCATTCCGTCGACACCGGGAAGTGCGGGCAGCTCGACCCGCCCTTACCTGATTCGCGCCTTGCACGACTGGTGCACCGACAACGGCTTCACGCCCTACCTGGCGGTGTTCGTCGATGCCACGGTGCAGGTGCCGCTGGAGCATGTCAAGAACAACGAGATTGTTCTCAACGTGGGCTTCGAGGCCACCACGGGCTTGAAGCTGGGCAACGAGCTGATTGAGTTCAAAGCGCGGTTTGGCGGTACGTCCCGCCAGATCGTGGTGCCGGTGGATCACGTGATTGCCATCTACGCCCGGGAGAATGGGCAAGGTATGGCGTTCCCGGTGCCGACTGAAGTCTCCGCTGCGCCGGTGGTCCCCACCGACGACAAATCCCCGACTTCGGGCGGATTGCGCCTGGCCAGCACCGAGAAGGCGGAATCAGCCGACGAACGGCCCGTGCCGAGCGATTCCCAGGATCCGCCGGAGCCAGCGCCCGGCGGCGGGCGCCCATCGCTCAAGCGCATCAAATGACCTGCGAGGCCACCCGCGGTGGGCTCGCTAGAATTCTGATTTCTCTCTGGCCCTTGTAGCTCAGCTGGTAGAGCAGCGGTTTTGTAAACCGAAGGTCGCGGGTTCGATTCCTGCCGGGGGCACCAGTCTTGCCGGGTTCGTCGCAGATACGTCTCGTATCAGGTCGATTGAACCTTGATTCTGATTGCAGTAACCTGCCAACCCCGCTTGCGCAATGCGTCTTCGAGGCGAGGTTGAAGTTGCCGCAGTTTGGCAGCCACCGATGCATTCGCAACCAGTAACGACCAGCCTTCGTCGTCCACCGGTCCCGCTTTGACATGAGCGGCCAGCGGCGCTGGCAGGACCGCCCGTATTGCTTCCAGGCGTGCGTTCGATTCATGCAGCAACTGTTGCAGCCGAACCAGCGGGGCGCTTTGAACAAGCGCTTCCCGGATCGGCAGTGCGTCGGGGGTGACCGGTGGTGGTTTCGGATTCACCGCAAGGAGTTTAACGATGCAGATCATGATCACGCACGGGAGCCTGGCGCGAACGCGTGTGCTGCACGTCAACCGGTTTCAGGCGGCTGGCGTCCTGGCGGCCTTGATCGTCGTGCTGTTGCTGCTTTCGGGGACGATCTACCACGTGATCTTGCTCAAGGCGGCGCGGGAAGGTTGGCCGGTGGTCAGCCAGATCGTTCGTTTCGTCGTCCGCGACGAATTTGCCCAACGCGATCGGTTCATGCGCGAAAACCTGGATGCGATGGCGCACAAGGTGGGTGAAATGCAGGCCAAGCTCATCCGCCTGGAGGCCATGGGCGAGCGTGTCTCCGGTTTGGCTGGCATCAAGGCGGAGGAATTGAAGGTCGCGCCAGCGGTGGTGCCGCCCAAGGCCGGTGCGGGCGGGCAGGGCGGCCCCTTTGTCCCTGCGAGTTCCCCTTCTCTGGAGCAGCTCGATGGGTTGATGGAGTCCCTCGATGAGGCTGCGGAGCAGAGCGGCGACCTTTTCACGATGATCGAGTCCAGGTTGTTCGAGAAGCGTCTCACGGCGCTGATGATCCCGAACTCCCGCCCCGTGGATGTCATGGTGGGGTCGGGGTTCGGATTTCGCTCCGACCCGTTCACCGGCCGCGCGGCGCTGCACACGGGCCTGGATTTCCCCGCCGAGGTCGGCACGCCCATCAAGGCGGCCGCAGGGGGCGTCGTGCGTTCCACCGATTTCCACCCGGCCTACGGCAATCTGCTGGAGATCGACCACGGCAATGGCCTGACGACGCGCTACGCCCATGCGTCCAAGATCCTGGTTTCGGCCGGGGACCTGGTCAAGCGGGGCCAGGTGGTGGCGCAAGTCGGCACCACGGGCCGCTCCACTGGGCCTCATCTTCATTTCGAAGTGATGGTCGATGGCGTTTTGCAGAACCCTGCCAAGTTCCTGGCCGGCAAGCCGGCCGCGCCGCTGCGTTCAGCGGCGGCTGACCCAGCTCCAGCCGTGCCTTGACCCCTGGGGAGCACCGACCCCGGTGCTAAGATTCAACGCTTTCGCCGTGGTTGCCAGGACTCGACGCGACCCGCGACGGCGCGGGTTCTCGGCCTCCCGGCACAGAGTCTGCCGCGCCACTTTCTCGATCCCGCTGCTCCAGCCCCAACCCTTGACGTTGCATGTTGCCCAAGCTTCTCACCTCTCTTTTTGGTAGCCGCAACGACCGCCTGCTCAAGCAGTACCGGCAAGTGGTTCAACAGATCAACGCATTGGAGCCTCGATTCGAGCAACTCGACGATGCCGGGCTCAAGGGCATGACGGAAGAGTTCAAGCGCCGCCTCGAGAAAGGCGAGACGCTGGACGCCCTGCTCCCCGAAGCGTTTGCCGTGGTGAGAGAGGCCAGCAAACGGGTGCTCAAGATGCGCCATTTCGACGTGCAGCTGATCGGCGGCATGGCCTTGCACAACGGCAAGATCGGCGAAATGCGCACGGGTGAAGGCAAGACGCTGATGGCCACGCTGCCGGTGTACCTGAATTCACTCACCGGCAAAGGCGTGCACGTCGTGACGGTGAACGACTACCTTGCGCGACGCGACGCCGAATGGATGGGCAAGGTCTACACGTTTCTCGGCTTGACCGTCGGCGTGAACATGTCGCAGATCCCGCGGGAAGAGAAGCAGGCGGCCTACGCGGCCGATGTCACGTATGGCACGAACAATGAGTATGGGTTCGACTACCTGCGCGACAACATGGTCTACGAGACCGCCGACCGTGTTCAGCGTGGCTTGACCTACGCGATCGTCGACGAGGTGGACTCCATCCTCATCGACGAGGCGCGCACGCCGCTGATCATCAGCGGGCAGGCGGAAGACCACACCGAGATGTACGTGCGCATCAACGCCGTGGTTCCGGGCTTGAAGAAGCAGATCGGGGAACTCGACCTGCGCACCGGCGAGGGCGTGATCGAGCCGGGCGATTTCACGGTCGATGAGAAAACGCACCAGGTCTTCCTGACCGAGGACGGCCATGAGAACGCCGAGCGCCTGTTGCGTGAATCCGGCTTGCTGGTCGACGGTGCGAGTCTCTACGACCCGGCCAACATCACCCTGATGCATCACGTGTATGCCGCCTTGCGCGCGCGCCATCTCTACAACCGCGACCAGCACTACGTGGTTCAGAACGGCGAGGTCGTCATCGTCGACGAGTTCACCGGGCGCTTGATGACGGGCCGCCGCTGGTCCGACGGCCTGCACCAGGCGGTGGAAGCGAAAGAGGGCGTCCAGATCCAGAGCGAGAACCAGACGCTCGCATCGATCACATTCCAGAACTACTTCCGGATGTACGGCAAGCTCGCCGGCATGACGGGCACGGCCGACACCGAGGCCTACGAGTTCCAGGAGATCTACGGCCTGGAGACGGTCGTGATTCCGCCGAACAAGCCGACCATCCGCAAGGACGAGCTCGACCTCGTCTACAAGACCTCGCGCGAGAAGTACGACGCGGTGATCGCGGATATCCGTGATTGCCACGAGCGCGGCCAGCCGGTGTTGGTGGGCACGACGTCCATCGAGAATTCGGAGCTGATTTCCGAAACCCTCACGAAGGCCAAGTTGCCGCACCAGGTGCTGAACGCCAAGCAGCACGCGAAAGAGGCCGAGATCATCGCCCAGGCTGGCAGTGCGGGCGTGATCACCATTGCCACCAACATGGCGGGCCGCGGCACGGACATCGTGCTCGGAGGCAATGTCGAGCGGCAGGTGCAACTGATCGAGGCCGATGAGTCCCTGACGGAGACCGAGAAGAGCCTGCGCGTCGGCAAGCTGAAAGACGACTGGCAAGTCTTGCACGAGAACGTGAAGTCGGCGGGCGGCCTGCGCATCATTGCCACCGAGCGCCATGAGTCGCGCCGGATCGACAACCAGCTGCGCGGCCGTTCCGGCCGGCAGGGAGATCCGGGGTCGTCGCGCTTCTATCTTTCGCTCGAAGATCCGCTGATGCGCATCTTTGCGGGAGACCGTGTGCGCGCGATCATGGATCGGCTGAAGATGCCCGAAGGCGAGGCCATTGAAGCCGGCATCGTCAGCCGCAGCATCGAAGGCGCGCAGCGCAAGGTCGAGGCGCGCAACTTCGACATGCGCAAGCAGCTGCTCGAGTACGACGACGTGGCCAACGATCAACGCAAGGTCATCTATCAACAGCGAAACGAGATCCTGGAGGCGCAGGACCTGACCGCGCAGGTGACCAACCTGCGCGAAAGCGCATTGACCGATGTGGTGCACACCTTCGTGCCGCCGGAAAGCGTCGAGGAGCAATGGAACCTCGAAGGTCTCGAGAAGACGTTGCGCGAAGAGTGGCACATCGACATCCCCTTGAAAACGGAAGTCGAAAGCGCGAGTGCGATCGATGCGGAAGAGATCACCGAGAAGGTAGTGAAGGCGGCGCATGACGCTTTTGCCGTGAAGCTCGAGCGCGTGGGCGCCGAGCAGTTTCTGCCATTCGAACGCATGATCCTGCTGCAGTCGATCGACCAGCATTGGCGCGAACACCTTGCCGCACTGGACTATCTGCGCCAGGGCATTCACCTGCGCGGCTATGCACAGAAGAACCCGAAGCAGGAGTACAAGCGCGAAGCTTTCGGGCTCTTCAGCCAGTTGCTCGACGTGGTCAAGATGGAGGCCACGCGCATTCTGATGACGGTGCGCATCCAGACGCAAGAGCAGGTCGCTGAGGCGGCGGAGGCGATCGAAGAGCGTGCCGAGGCCATTGGCAACCTGACGTACACCCACCCCACCGAAGACGGCGGCGTTGCGCAGGAAACCCGCTTCCGGGGCGATGCTGGCGGTGCGGTTCCGAAAGTGGGCCGCAACGATCCGTGCCCCTGCGGGAGCGGCAAGAAGTACAAGCTGTGCCACGGCAGGCTGGCCTGAGTACGAATCGCCGGCGCTGAGCGCCAGCCCGCCATGCTGTGAATCGGTGGTGGCCGCCTGGGTGGCGGGCGATGGCAGCGCGCAGTGACCTGGCCTCAGGGGGCGCGGAACCAGCGGCTCCGATCAGAAGCCGCGTCGAAGCTGAACGCGTTCCCGCCGAAATGGCGCCACAGTTGCCAGCGCCATTGCAGCCCGTGGCGCCAGCGTCGGTAGGTTGTGTGCAGGGACGGGCCCTGCTGTGCCCAGTAGTCGTCGCGCATGTGATCGACGTACAGGTCTGTGAACTGCTTCATGTAGGCATTGCATGCTGCCAGTGGCAGCGGCGTGCGCGAGGCCTGTTCATTCGAGACAAGCTCCCAGGCCAGACCTTGCAACGACGCTGCGAGCCGCGGGTTGACTTCGTCGGGCGCCCACGCGCCTGCCGGCGAGCGCGCGTGCAGGGCGGCGTAGCTGCTGAGCGCCATGTAGTAGCTGCCCAGGCGGGTCAGATGCACGGTGTCGTGGAACAGCATGTCGAGCGCGCTTCGAGGGTCGCCTGCGGGAAAGCCGTTCACCTTGCCGTGCACCGCCCGCTCCACCAGTGCGGCCAATGCCGTCGACGCCGGCAGGGGCTGGATGCGGTCCGGCCGGCCTTCGGCCTCGAGCGAAGTGTTGACCCGTGTCACGATGCACTGCCACATGGGGGCGGCAGCGCGTTCGTAGGCGATCCAGCGAGCCGGCTTGGACTTGTCGATCACGCCGAGCCAGGGCTCGTAGAACCACGTCTTCCCTCGCGCATTGCCGTCGATGAAGCGGTCGTGGTAGTGGCGCAGGTAGCGCACCGTGTCATGCAGCACCAGCGCGTCCAGCACACCGTGCTGTTCGGTGATGACGAGCGTGTCGTAGGGCTTGCCGTCGGTGGCGCGCGGCCGCCGGATTTCCTCGATGACATCGAGCCCTTCGCCGTCACGGTTGCTGCCGCTCGAATAGCCGTCCCAGCCTTCGTTGCGGCCGCGTCCACGTGTTCGATGGCGGATCGACGAGCCCTCCATGTACTGCCGGTTCCATTGCAGCGGCGTGCCCAGGCTTGCGGCGATCTGCGCCAGGTACTCGGGCATGGGGTTGTCGATGAGGCTGTGGCCGGACACGAATGCTCGCTGCGACGCAACGGGTCCGGGCACCTGAGCCCAGGCGGTCGAAATGGCCAGGCTGCATGACATAGCGATGGCGATGGCGAGCCCCAATGCGGGCAGCACGGTGGACGCAGGCATGACGATGGAGTTTGCCACGCGCAAAACTACAATTCGTTCCCCTTCCCCGACCTCTGGCGTACCACCATGCCCGTCAACCTCCTGCCTCCCCGTCCCGAAGCCCTGTTTCCCATCGCCGGCGTCCGGCTGGGGGTCGCGATGGCGGGGGTGCGCAAGGCCGGCCGCCGTGACCTCACGGTGATCACACTGGCTGAAGGCTCGCAGGTGGCCGGCGTGTTCACCAGCAACCGTTTCTGCGCGGCACCCGTGCAGCTGTGCCGCAAGCACTTGGCTTCTGGCGCCGGTCCTCGTGCGCTGCTCATCAATACCGGCAATGCGAATGCAGGCACGGGAGATGATGGCCTGGCCCGTGCGCAATCCACTTGCGTTGCCCTGGCGCGTCACCTGAATCTTTCGCCCGAACAGGTGCTGCCATTTTCCACCGGTGTGATCATGGAGCCGCTGCCGGCCGATCGCATCGAGGCGGGGCTGCCGGCTGCGATTGCCGATCTTCAGGAAGCTCATTGGGGCATCGCGGCCGAGGCCATCATGACGACCGACACCGTGCCGAATGCGGCGTCGCGGCAGGTGCAGATCGGCGGGTACCCGGTGAGTGTTACCGGCATCAGCAAAGGCGCCGGGATGATCCGTCCCCACATGGCGACGATGCTCGGCTTCATCGCCACCGATGCGGTGGTGGCGCCGGGCCTGATGCAAAGTCTCGTGGCCGAAGTCGCCGACCTGTCGTTCAACCGGATCACCGTCGATGGCGACACCTCGACCAACGATTCCTTTCTGGTGATTGCCAGTGGTGCAGCGGGCCACGAGCCGATCACCACGCTGGATGCCGGTGACGGTCTCATCCTGCGCCAGGCGCTGGTGGACGTCGCAACCCAGCTCGCGCAGGCCATCGTGCGCGATGGTGAAGGCGCCACGAAGTTCATCACCGTTCGGGTGGACGGCGGTCAGACGGAGGCGGAGTGCAAACAGGTCGCTTACGCGATCGCGCATTCGCCCCTGGTGAAGACGGCATTTTTCGCGAGCGACCCGAACCTGGGGCGCATTCTGGCGGCCGTGGGTTACGCGGGCATCGACGATCTCGACCAGTCCCGCATCGAGATGTTTCTCGACGATGTGCACGTGGTCGCCGACGGTGGGCGAAAGCCGTCTTACAACGAGGAAGACGGGGCGCGGGTGATGAAGCAAAGCGAGATCACCGTGCGTGTCGACCTGCGACGGGGCCGGGCCAGCGCCACGGTGTGGACCTGCGACCTGAGCTACGACTACGTGAAGATCAACGCGGACTATCGGAGTTGATGTACGTTTTCGCCCTGTTCATCGGCTGAGCCGGCGGGCGGGGCGAGGAAGAACGTGGCGCTCTGATCGCGTGCTGCCGGGGGTGCCGACGTCGCCGCCGTGCCGGCGGTCACGCGCTGCACGAGGGCCTGACCCACCCCGCGCCGCGGACTCGGCTTCGCATCGGCTTGCACCCGGCGCTCGGATTCGGCGGCCGCAGAGCGCATCGTCTTGTCCGCGGCGCTTGAATGATGAAGAGCGAATCCCGCGCAAGGCGGGGAGACGCTCCTGCTTTGCTCATGCGTGCGTCATGCGGGCTGGGGGCGGATTTCGGGTGCGAATGCGTCCACGCGGTCAGTGATGAGCCCGTCGATCCCGTGGCTGGTGAGCCGTGCGGCGTCGTCCGCTTCGTTCACCGTGTACGACAGGACGCGCAGGCCCGCGCCGTGTGCCTGGGCAATGGCGGCGGCATCCAGCACACGATGGTTGGCGACCACGGCGGCACAGGCCAGTTCGGTGGCTTCGGTGAGCCAGCCGGGCCGCAGGCTGTCGAGCAGCAAGGCGCGTGGCAGGGTTGGCGCGCTGGCCTGGGCGGCGGCCAGCGCGTCGGGCTGGAACGAACTGAGCAAGGGCTTCACGGGGGCGCCGGCCCACCATTGCTGTGCGTGGGCGGCGACCACGCGTCCGGTTTCCTCGCCGTGCCCCGGTGTCGGCTTGATCTCGATGTTGAGGGCAAAGCCATTGCGCAGGCAGTAGTTCGCGATCAGCGCCAGGCTGGGAAGGGGTTCACCGGCAAAACGGCGGCTGTGCCAACCGCCGGCGTCGATGCGGGAGAGCACGTCCCAAGGCAAGTCGGCGGCGACGCCTTCCTCCGGCGTGGTGCGCTGCAATGTGGCATCGTGCAGCAGGAAGGGGATGCCGTCGGCGCTGAGTTTCACGTCGCATTCGAAGGCACGGTAGCCGTGGCTTGCGCCGACGCGAAAGGCGGCCAGGGTGTTCTCGGGGGCCAGTCGGCCGGCGCCTCGGTGCGCGATCCAGAAAGGATAGGGCCAGGAGGAGGGTTGGAAGCTCATGGCGACAAGGGTATCAACGCTTTCAAACAGCGTCGATGCGCTCGCCGGTGGCCGGGTCGAACCAGTGCACGTGCCGCGCGCTGAACGCCAGCGGCACGCGGGCGCCGGTCGCGGGCGGGGCGAGTGCGCCGTCCATGCGCCATGTGTAGGGCTGGTCTCCGAGAAGCCCGTGAACGAGCCGCTCGGCCCCCAGCATCTCGACCAGGTCGACGTACAGCGGCCAGCCCGGGTCTTCGCCCGCGTCGGCGTGTTCCGGTCGCAGCCCGAGCAGCAATTCACCCGCACGGGGCGCCGGGTGCGGCAAAGGGAGCCGCTGTCCCCCCACGATGAACGTGCGGCCTTCGGCCAGGCCGGGCAGCAGGTTCATCGGCGGCGAGCCGATGAAGCTCGCGACGAAGGTGGTCGCCGGGCGGGCGTAGACCTCTTCGGGGGTGCCGAACTGCTCCATGCGGCCCGCATTCATCACGATCATGCGCTGCGCAAGCGTCATCGCTTCCACTTGATCGTGCGTGACGAAGAGCGAGGTCACGCCCAGTTCGGCGTGCAGCTTGCGGATCTCGATGCGGGTCTGCGCCCGCAGCTTGGCATCCAGGTTGGAGAGCGGCTCGTCGAACAGGAACACTTGAGGCTCCCGGACGATGGCCCGGCCCATGGCTACGCGCTGGCGCTGGCCGCCGGAAAGCTCGCGCGGTTTGCGGGCGAGGTAAGGCTCAAGCTGCAGAATGCCGGCCGCCTTGTCGACGCGTGCCGTGATGGCCTGCGCGGGCACCTTGGCAATCTTCAAGCCATAGGCCATGTTGTCGAACACGGTCATGTGCGGGTAGAGCGCGTAGTTCTGG
>CAZBOF010000118.1:10920-11812 GCA_964493285.1 uncultured Rhizobacter sp. | reverse complement strand
GGCATCGGGGCCGTTGGTGATCCACATCTTGCTGCCGTTGAGCACGTACACGCCGCCGCGCTCCTCGGCACGCAGTTTCATGCTGATCACATCCGAGCCGGCCCCGGGCTCGCTCATCGCCAGAGCGCCCACGTGCTCGCCGCTGATCAGGCGCGGCAGGTACTTCTGGCGCTGCGCCTCAGTGCCGTTGCGCCGGATCTGGTTGACGCACAGGTTGCTGTGCGCACCATACGACAGGCCCACGCTGGCCGAGGCGCGGCTGATCTCTTCCATCGCGATCATGTGGGCCAGGTAGCCCATGCCCGCACCGCCGTAGGCCTCGTCCACGGTCACGCCCAGAACGCCGAGTGCGCCCATCTTGCGCCACAGGTCCATCGGGAACTGGTCGCTGCGGTCGATCTCGGCCGCACGCGGCGCGATCTCGGCCTGCGCAAAGTCGCGCACCGCATCGCGCAGCGCATCGACGTCTTCTCCGAGCTGGAAATCGAGTCCAGGCAGGTTCATGGGGTCTCCGATCAGGTAGCGTTCTTGGGACGGGGTTTTCGGGGGGCCGCGGCGAGCCGCCGGGCGGCACCGCTTTCCAGCAGGCGGCGTGCTTCGCTCTCGTGCGTGCGGACTTCATCGAGCGTGAGGTGCAGGTCGGCCATCTGCTGCTCCAGCTGGGCCCGGTGAAGCGAGAGCACGCTCACCAGCTTGCGCAACTGGGCCTGCGTATCGCGCGGCGACTCGTACATGTCGACCAGCTCCTTGACCTCGGACAGCCGCAGCCCCATGCGCTTTCCGCGCAGCGTGAGCTTGAGCCGCGTGCGGTCGCGTGCCGTGTAGACCCGCTGGCGCCCGCTGCGCGGAAAGCGCATGGGGCTGCGGCTGTCCGAGGTCAAGGAGCTGGTCG
>CAZBOF010000118.1:0-10910 GCA_964493285.1 uncultured Rhizobacter sp. | reverse complement strand
GGCGCCCGCTGCGCTGGGGCTGCAGCAGGCCGCAGTCTTCGTAGAAGCGGATCGCGCGCGTGGTGAGGTCGAACTCGCGCGCCAGTTCGCCAATGGTGAACGTCGGCGCACCGACCTCTGAAACTTGAGTGACAGCAACAGCGGACATGTCTACCTACAATGGGCCAATTGACGTATACGTAAAGTGTAGCGAATGAACGCTCTTGAGCACGAATTGACCTACCCCCTGGCGGACACCCTGCCCGCTTCAGGTACCACGATCGAGGTGGCGCCCGGCGTGCGCTGGGTGCGCATGGGGCTGCCCTTCGCGCTCGACCACATCAACCTCTGGCTGCTGCGCGACCGCCTGGACGGGCGCGACGGCTGGGCCATCGTCGATTGCGGCATCAGCAGCGACATCACCCGCGCCGCCTGGGAACAGGTGTTCGAAAACGAGCTGCAAGGCCTGCCGGTGCTGCGCGTCATCGTGACGCACATGCACCCCGATCACGTCGGGCTCGCCCACTGGCTCACCCAGCGCTGGTCGCGCGATGGCCACGTATGCCGCCTGTGGATGAGCGCCACCGACTACAACAATGCCCGCATGGCCAGCAGCCGCAGCCTGGGCATGGGGGTGGTGATCTCGGCCGGGTTTGCGGCACGCCATGGCATCACCGACGGTGAAGCCATGGATCACCTCAAGAACCGCGGCGGCCACTATGCCGACATGGTTCCTGCGATGCCCGAAACCTTCCAGCGCCTGCTGCACGGCGACGTGCTGCGCATCGGCGAGCACGGCTGGCGCTGCCATGTCGGCTACGGGCATGCGCCCGAACACATGTCGCTGCATTCGCCCAGCCTGGGCGTGCTGGTCTCGGGCGACATGGTGCTGCCGCGCATCTCCACCAACGTCGCGGTGAACGAAACCGAGCCCGAAGGCAACCCGCTGCGCCGCTACATCGACTCACTGGAACGCATGCGCGAGTTGCCGGCCGACACGCTGGTGCTGCCCTCGCACGGCAAGCCGTTCGTCGGCTTGCACACCCGCATCGACCAGCTGCAAACGCACCACGACGAGCGCTTCGCCGACGTGCTCGCCGCCTGCGCCCAGGCGCCGCACAGTGCGGCCGACCTGCTGGGCGTGCTGTTCAAGCGCAAGCTGGACATGCACCAGACCACCTTTGCGATGGGCGAATCGATTGCCCACCTGAACGCGCTGTGGCATGCCCACCAGCTGCGGCGCGTCCTCCACGACGACGGGGTCTATCGCTTCAGCGCCGCCTGAAGGCTCAGAAGCGCGACATCATCGACGGCAGCCACAGGCTGATCGCCGGCACCGCCGCGATCAGGAACAGGCGCACCGTGTCGACCGCCACGAACGGCATGATGCCGCGCATGATGACGCTGGCCTTCAGGTCGGGCACCACCGAACGCACCACGAACAGGTTCATGCCGACCGGCGGCGTGATGAAGCTGATCTCGGTGGCCACCACGACGACGATGCCGAACCACACCGGGTGGTAGCCCAGGCCGCTCATCAGCGGAAAGAAGAGGGGCACCGTCAGCAGGATCATGGACATGCTTTCCATGACGCAGCCGAGCACCAGGTACACCAGCAGGATGGCCAGCAGGACACCCCACGGCGGCAACCCGAGCCCGGTGATGAACGACTGCAGCTCCGACGGAAAGCCGGTGATGTTGATGAAGCTTGCGAACATCAATGCGCCGATGATGATGATGAAGATCATCGCCGTGGTGCGGGCGGTCTCGCCAAGCAGGCCCATCAGGCTCTTGAAGGTCAGCCTGCGGCTGCCCAGCGCGATCAGGAAGGCGCCCGCGGCACCGATGCCCGCCGCTTCCGTCGAGGTGAATGCCCCGGTGTAGATGCCGCCGATGACCACGGTGAACAGGATCACGATCAGCACCACCGACTTCAGCGACGCCAGGCGCTCCGCCCAGGTGAACCGTTCGGCGGGCGGGCCCAGTCCGGGCTCGCGTGCGGTCATGTAGACGATGGCCACGATGTAGCCCGCAATGCCCAGCAGGCCCGGGATGATGCCGGCGATGAAGAGCGCGCCGATGTCCGTTTCGGTCAGGATGCCGTAGAGCACCATCACGATGCTCGGCGGCAGCAGGATCCCCAGCGTGCCGCCCGCCGCGACCGACGCCGACGCCAGCTTGTCCGCGTAGCCATAGGCGCGCATCGACGGCACCGCCACCTTCGCCATCGTGGCCGCGGTGGCCAGCGACGAGCCGGACACCGCGCTCAGGCCGCCCGAAGCGAAGATGGTCGCCATCGCGAGCCCGCCCCGGCGGTGCCCGATGAAGGTGTATGACGCACGGTAAAGAGCCTGCGACAACCCGGAATGGTTCACCAGGTTGCCCATCAGGATGAACAGCGGCAGGATCGACAGCGCGTAGTCCATTCCCGTGGAGTGAAAGGTCTGCGAGGCCATCGACAGCGCCGGCGCGAACCCGGTGTAGAGCGAGAAGCCGATGAGGCCGACCAGCGCCATCGCCACGCCGATGGGCACGCCGACGAACATCGCGGCCAGCACGATGACCAGCCCGATCAGTGCGGCCGTCACGTGCGCGTCCCCGGGTGCGGCAGCGGCCGCACCACCGCCTGCGCGGCGAACAGCAAGCCGCACACCCCTGCACTCGCGGCAGCCAGGTACACGAACGGCGCCAGCGGAATCTCCAGGATCAGGGTCGACAGCTTCGCGTCAGCCGCCTCCTTCGCCTGCAGGCCCACGCCATACGCCAGCACCAGCAGCGTGGCGGCGCACACCAGGTTCGAGACCACGTTGCGCCACCGCAAGACCGCGGGACTGAAGAAGCGGTCGAGGAGATCCACCTGCACATGCTCGCGCGCGGCCGTCACGGCCGGCAACGCCATGCTCACCACCAGCGCCAGCATCACCTCGGTCAGCTCGAATGCGCCTCCCAGCGGTTTGTCGAAGAAGTAGCGCCCGGTCACGTCGACCACCGTCACCGACATCAGCGCGAACAGCACGGCGCCAGTGACCCAGTTGAGCACCGCCATCGCATGCGCAAGTGTCTTGTTCTGATCCATCTTCGTCCTCGGCTGGGGGCGTTATGGCTTCAGCGCTTCTTCTGCTCGACCTCGATGGCGCGCACCTCGGCACGGAAGGCCGTGAGCAACGCAGCCCCATCGACACCCCGCTTCGCCTTCACTTCGTCGATCCAGCCCTGGGTCGCCACTTCGGTGCGTTCGTTCAGCGCCTTGAGCAAGGCCGCGTCGGCATCCTTCACCTTGCCGCCGCCGGCTTTCATGGCGTCGATGCCCTTGGCGTCCTTGTCGTCCCAGATGCGGCCGATGAGGCGCGCAAACCGCTCGCCCGAAACGCGCATCAGGGCAGCGCGCAATTCCGGCGTGAGCGCGTTGAACTTGGCGGAGTTCATGGCCAGGTAGCCGGAGGTCGACGTGAAGCCGCCGGGCACCAACAGGCCGTGGCCGATCACGCGGTCGAGCCGGAACGACGCCATGCCGTCGGCGGTGAAGATGATGCCGTCGACCACGCCACCGGCCAGCAGCTCGTACGCCGCACCGGGCGGCTGGACCACCGGCACCATCGACAGCGCCTTGCTCACGTCGGACATCATCCCGCCGGAGGTGTGCACCTTCAGGCCGCGCAGGTCGTCTGCATTCGCCACCTCGCGCTTGGAGGTCCACAGACCCATCGGCGTGGTGGAGAACACGCCGATCGGGACGACGCCGTCGAACTCGCGCTGCATCTCGGGCGATTTCTGGAGCGTGCGCCACAGCGCCGCGGCAATGCTCTCCGACGAATGGCCCGCACCCGGCACGCCGCTGACCGAAGTCATCAGAAAGCGGCCCGGCGTGAAGCCGGGAACGCCCAGCACGATGTCGGCCACGCCGTCGCGCGCGAGATCGAACTGCTGCTGCGGACGCCCCAGCGGCGTCGGCAGGATGTTGATCCTGATCTGGCCTTTGGTCTCTTCCTCCACCGAGGCGGCCCAATTCTTGAGCGCTTCGGAAACCAGCCAGTGCGTGGTCGGCAGGTAGGTCGAAACGCGCAGGGTCTGCTGCGCCTGAGCGGGGGCTGGCGACAGCGCGAACAAGGCCGAGGCCACCAGGGTGGTGAGGATGCTGAATGCTTTCATGTCCGTCCTTGGAAGGGTGAAGTGGGATCTGCTCAGTTGCGCAGCGGCGAAAGAGAGTTGACGAGCGTGCTCATGCCCGTGCGGAAGGTCGCGATGTCGCTGCTCACGGTCATGAAGCTGAAGCCCCAGCCGAGATAGCGTTGCGCGTCAGCAGGCGTGCCGGCCACGATGCCGGCGCAGATGCCCGCCTTCGCGGCGCGCTGGCCGATGTCCTGGATGACCGCCTGCACCTCGGGATGAACCGCCTGCCCGATGTGGCCGAGGCTGGCGGCAAGATCCCCCGGCCCCACGAAGAGGGCGTCGACGCCCGGCACGCGCCCGATCTCTTCCAATGCCGCCGCAGCAACGGGGGTCTCGATCTGCGCCAGCACACACACGGCCTGGTCGATGAACTGGAAGTAATCAGGCACCCGGCCGTACGCGTTGTTGCGGTGATAGCCGCTCACGCCGCGCACCCCGTGCGGCGGGTAGCGCGTGGCGCTGACCGCCTGCGCCGCCTCGCCGGCCGATTGCACGTACGGGATCATCAGACTGCGAAACCCGATGTCCAGCAACTGCCGGATGGCGACGGGATCGTTCGATGTCGGGCGTGCAACCGCATGCGTGGGAGAGCCCCGCATGGCCTGCAACTGCCCGATCAGGCTCTGGATGTCGTTCGGCGCGTGCTCGCCGTCCATCAATTCCCAGTCGAACCCGGCATCGGCGATCACCTCGACGTAAAGGTTGCTCGGCATCGCGCACCAGAACCCGAACTGGCGCTGACGCTTCGCCAAGGCCGCCTTGAACGGGTTCTCCGCGGCAACGCGATCCGCGAGGCCGTTCATTCGACCGCCTCTTCGGCGTACAGGCCGAGCTTCTTCATCACCGGGATGTCGGTCACCGAGTAGAGGATCGCGTCTTCCGTGGTGCTCAGGTTCACGTGTGAATGCGGCGCCCACGAGGGAATGACGAACATGTCGTTCGGCCCCCACGCCAGCACCTTGTCGCCCACGAGGGTCTTGCCGCGGCCTTCGAGGCAGCAGTAGGCGGCGCTGCTGCGCTGGCGATGGGCCTTGGTCGCCTCGCCCGGGCGCAGCATCTGCACGCAAAAGCCCATCGTGGTCGTCACGGCATGGCCGTTCACCGGGTTCACGTACTCGAGGATGATGCCGTCGTACGGGCTGCCGGGCAGGTCGCGCATGCGGTTCAACGCGGCCCGCACGTCCTTCCAGCGATAGATCAGCATCGGCGAGCCTTCGCTGCGGCCGCGCGTGTGCGAGGCGAAGGTCGGCACAAGCCCACCGCCGGAGTAGATGAGGCTGGAGTAGTCCGCGGGCAAGGACACGGTCTGGTAGACCTGCCTTTGCGGCTTGCCCGAAACACCGGCTTCCATGAAGTCGTTCTCGAACACGCTGGCCGACAGGTTCTCCACCAGCGGCAGGTCGAGCACATCGACCCACATCACCGGCTCGGTGCCTTCGTTGCCATGGTCGTGCCAGGTCCCGGCGGGCGTGAGGATCAGATCGCCCCGCTCCATCGTGCACTTCTCGCCTTCGATGGTGGTGTAGCCGCCGCTGCCGTGCAGCACGAACCGGCTCGCGTTCGAGGTGTGGCGGTGCGCCGGCGCGCGTTCGCCGGGGTTGTAGATGGAACAGCTCAGGTACAGCGTGTTGGTGGAATGGTGCTTGTACTTGGCGCCCGGGTTCGAGCAGAAGCGCAGCCTCACGCCGGAGCGGCGCCTGCACTACCAGCAGGATCACCGCGCGCTGGTGCAGGCCTTGAAGCAACGCGACGCGGAACAGGCGCGCCGGCTGATGCATGCGCACCTCGCCGAGGTGCGCCTCAACATGCTCGGCTGACAGGCCGAGCGGCGAGGCAACTCAGGGCTGGGCCGCCGCGAGATCTTCCGCGCGCCAACCGCCTCCCAGTGCCTGGATCAGCGCCACGGCAGTCGTCTGCCGGCTGGCCAGCAACTGCACCAGCGCGCGCCGCGCACTGAGGGCCGCGGCCTGCGCACTCACCACTTCGGTGTAGCTCACCTGGCCCGCGCGATAGCGGTTGAGCACCTGCTGTTCCACCTGGTCCGCCGCCACCGAGGCTTCGCGGCGCAGCACTTCCTGTTCAGCCAATGTGCGTGTGGACGACAGCAGGTCTTCAACGCTCTGGAAGGCACCGAGCACCGTCAGGCGGTACCGCGCGATCGCGGCGTCCCGCCCGGCCTGCGCGCTGTCGACGCGCGCGCTGATGGCGCCGGCGTCAAACAGGGTCTGCGCTGCCGACAACCCCAGCGACCACAGCGCGTTCGATGCATTGAACAGGTTGCTCACCGAGGTGCTGCTGCGGCCGATGCTGGCGCTCAGGCCGAGGCTCGGAAAGTACGCGGCGCGCTGGATGCCGATCTGCGCGTTCGCGGCCTGCACGGCCCGCTCGGCAGCGGCGATGTCGGGCCGGCGTTCCAGCAACGTGGAGGGCAGAACCAGCGGCGCGTCGGGCATCGCGGGCCGCCATTCGGGCTCGGGCGCGAGCGTGAAATCGGCGGGCGCCTTGCCGACCAGCAAGGCGATGGCGTGCTCGAGCTGCGCGCGCTGGTTCTGCCGCGAGAGCAGGTCGGCGCGCGTGTTGGCCAGCTGGGTTTGCGCCTGCAACACATCGCTGCGGGTGGCGATGCCCGCGTCATAGCGGTTCTGCGCGATATTTTGCGTGCGCTCGTAGCCTTCGACGGTCACACGCAGCGACGCCAGTTCCGCGTCGGCGGCACGCAGTGAAAAGTAGTTGATCGCCAGTTCGCCTTGCGCCGACAGGCGGGCCGATGCGAGATCGGCGGCGCTGGCTTCCAGGTTGGCTCGCGCCGCGGTGGCGCTGTTGGCCAGGCGCCCCCACACGTCAGGCTCCCAACTCGTGCCCAGGCTGACCTGCACGCTGTTGGACACGCCGGCCTCGCGCCCCGACCGCGAAGCACCGCCGCCGAGATTGAGCGAGGGGAAAAACGACGCGCGCTGCTCGCGAACCAGCGCGCGCGCCTGCGCGTAAGCCGCCACCGAGGCGGCAATGCTCTGGTTCGACACCGCCACGTCGTCGGCCAGCGCGTTCAGGGTGCCGTCGCCGAAGGCCGTCCACCACGCGCCGCGCTCGGCGTCGTCGGCCGGCGCAGCCGGTTGCCAACCGGGAGCGGCTTCCTTGTACGTGGCGGGGACGGGCAGTTCGGGCCGCTGGTAGGTGGGCCCGACCGCACAGGCAGCCAGAACGGCGGGAAGCAATGCGATCAGCAAGCGGGGGTTCTTCATGATGGGCAGAGGATCGTTCAGGCGGCCGCGGCGGTGCGGCTCAGGTGGCGTTCATCGGAGCCGCGGCGGCGCAGCTTGTCCATCAGCACATAAACCACCGGCGTGGTGAGCAGCGTGAGCAGTTGGCTCGCAATCAGGCCGCCGATGATGGACACGCCCAGCGGACGCCGCAGCTCGGCGCCCTCGCCGAAGCCGATGGCCAGCGGCAAGGCGCCGAGGCCGGCCGCGAGCGTGGTCATGAGGATGGGCCGCAGCCGCAGCAGGCAGGCTTCCTTCACCGCCTGCACCGCGCTCAGCCCGCGCGAGCGTTCGGCCTCGATCGCGAAATCGATGATCAAGATGGCGTTCTTCTTCACGATGCCGATCAGCAGAAACACGCCGATCAGCGCGATCAGCGAGAACTCCATGCGCAACATCATCAGCGCCAGCACCGCGCCCACGCCCGCGGCCGGCAGCGTGGACAACACCGTCACCGGATGCACCAGGCTTTCGTACAGCACGCCCAGCACGATGTAGATGACGACGATGGCCGCGAAGATGAGCACGAGCTGCTGCACCTGGCTCTGCTGGAAGCTGAGCGCCGTGCCGGCAAAGCCGCCGCGCACGTTGATCGGCATGGCGATGTCGGCCTGTGCCTGCTCGATGACCTCGCGCGCCTGGCCGAGCGACGTGCCTTCGGGCAGGTTGAACGAGATCGTGGTCGCCAGTTCGGTGTTCTGGTGGTTGATGGATGTGGCGGTGGTCTCTTCGGTGAAGCCCGCCACCGCGCTCAGGGGAATCATCGCGCGCGACTGCGTGCTGATCACCGACCCCGTGGAGGCCCCCCGCAAGCCCGGGTTGGCCGAGACCTCGGCCGGCGCGGCGGCGTTGCGCGAGGGCACGTACACGTCTTGCAGCGAGGTCGGGCCGCGGGCGTACTCGGGCGCCCACTCCATCACCACGCGGTACTGGTTCAGTTCGTCGTAGATGGTGGCCACCGAGCGCTGGCCGAAGGCGTCGTAGAGCGCGGCGTTGATGTCGGTCGAGTTCAGCCCCAGGCGCGAGGCGGTATCGCGATTCACCTTCACCATCGTCTCGACACTGCGTTCGGATTGATCGGTGTTCACATCGGCCAGCTCGGGCCGGGTGGCCAGTTCTTCGGCCAGGCGGGTCGCCCAATGGCGCAGGTCGTCCCGGTTGTCGCTGCGCAGCGTGTACTGGTAGGTGGAGTTGCTGCTGCGCCCGCCCATGCGCAGGTCTTGCACCGGGTTCAGAAAAACCTGCAAGCCCGTCACCTGCGCGAGCTGCGGGCGCAGCCGCGCAATCACGGCCTGACCGCCACCGCTGCCTTCGGCCTTGCGCTGTGCCAGCGGCTTGAGGTTCACGAACATGAAGCCGCCCCCGGCGCGCCCACCGCCGGTGAAACCCACCACGGTGTCGACCGCCGGATCGGCGCGGATGATGTCCACCACTTCGCGCAGCTTCGTGCCCATGGCCTTGGTGGAGATGCTCTGGTCCGCGCGCAAGCCCCCGTTGAGCTGGCCGTTGTCCTGCTGCGGGAAGTAGCCTTTGGGCACCACGTTGAACAGGTAGACGTTCATGCCCACCACCGCCACCAGCACCAGCATCACCAGCGCCTTGCTCGCAAGCGCCCAGTCGATGCAATGGCCATAGAAGCGCAGCATGGCGCCCCAGACGCGCTCGAAGAAACGGGCCACGCGCCCCGGCGGCTTGCTCGCTGCCGTGCGCCCGGGCTTGAGCCACCAGGCGCACATCATCGGCGTGGTGGTGAGCGAAATCACCAACGAGATCAGCACGGCCGCCGACAGCGTGACCGCGAACTCGCGGAACAGCCGCCCGATCTGCCCTTCCATGAACAGCAGCGGGATGAACACCGCCACCAGCGACAGGCTGATCGACAACACCGTGAATCCCACTTCGCGCGCACCCAGCAGTGCCGCTTCCAGGCGGCTCTTGCCGTTCTCGATGTGGCGGGTGATGTTCTCCAGCACGACGATGGCGTCGTCCACCACGAAGCCGGTGGCCACGGTGAGCGCCATCAGGCTGAGGTTGTTGAGGCTGAAGCCGAGGAAGTACATCACGCCGAACGTGCCGAGCAGCGACACCACGGTGGCCACCGCCGGAATCATGGTGGCGCGCAGGCTGCGCAGGAACACACCCACCACCAGCACCACGAGCAGGATCGACAGCACCAGCGTGAACTCGACCTCGTGCAAGGAGGCACGGATCGAGTTCGTGCGATCGGACGCCACCTGCAGGCGCACATCCTGCGGCAGTTGGGCCTGCAACTCGGGCAGCAGCGCGCGCACGCCGTCCACGGTGTCGATCACATTGGCGCCGGGTTGCCGCGTCACCAGCACGATGATGGCCGGCTTGCCGTTGAACAGGCCGAGCGTGCGGGTGTTCTCGACGCCATCGCTCACGCGTGCCACGTCGGACAAGCGCACGGCCGAACCGTTGCGCCACGCGACGACGAGGTTCTTGTACTCTGCCGCGCTGCGCTTGGGCTGCGGCGTGATGATCTGGAAACGCCGGCCTTCGCCCTCGATCTCTCCTTTGGGGCGATTGGCGTTGAACGACTGGATGGCCGCGCGCACGTCCGCCCCGCTCAGCCCGAGTTGATTCAGCACGAAGGGCATCAGCTCCACGCGCACGGCCGGGAGCGAACCGCCGCCGATCTCGACCTCGCCCACGCCTTCGACCTGGGCCAGCCGCTGGCTCACGATGTTGGACACCGAGTCGTAGATCTGGCCGGGGCTGAGCGTGTCGGACGTGAGCGCGAGGATGACCACCGGCGCATCCGACGGGTTCATCTTGCGGTAGGTCGGGTTGCTGCGCAGCGTGGCCGGCAGGTCCGCGCGCGCCGCGTTGATGGCGGCTTGCACCTCGCGCGCCGCGCTGTCGATCTTGCGGTTGAGGTCGAACTGCAGGCTGATGCGCGTCGATCCGGCTCCGCTGGACGAGGTCATCTCGTTCACTCCGGGGATCACGCCCAGGCGGCGTTCCAGCGGGGTGGTCACGCTCGAGGCCATGGTCTCCGGGCTCGCGCCGGACAGGCTCGCACTCACCGAGATCGCCGGGTAGTCCACCTGCGGCAGCGGCGACACCGGCAGCGCGAAGAACGCGGCGATGCCCGACAGCGCCAACCCCACGGTCAGCAAGACCGTGGCGACCGGGCGCTCGACGAAAGGCCGCGAGAGGTTCATGGCGTGACGGTCGGGCGTGCGCCCGTGGTGCGCAGCCAGCGCCGCCCGAGGCGGTCGAAGGCAAGGTAGATCACCGGCGTGGTGAACAGCGTGAGCAACTGGCTCACCACCAGCCCGCCGAAGATCGACAGGCCCAGCGGACGCCGCAGCTCGGCGCCTTCGCCAAAGCCCAGCATCAGCGGCAGCGCCGCGAACAAGGCCGCCAGCGTCGTCATCAGGATCGGCCGGAAGCGCAGCAGCGCGGCCTGGTAGATGGCCTCGTGCGGCGGCAGGCCCTGCTGCCGCTCGGCGTCGAGCGCGAAGTCGATCATCA
>CAZBOF010000117.1:0-12085 GCA_964493285.1 uncultured Rhizobacter sp. | reverse complement strand
CGCGCAGCAGCGCATCGTTCTTCACGTGCGCGCTGGCCGAGGTGGCGTCGAAGACAAGGTCGATGCCGTCGAACACCGGCATGCGGGTCAGCCCCTCGGCGCCTTCGTGCGTGGTGGCCTGGCCCAGGCGTGCAGCCCGGGCCAGGCCGTCCGAGGCCGGGTCGATGCCGACCATCGCCCCCATCTCGATGTGTTTGCCATGGCGCAGCAGCTTGATCATCAAGTCGGTGCCGATGTTGCCGCTGCCAATGATGGCGGCTTGGAGTTTGCGGGTCATGCGTGTGAGATGGTTGGATGCAGCGGGCTGCGTTACTCGGGTTTGATGCTGTTGTCTTTGACCACCTTCTGCCATTTGGTGATCTCCGTCTTGATGTAGTCGCCGAAGGCTTTCGAGGTACCGCCAAGCATTTGCAGTTCGCCGCCGGGCGACAGGCGCTTGGAGATCACCGGGTCCTTGAGCGCTGCGTTCACCGCGGCATTCAGCTTGGCCACGATGGCAGGCGAGGTGCCGGGTGGCGCGATCAAGCCGCTCCAGGCGCTGGAATCGAAACCGGCGATGCCTTGTTCGGCGACTGTCTTCACATCGGGAATGGCGCCGATGCGCTCGGTGCCGCCGATCGCAATCGCACGCAGCCGGCCGCCCTGAATGAGCGGCAGCACGTCGAGCACCGAGCCGAAGGCGGCGTCCACCTCACCCGCGGTCACCGCGGTCACGGCGTAGGAGCTGCCTCGGTAGGGAATCGAGTTCATCTTCATGCCGGTGGCGCCCTTGAGCAGTTCCATGGCCAGGTGCACCGAGCTGCCGATGCCGTTGTGCGCGTAGTTGGCGCGTCCGTCCATGCGTTTGGCCAGAGCCAGCAAGTCATCCACGGAACGCACGCTTGACGCGGCCGGCACGACCAGCACGTTGGGGGCAGACACCAGCAGCGAGATCGGCGCAAAGCCGTTGATCGGGTCGTACGGCAACGACTGCCCCATGGCGGGAGAAATGGCGTTCGGGCCGATGGCGGCCAGCAGCAGGTTGTAGCCGTCAGGCGCGGCCTTGGAGATCTGGTCGGCGCCGATGACGCCGTTGGCCCCCACCTTGTTCTCCACGATGAAGGGTTGGTTGAACGTGTTCTTCAGCACATCGGCCAGGATGCGCGCGACCCGGTCGTAGTAGCCGCCGGCCGGGTAGGGCACGACGATCTTGACCTGCCGGTCGGGATAGGTGTCTGCGCTTTGCGCGTAGCCAGCCAACGGCAGCACCGCGGCGGCCAGGCCCAGGAGGAGGCGGCGGGTCAGGGTCATGAATGTCTCCGTGATGCGTTGTATCGAGCGGCGGACTCTAGAGGTTCAATTTATATGTGTCAATGAAATGTCGAAATATTGACAAGGTTTCGACAGGATATATAGTTGACGCTCCAACAAAGGTTCCGGGAGAAACCCTGCATGACTGCCAAGTCCAGTATTGCCAGCACGCTGACTTTTCAATTGCGCGACGCGATCCTTCGGGGCAAGTTCGCGCCTGAAAGCAAGCTTCGGCTGGAGGAGTTGGGCGCCAACTACGGCGTCAGCCTCAGCCCGGTGCGCGAGGCGCTGCTGCGTCTGCTGGGCGAAGGGTTCGTCACCAGTGAAGACCAGCGCGGCTTTCGCGTCGCCGCAGCCACGCCCAAGAACCTCGAAGAAGTGACGGCACTGCGTTCGCACCTGGAGCCGTTCGCATTGCGCCTGGCCATCGAGCGAGGCGATGCGAAGTGGGAAGAGAACCTCGTCGTGGTGTTCCACCGCCTCACGCGCATCGAGGAACGCGACGGTTTCGTGCCGTTCATCGACGAGTGGGAACAGACGCACCGCGAGTTCCACATCGGCTTGATCAACGGTTGCGGCATGCCGATGCTGGTGCAGTTCTGCAGCATGCTGCACGACCAGTCCGACCGCTACCGCCGCCTGTTCCTCAAGGAGCGGCCGCCGCAGCGCAATGTGGCGCAGGAGCACGCCGCCATCATCGAGGCCACGCTGGCGCGCGACGCCGACCGCGCATGCGCGTTGCTGCTCAAGCACAGCCGCGATACCGGCGACACGGTGCAGGCCTTCATGCAAAAGACAGACTTGGGCAAGGAAAAACGATGACCATCACTGCAAGGCCGGCTGCCCTGGCAGACGACCTCACACGCGTGCCCTACTGGGTGTACGGCGATGAAGAGGTGTACCGCAAGGAACAAGAAGGCATTTACCAGGGCCCCGTTTGGAACTACCTCGGCCTCGAAGCCGAGATCCCGAAGGCGGGCGACTACAAGACCACGTTCGTGGGCGACATGTCGGTCGTCGTCACCCGAGGCGCTGACGGTGCCGTGCACGCATTCGAGAACCGCTGCGCGCACCGCGGCGCCTTGCTCGCCCTCAAGACCAAGGGCCACACGCGCGACTTCACCTGCGTGTACCACGCCTGGCGGCACGACCTCGAAGGCAACCTGCTGAGCGTTGCGTTTCGCCGTGGCGTGAATGGCGAAGGCGGCATGGATGACAAGTTCGACATGGCAGCCCATGGCCCGCGCAAGCTGCGCGTCACCACCCTGTGCGGGCTGGTGTTCGGTACGCTGTCTGATCAGACGCCGCCGATCGAGGAATACATCGGCGAAGAAGTGCTCGCCCGGCTGCGCCGCGTGCTGCACAAGCCGCTGCGCATCTACGGCAACTTCACGCAGGTGCTGCCCAACAACTGGAAGCTGTACTTCGAGAACGTCAAGGACACCTACCACTCCAGCCTGCTGCACACCTTCTTCGCCACCTTCAAGGTGTCGCGCCTCTCGCAGGGCGGCGGCGTGATCGTGGCCGACAGCGGCGGCCACCACGTGAGCTACTCCCTTTCGCACACCGGCGACAAGGATGACGAGTTCGACAAGGAAAAACTGCGCTCCAACCAGGAGGCGCAGTTCCGCCTCGCCGACAAGAGCGTGCTCGACATCGAAGACGAGTTTGGCGACGGCTGCCACGTGCAGATCCTTTCCGTCTTCCCCGGCTTCGTGCTGCAGGCCATCCACAACAGCCTGGCGATCCGCCAGATCGTGCCCAAGAACACGCACCAGACGCACCTCGTGTGGACGATGGTCGGTTTTGAAGACGATGACGAGCGCATGCAGACTCTGCGAATGAAGCACGCCAACCTCGTGGGCCCGGCCGGCTACGTGTCGATGGAAGACGGCGCGGTGGGTGGCTTCGTGCAGCGCGGCACCGCTGCGGCGCTGGAGCAATCTTCGGTGGTGGCCATGGGTGGATCGAGCACCGCCTCGTCGACGTCGCGCGCGTCCGAGAACTCGATCCGTGGATTCTGGAAGGCGTACCGCCGCCTCGTGGAGCTGTGATGACCGTGCAACTGAATGCCAAGGCCGTGCGCAATGCGCAGCTGTCTGATTTCATGGAGGACTACGCTCGCGCGATCGATCGCGGCGAACTGGAGCGCTGGCCCGGCTTCTTCGAGGAGACCTGCGTCTACAAGGTGACTTCGCAGGAGAACGTGGATGCGTCGTACCCCTTCGGCCTGATCTACGCCGACTCCCGGGCGATGCTGCATGACCGCGTGAAGTCGCTGCGCGAAGCCAACATCTACGAAGGCCAGCGCTATCGCCACCTGCTCGGACGCCCCTTCGTGGTGGGCGAGGAAGCCGGCGGCCTGCGGGTCGAAACCAGCTTTCTCGTCCTGCGCGTCATGCACGACGGCGAGACCTCGCTTTTCGCAAGCGGCGTGTACCGCGACCTGCTGCGCGTGGACGGCGAGCACCTCGGCCTGATCGAGCGCATCGTGGTGTGCGACAGCTCGCGCATCGACACCCTGCTGGCCTTGCCCCTGTAGCCTCATGATTCTTCCAACCGTTGCCATCACGCTCGGCGACCCCGCCGGCGTGGGGCCCGAGATCGCGATGAAGGCCGCGCTCGACCCGCGCGTGCGCGAGCGGTGCCGCGTCATGCTCTTCGGTGATCGTCGTGCGCTCGACCGGCATGCCGAGCCGTGCGGGATCACGTTCTCTTACGGCGTGCACGACTCCGCGGCGCAGGCAGAGGCCTCGGGCGAGGCGGTGACGCTGGTGCACCAGGACAGCCTTTCGGCGGGCTGGCGGCTCGCCGAAGTCTCGGCTGTCTGCGGCACCGCCACGGTGGCCGCGCTCGACGCGGCCGTCGAGGCCGCGCTGGCGGGTCACGTGCAGGCGGTGGTGGGCGCGCCGATCCACGAGACCGCGATCCACCGCGCCGGCATCGCCTTCGACGGGCACCCGTCTTATCTCGCGCGGCGCACCGGCACACCGGTGGGCGAGGTCTTTCTGATGCTGTGGTGGGGTGGCCGGCGCATCGTGCATGCGACCCTGCACCAGAGCGTGCGCGACGCGCTTGATCGCATCACCACCGCGCACGTGGGCGACGTCATCCGCACCACGCACCGCACCTTGCGCCGGCTCGGCATCGCACGCCCGCGCATCGGCGTCTCCGGCGTGAACCCGCATGCGGGCGAGGGCGGCCTGTTCGGCCGTGAAGAGCTTGAGATCATCGGGCCGGCTGTCGAGCAGGCCTGCGGTGAGGGGTTCGACGTCATCGGCCCCATCGGTGCCGACACCCTGCTGCCGCGCACCGACTGCGACGCGTTCATCGTGATGCTGCACGACCAGGGTCACGTGCCCGCCAAGCTGGCAGGCAACTACGGTGTGGCGGCGATGTCCATCGGCACACCGGTGGTGTTTTCATCGGTGGGACACGGCACGGCATTCGACATCGCCGGGCGCGGAGTGGCCCGCCCCGAAGCGATGGTGCAGGCCGTGCTGCACGTGATCCCCGAATTCAACACAGGAGACGTTCGATGATCGGACTCGGACTCGCGTCCTCGCACGCCCCGGGCATGTTTTGCCCCCCGGAGGACTGGCCGACGGTGTATGCGGCCATACCCGACTACATGAAAGACGCCCAGCCGCACACCGCCAAGCTGGAAACCATGGACGTGATCCGCGGTTACGTGAAGCGCATCGACGCGGCTTTCGAGGTGCTGCGCGCGCAGCTCGAGGCCTACAAGCCCGACGCCGTGATCTTCGTCGGTGACGACCAGGAAGACATGTTCGATGCGCGCTGCAACCCGGCCATGTGCCTGTACACCGGCGACGAGGTGTGGGGATCGTCGGCGCCGTTCTACATGAAGATGGCGCCGGAAGAGTCGCGCATCCATCTCAAGGTGCATGCCGAACTCTCGAACCACTTGCTCGGCGAATTGATCGACGACGGCTTCGACATGGCCAGCGCATCGGTCATGAGCCCCATGGGCCGCCACCCCGAGCGCGGCACGTCGCACATGATCGTGTACCCGGCCAAGCGGCTGCTGCCGCGGCTCGACGTGCCCATCATCCCGCTCTACCTGAACTGCTACTTCCCGCCGCTGCCCACGGCCAAGCGGTGCTGGCAGCTGGGCGAGGCGCTGGCGCGCATTCTGGCGAAGCGCCCCGAGCGCGTGGCGATCTATGCGTCGGGCGGGCTCTCGCACGACCCGGTGGGTCCGCGTGCGGGCTGGATCGACACGCCGCTCGACCACTGGATCCTCGATCGCATCGCCACCAATCGCGGGCGCGACTTGCAGAACCTCTTTACCGTCGATTCCGCCACGATGCGCGGCGGCACCGCTGAAACGCGTGCCTGGATCGTCGCGGCGGCCGCCTGCCAGTGGAAGGGCGAAGTCGTCGAGTACATCCCTGCGCACCACACCAAAACCGGCCTGGGCTTTGCCTACTGGCCAGAACAACACAAGGAGTGAACATGCTGCCACCGCGCATCGATACCCAGGTCGTCGAAAAGGCGATGGGTGCCTACGCCGATACACAAGCCACGCGCGAGGAGCGTGCCGACATCTACCATGAGCTGGTGGGTTTCCTGCCGCCTCGCATCGAGGCGCGCCTGAGCGTCACCGGGGCGCTCGACCCCACGATGCTGGCGCTGCAAGAGCAGGTGCGCGAGCATGCGATGTACCCCAAGTGCTTCGACACCAAGACCGCGCAGCTGATGCTGTTCGGCATGCTCCTGATGGACCTGAGCGACGCCACCGTGATGCATGGCATCGCAGCCCGGCGCGCCGGCGCCACCTGGGAGGAGATGCAGTCGGTGGTCAACCTGTGCTTCCTGTTCAGAGGTTTGTCGGCTGCGAACCGCGGCGCGGAGATACTCGCGCGGATTGCAGCGCGCGAAGACAAGGAGAAGACATCATGACCCAGGCCGCGGCCAACCCCGAGATCGGCAAACGCATCCTCGCCGCCGGTTTCGAGACCAACTACCACGACCAGGGCAGCGGGTTCCCGCTGCTGATGATTCACGGCTCGGGCCCCGGCGTCACCGGTTGGGCCAACTGGCGCCTGAACATGGGCGCGCTGGCCCGGCACGCACGCGTTCTTGCGCCTGACATGGTGGGTTTCGGCTACACCGACGCGGGGCCCGACACGCCCTTCACGCTCGACACCTGGGTCAGCCACCTGATCGGCTTCCTGGACGCCCTCGGGATCGAGCAAGCCGACGTGGTGGGGAACTCCTTCGGTGGCGGTTTGGCGCTGGCCGTGGCGATCCGGCACCCCAAGCGGGTGCGCAAGCTCGTGCTGATGGGCAGCGTGGGCGTGCCGTTCGACTTGACGCCGGGGCTCGACGCCGTGTGGGGCTATACGCCCTCCGTCCAGAACATGCGCCATCTGCTCGATGTATTTGCCTTCAACCGCAAGCTGGTGAGCGACGAACTGGCCGAGCTGCGCTACCGCGCCAGCATCCGGCCCGGCACGCAAGAGGCGTTCAGCCGCATGTTTTCACCGGGCCCGCGCCAGCGCTACATCGAAGCGCTGGCCAGTGCCGAGGCCGACCTGCGTGCCCTGCCGCACGACACACTGGTGATCCACGGGCGCGAAGACAAGGTGATTCCGGTGTCGAACGCGACCACCCTGGCCAACTGGATACCCCATGCCCAGCTCCACGTGTACCCGAACTGCGGCCACTGGACGCAGATCGAGTGGGCCGATTCGTTCAACGAGCTAGTGAGCGGGTTCATCGCTCGCGGTTGACCCGTTCTCGTCGGGCAGCGCGGAGAGCTGTGAATGGCGGATGCGCGTCTTTCGCAAGGCGCCCGCCGATTCGAGCAAGGGGTAGGCAATCGAGCTGATCAGCGAGTTGATGCGCTTCAGATCGCTGATGAGATCGATGTGCAGCGAGCTGGTCTCGATGCTTTGCGTGCGGTTGTCTTGCAGCCGGGCGATGTGCGCGGCGGCGTAGGCGTGCTCCAGGTCGCGGAACCGGGCCTTCTCCTCGAGCAGTTTCTTGGCGTCGCGCAGGTTCCCTTCGAGGAACACGCTCATGCCCAGGCGCAGGTTCTCGATGAGGAGGTCGTGCAGGTGCACGATCTCGGCCATGCCATCGGCGGAGAAGCTGCGGCTCTTGCGCACTTTCTTGTCTTCGATGTCTTGCAGCACGCGTTCGATCACGTCGCCGATCTGTTCCATGTTGATCGTGAACGAAACGATCTCCGTCCAGCGCTTGGCCTCGCGGTCGGACAGCGACTCGCGTGAAATCTGCGTGAGGTAGAACTTGATCGCACCGTAGAGTTCGTCCACCGTGTCGTCCATCTCGCGCAGCTGGCTGGCCAGTTGCAGGTCGTTGTTGCGGATCACCGGCAAGATGCCCCGCAGCATGGTCTCCACCACGTCGGCCTGGTGCAGCGCTTCGCGTGCGGCGCAGCTGATGGCCAGCGAGGGCGTGCCCAGCGCCACGGGGTCCAGGTGCCGGGGCCGGGTGTCTGCGTGGGCGGTCCGCGTGATGAACAGGCGGTCGACGGTGCGCCCCACCAGCCCGGTGAATCCGATGAACAGAATGGTGAGCGCCACGTTGAAGGCCAGGTGGAAGATCACCACCTGCTGGTGGGTGGTCTGCACGGTCTGCTGAAGCAGCACATGCGCGTGCGGCATGAATGGAATTGCGATCAGCACCCCGATGATCTTGAAGATCAGGTTGCCCACCGGGAGGCGGCGCACCTCGGGCGGGGCACCGCTGGTGGCGGCGATGGCGAGCAGCCCGCTGCCCAGGTTCGCGCCCAGCACGAGGCCGAGCGCCACCGGCACCGTGAGCAGCCCGGTGGCCGCGAGCGACGCGATCAGCAGCACGATGGCGAGGCTGGAGTACGACATCACTGTGAGCGCGGCGCCCACGACGATCTCGAGCCAGATGTCATTGGGCAGCGAGATGAGCAGCGTGCGCACGGCAGGGGATTCGGTCAGCGGCTGCGTGGCTGCCACGATCAGCTGCAGCGCGAGCGTGATGACACCCAGCCCGATCAGCACCCGGCCCACCCGGCCCACCATGCTGTTCTCCCGCGAGATGAACAGAACCACGCCCGCGAAGATCAACAGCGGCGACAGCCAGGACAGGTCGAACGAGAACACCACGGCCATCAGGCTGGAACCGATGTCGGCCCCCAGCATCACGGCCAGGGCCGGCGCGGTGGCGACCAGGCCCTTGCCGACGAACGATGCAGCGATGAGGCACGTGGCGGTGCTCGACTGAACCAGGCTGGTCACGCCGATGCCGGCCATCACCGAGCTGAAGCGGTTGCGAAAACTCAGCGCAAGCACCCGCCGGAGGTCTTCGCCCAACACCCGCAGCATGCCGGTTCGCACGATGTGCGTTCCCCAAACGAGGAGTGCGATTGCCGCCAGCAAATTCAACAGGTGTTGCATAGCGTCAGTCTATCGCTCGTTCGGCCCGCGGCGCGGCTTGTCGCATGGGAACTGTCAGAGAATGCCCAACCGCTGCGCGTTCCGCGAAGGCGTGCCCGAAGCGCGCGCAGCGGTTCCACTTTGTCTCCATTCCGATGACCCCACCTGCCTTTTCAGTTTCGCGGATGTTCGCGTGGGCCGCCTGTTTGGCGTTCACCGGCGCGGCATGGGCGCAGCCGGTGCCGCGCCCGATCTACGTGCTGAACTCGATGGACGCCTCGGTGAGTGTGGTCGACGGTGATGCATTCAATGAGGTGCGCCGCATCGATGTGGGCAAAGAGCCGCATCATCTGGCCGCCACGGCCGATGGCGCACTGCTGGTCGTGGCCAGCGAGGCGAGCGATTCGCTGGCCGTGATCGATCCGGTCGCGGGCACCTTGCTGCGCACGCTCGATCACGTGCCCGCGCCTCAGCACCTGGCCTTCTCGCCCGATGGGCGCTGGCTGGTGATCGCGTCGGGCCAACTCGACCACGTCGGCATCTATCGCTGGAATGCTGCGTCACCGGATGCGCCGCTCACGCTGGCCCGGCAGGTGCGCGCGGCGCGCAGCCCCGGGCATGTGGTCATCGACGGCGCCAGCCGCGTCGCCTACGTTTCTTTGCAGGACAGCGATGAAGTGCTGGCCATCGACCTGGCGACGCACAGGCCGCTGTGGCGCCTGCCGGTGGGGCATTTGCCCGCGGGCTTGCTGGTGGCGCCGGACGGCCGCACGCTGCTGGTGGCGCTCACCGGCGACCGCGTGGTGGAAGCCTACGACCTCGCGCACACGCCGCCGGTGCTGCGCGCGCGCATCGCCACGGGTGCGGGGGCCCACGGTTTGCGTGCTCAGGGCGATGGCCGCCACGCGTTCGTCAGCAACCGGATCGCCAACACGGTGAGCCGGCTCGATCTGCACACGTTGCGGGTGGTGGCGACGATTCCCGTGCCCGGGGGCCCGGACGAACTGTCCGTCCTGCCGGGCGGCGAGATGCTGCTCGTGACCTCCCGCTGGTCGCGCAAGCTGAATCTGGTCGATGTCGGCAAGCAGCAGGTCGTGAGGCAGGTGAGTGTGGGGCGTTCGCCCCATGGTGTGCTCGGGCTTGGACGCTGAGCCGCCCGCTTTGCGCCGGGGGCAGATCATCGACCCGCCGCGCCCAGGATCGGGCGGCTTCACGTATCCTCGGCGGCCATGAAATCCCTGTTCGACTCGGCTTGGCGCGCGGCCGCCTATTGCGTGCACCCGTGGGTGATCGTCCTGTCGCTCCTGCCTCTGGCCGTGATGGTCGCCCTGGCGTTCGGCCTGGCGTACTTTTTCTGGGTGCCGGCCATGGATGCGGTGCGCGGCACCTTCGAATCCTGGGAGCTGCTCAACGCCTTGTTCCTCTGGCTGGAGGGCATCGGCCTCGGGGCCCTGCGCACGGTGCTGGCTCCGCTGGTGGTGATCTTCCTGGCCACACCGGTGCTGGTGGTGCTGTCGCTGCTGGCCGTGGCGCTGCTCATGACGCCGGCGATCCTGAAGCTGGTGGCCCAGCGCCGCTTCCCCCATCTCGAAAAGCGCCATGGCGGCTCCTTCTTCGGCAGCCTGATGGTGAGCCTCGGTTCGTCGGTGCTGGCCTTGGCGGCACTCCTCGTCTCGGTGCCGTTCTGGCTGATTCCTCCGGTGGTGCTGATCGTGCCGCCGCTGATCTGGGGCTGGCTCACCTACCGCGTCATGAGCTACGACATGCTGGCCGAACACGCCAGCAAGGAGGAGCGGCGCGAGCTGGTGCGCCGCCACCGCCCCGTCTTTCTCGGCATCGGCATCGTCACCGGCTACCTGGGGGCCGCGCCCTCGCTGCTGTGGGCGTCGGGTGTGCTCTTCGTGGCGCTGGCGCCGGTGTTGATCCCGATCGCGATCTGGATCTACACGCTGGTGTTCGCCTTCTCCGGCCTGTGGTTCGCCCATTACGGCCTGACGGCGCTGCAGGCCCTGCGCGCGGAGCAGCAGCCCGTCGCCGAGCCGCCGCCCCCGACAGCGCCCCTGGAAGCGCTCCCGCCCGCGGAGCCGTTGCTGCCGCTGCCTCCGGCCTGACGCCATGGACTTCGGCCTCATCATCATTGGCGACGAGATCCTCTCGGGCAAGCGGGAAGACAAGCACCTGCCGAAAGTCATCGACCTGCTTGCGCGGCGCGGCCTGGCGCTGAGCTGGGTGCGTTATGTCGGCGATGAGCCGGCCCGCCTCGCCGCCGACCTCGCCGACGCCCTGGCGGCGGCCCGCGAACGCGGCGACGTGGTGTTCTCCTGCGGTGGCATCGGCGCCACGCCCGACGATCACACGCGCCAGTGTGCGGCGCGTGCGCTGGGGGTGCCGCTGGCCCTGCACCCGGCGGCCCGCGACCTGATCATCGAACGCATGCGCGACACGGCGGCCGAGCAAGGGAAGGTCTTCGAGCCGGAGCGCGACGACAACCAGCACCGGCTCAACATGGGCGTCTTCCCCGAAGGGGCCGAGATCATCCCGAACCCGTACAACAAGATTCCAGGCTTTGCGTTGCGCTTCGGCGCCGGTGGCGTCTACTTCGTTCCGGGCTTTCCGGTGATGGCGTGGCCGATGATCGAATGGGTGCTCGACACCCATTGCGCCGGCATGTCGCGGCCCGACGCCCAGCATGAACGCTCGGTGATCGTATTCGGGGCGATCGAAGCGATCCTGACCCCGCTGATGGAAGCCATCGAGGCGCGCTTTCCCGGGATCAAGGTCTTCAGCCTGCCCAGCGTCGATCACCCCGAGTGGGGCCGGCACATCGAATTGGGCGTCAAAGGCCGCCGCCCGCAGGATTTGGCCGAGGCCTATCAGACCCTCTTGGCGGGCCTGGACGCGCACGGGGCCCGGCTCGGCCCTGAATTGGTGCGGTAGCGGCCCAGCCGGGCACCGATTGTGGGCAATGTGTGGCACCTTTATGGTGCAATCCAGGTGCTCAATTCGCTGCAGTTTGGCGAAAGATGGTGAAAGTTTGATTCCAAAGCCGCCGGCATGCCGCGTTCTGGGGTGTTGGCCGGCGCAGGCACGCTTTCTGCTAAATTCCTGTGCGCTTTTTCGAGGCCTGAAGGACTCGACCCGCCAGCGTTCTCTTTCCACCCACAAGCCTCTCGCTAGGAGTCCCCTGATGGCCAAGACCGTCGCCGATGTGATGAAGATGGTGAAAGAAAGCGAAGTCAAGTTTGTCGACTTCCGCTTCACCGACACCCGCGGCAAGGAGCAGCACGTGTCCGTGCCCGTCTCCGCTTTCGATGAAGACAAATTCACCTCCGGCCACGCCTTCGACGGCTCGTCGATCGCCGGCTGGAAGGGCATCGAAGCCTCCGACATGC
>CAZBOF010000116.1:0-12164 GCA_964493285.1 uncultured Rhizobacter sp. | reverse complement strand
GGGGCGAGAGCGTGATCATCGGCGTGGCCGGCGCCGGCCAGGAGATCAGCACGCGGCCGTTCCAGCTCGTCACCGGGCGCGTATGGCGCGGCTCGGCCTTCGGCGGCGTCAAGGGACGCACGCAATTGCCAGGCATGGTCGAAGACGCCATGGCCGGACGCATCGATCTCGACCCCTTCGTCACGCACACGCTGCCGCTCGACAAGATCAACGACGCCTTCGACCTGATGCACGAAGGCAAGTCGATCCGCACCGTCGTGCACTACTGAAGTTCAGGCCCGCCTCGGCGGGCCCGGCGGGCGGCCGATCCGCTCATTGACAGCATGCACACATACCAACTGGAGACATCGTCATGACAAGCATTCATCCCATCGTGGACAAAGGCATTGCAAAAGGCGCGAATGGCTTTGCAGGCGGCACGCTGCAATGCAACTGCGCCAGCGACAAAGTGGAAGTGAAGGTCGGCGCACAGGTCGCGTTCAACCACGCCTGCGGCTGCACCCAATGCTGGAAGCCCGCCGGCGCCATCTTCTCCGTGGTGGGCGTGGTGCCACGCGACAAGGTCAGCGTGACGGCGCACCCCGAGAAGCTGAAAGTCGTCAATGAGAAGGCCACCATTCAGCGCCATGCCTGCACCGCCTGCGGCACGCATCTCTACGGCCGCATCGAGAACAAGGACCACGCGTTCCACGGGCTGGATTTCATCCACACCGAGCTGTCTCCCCAGCCAGGTTGGGAAGGCCCGGGTTTCGCCGCTTTCGTCTCTTCGATCATCGAAAGCGGCACGCCGCCCGCCAAGATGGAAGGCATCCGCACCGCGCTGCGCAACAAAGGCCTCGAACCCTACGATTGCCTCAGCCCGGCCTTGATGGACCTGCTCGCCACGCACACCGCGAAGGCCAAGGGGACCTACAAGGAGGCGTGAACGAACAACGGGGCGAGCGTGCGGCGCAGTTGCGTCGGTCGTACACCGCCGCCACCAGGCGGGTGCGCCGTCGCGATCCGATGCCTCACAGACCCGAAGGCAGTGCGAACTGCCTTCGCTCGCTCACCAACCAAGATGGTTGCGCGTCAACAAAGAATCGGAACGAAGGTGGCTCCTTCCGCCAAACTCAGCGGCGTTTAGCGTAGCTTGCCCGATCCATGTCGCGAACTTCGACGCTGACTGATTTCAGGCCCGGCAGATGCTGCACCAAAACAGCGAGCATCGATTCGCTCAAAAGCTTCTTCTGCTCCGGCGACCGACCAGCATGCATGGAAATCGTCAGATGGCAAAAATCGGATGCTGCATCACCGATCCAGTAGCAGTTGCAGGAAATCGCCCGCAGCTTGAGATCGGCCGCGGCTGCAAGCTCCAACTCGCTCGCACGCTTGGCCAATGCCTGAAGAAGCGATGAATCGATCTCGCCATTGAGCGACGCGGAATGCTCGATGACAAAGTGAGGCATGGCGCTCAGCCCATGCTCTTCTTGATGACGCCATGCGGGCTGTTGGAGCGCTGGAGCGCCTGCTGGTAGGCATCCATCCAGCCGACATTCTTATCGGCCACGAACGCTCCGCTTCGTATCGACCGGCCGTACTCCGTGGAGTCCACTGCCGGTGGTTCGGCCTTCTCGATCTCGAGCGCCTTTGCCGCCTGCAAAAGGCTTCGCCGCGTGCGGACCACCATGCGATCGCTGACCGCCAGGTGCTCCTGCGTGCGATCGACGATCGGCCCCATGCTCTCGATGATCGCCTGGTCTTGTGCGGGCACGCTTCGGATGCCGGTGAAGCTGCCGTTGCGCTGAAGCTCGCGGTCGATTCGATAGTCGTTGTCGGCGCCGGCGACGCGGCGCCAGCGGCCATACCAATCGGTGGTGTTCGGATGGAACTCCGTGTCGGGCTCCAGGCCGGGGTAGAAGTTGCCGCTGGGATCTTTGCGCAACGGCAGCTCCGACTTCTTGTAGAAAAAATTGAAGTTCATCGTGTGCGTGTCGTCCATCGGCACCCAGGCCTGCGCCACGATGTGGTTCTCGAACGTGCCGTCCGGGTACAGCGACCAGAACGGGAACACGAAATGGGCGAATCGATAGTAGAACTCGCTCTCGGACGATGGCCGGTAAGCCGTGTACATCGTGCCCCATTCCGTCTCGGCCACGTAGTACTCCGGCACCTTGTTCGTGACCGAGATGCTGTGCGGGTCACTCGTATCGACCTGCTCGGGCGCGATCGAACCCAAGTGCAGGAAGCCGAAATGCGAGGTATCGAGATCGCCTTCCATGTTCTGCAGCCAATTGCACTCGCGTTGAATGCAGATCACGCGCACCTCGTCCTCCGGCAGCATCGTGGCTTCGATGCCCGGAAGCGGCGGCGGCTCGGCCCGGTCGCCCATGTAGACCCAAACCACACCCGCCCGCTCCGCAGTCCGATAGGCCCGCGCCTTCACCTTGTCCTTGAACTGCTGGTGCGGGGGACAGTTCGGGACATCCAGGCAAGCGCCATCGGCATCGAACTTCCAGCCGTGATAGACACAGCGAAGGCCGCCCTCCTCGTTGCGGCCATAGAACAGGGACGCACCCCGGTGTGGGCAGGCCTGGGGCAAGATGCCGACCCGCCCATTCGTGTCTCGGAAGGCAATCAGCTTCTCGCTCAGCAGGAGCAACCGCATGGGCGCGCCATCCCGCAGTAGCTCTTCGGACTTGCACGCGGGGACCCAATACTGTCGCATGAGGGCGCCCATCGGGGTACCCGGCCCTGTCTGAGTCAATGTCTGGTTCTCTTCGGCATTCATGGCATTTGGCGTCTCTCGGTTGGCAAGCGTGGCGCGGTTGATCGCTGCAAGGTCACTCCGACTTGGCGAGACCCAATGATTTCAGCAGCACGCCTTCGCTCTTCATCTTGCTGTCCATGTAGGCACGGTAGTTTGCAGCGTTCAGGTAGTTGACACTCATGTCGTAGAAATCGAGCACATCGAGCACCTCCCGGTCCTCCAGGCACTTCGCAAACGCCGCATCGAGCTTGCGGACGATGGCCGGATCCATTCCGGCCGGCCCCGCAACACCAAAGGGTCCGTCGATCGTGAACGGGTACCCCAGCTCTTTCAGCGTGGGCACGCTTGGCCACTTCTTGGAGCGTGCTTCCGTTCCCAATGCCAGCAAACGCAACTTGCCGGCTTCGATGTGCGGCGCCCATGAACTCGCATCCACCTGGACCATCACATGGCCACCGAGAATGGCCTGCAGGATGTCGCCGGGGCGCCCATAGGGCACGTAGGTGAACTCCACACCGGCCTGCTGCGCGACGCGCTCCATGCCCAGGTGCATGCCCGAGCCCGGGCCCAGCGCGGCGTACGTCACCTTGCGCGGGTTCGCCTTCGCGTAGGCCAGGAGTTCGGCCAGCGTCGTGAATGGTGAACTGGTCGGGACCGCGATGCCGATCGTGAAATCGGTCAGCATCGAGATGTAGGTGAAGTCCTTCATCGGATCCCATGACGTCTTCTGCATCAGCGGCTGGCGCCCCAGGGCCATCGGAATGAACGACAGTACATAGCCATCGGGTTTCTCACGCGCCGCCATGGTCGCAGGCCCGAGGGTGCCTCCCGCGCCTGGCTTGTTGGTGATGATGATCTGCTGGTTCAAGATCCTGGCCAGCGGCTTTGCAATCGCGCGGATCACGACATCCGAAACGCCACCGGCCCCGTAGCCCACCACGATCTCGATGGGGCGGTTGGGGTAGCTCGCGGCATCGCTCGCAGAAGCTGGCAGTGCGGTCGCGCCGAAAGATGTTGCGGCGACCAGAGAAGAGAATTGGCGGCGAGAAATCATCATCGAATCACCCTTTGAAGTTGCTGACTCAGAAAGCGTGGGAAATCAAGCGTGCGTCCCTGTGACGCTGTAAGCGGCCTCGTCGAGGCGAAGACTCATGTCGTTCAGCGCAACCCGTCCTTTCCTTCGATCATGCTGGCCGAAATACCTCCCAGCCGCGCATGCAAGCGCCCGCGCGTGGCCACGGCGAACAGGACCAGCACTTCGTCCGGGTTGGGCCCATCGGAAGCCAGGACCGTGACGGTGTCGTAGTGCGAGCGCACGTACAGCGCATCCTTGTGCGCCAACGGAATGTCAATCGTGGTGCCGGGCCCGCCGCGCTTGCCGGTCGAGGCAATCCAGGCCAAGCCGCCGCCCAGTGCTTCGCGCAGAGGGTCGGCGAATGTGGCGGTCAGGAACGCGTTGCCGTGTTCGTACTCGCCACCGGTTCCGACCACACAGGCCTTTCCGAAACTCTCGGGCACCTCACCATCCAGCAGCCTGTTGAGTCGGCGCCCGAACTCCGCGCCCAGCGCCGCCGAGTGCACCACCACCTCATCGAGGTGGGGCGTGAACTCACCGTTCGCATAAGGATTGCGAGCGATCACGCCCAGCACATGCTTGCGAACCGGAGCCCCATCCGAAGGTTTGCCGAACTCGTTGGTGATCACCTCTTCGGTGCTGGAGTACCACCTGCGAAACTGAAAATACGCCAGGGAAGGACTGGTCATCTTGAACTCTCTCAGTGAGACGTGCCGCCGAAGTCGAAAGGCACGCGATTGCTGGCCACGCGCACCGTCTTCATCGGCGCCGGGGTGTTGCGACTGCGCCCGACGAACCGAGGCACGCCATCGGTGATGACCGCCGCCACCGCAGCGATGTCGCCATTGGCGATTGCAGAGAGCGCATCGTTCTTGGCCCCGCCGACGCACGCGTCGATGATGGCGATGTCGGCATCGCGCCCAGGCGCAATGAATCCGGCGTTTCGCTTGTATACGCGTGCGTTGTTGCCCGTTGCGGCGGCAATCGCTTTCTCGGGCGCCAACCCGCCCAAGCTGGACAGGTGGGTGATGGTGTACATCATGCCGAGCGGCATGATCCCGGAGCCTGTCGGCGTATCGGTGGCGATCAGAAGGCGATCGAACTGATCGGCCTCGCACATGAGGCGGCTCAGCCACAGCGCCGTCCGCAGGTTACCCGCCGTGCAGATCTGAAGCGCCATGCTCGACTCGTTCACCAGGCGCGGATAGTCTTCATCGGGCATCGCAACAGGACCCCCATTCGTGTGGAAGGAGACGTCCGCGTCCATCGCAATGAGATGGTCGGCCCAGATCCCGGAAGAGCCCGGAATCGACGCCCCGCCTGTGTGAACCAGCGTCGTCATCCCATGCCGCTTGGCCGATGCCACCATCGACGCGTAGTCGTAGGGGGACTTCACGGCGCCAAAGCCCGCCTTGGCCAGCCACACGCCCTGTGCGGCCATCTCCGCGAAATCGCCGTCCTGCAGCCCAGGCTCCAGGATCACCGCGCCGGCCCAGACCCGCATGCCCCCGGGACGGTAGTTCTCGAAGCATTTCATCGCGGCCACGGCCAACGCCTTGACGCCTTGCGGGTCCTTCGGCCGCCCGGGCACGTGCACTTCCGAGGCGCTGATCGCCGTGGTCACACCGCCGTGCACATAGCTCTCCAGGAAGCCGACCGTCTTCTGGCGCGGGGTGTAGTCCCCGAAGGTGTTGTGGACCTGCGAGTCGATCAGGCCGGGAATGGCGGTCGCGCGGTCGGCATCGATAACGACATCGCAGCGCTCCAGCTCCGCGCCGGAGACGCTTCCCGCGCTGACGATCTTCCCGTCGTCCATCAAGATGGCCGACCCGTCGACGAAAGGGGTTCGCCAATCGCCGGAGACGATGCAACCCAGGTTCACGATGGCAGTGCGCATGCCGCCTCCCTCAAGCCAACAGGTTCAGTTCGGGATCTGCGGCGTACCGCTGCAAGGTGCCATCCACCAGCGCGGCGGCCCGATCCCAGCCGTAGGTTCGGAAGCTGTGCCCGCACGTCACGAATTGCGCGCCCGCATAGAACATCTCGTACTGCTGGTGTCGCGACGCGAATTCGCTGCCGATGGCATCCCACACCAGCTTCAGGACGCGCACGCGTTCGTCCGAAGGCATCGCGCCGGAGATCTGGGTCTTGCGGATGATGGCGCGCAACTCCGGGTCGAGCATGTCATTGCGCGACGAGGGCAGCATGATCAAAGATCCGCCGGCCAGTTCGCGAACCGTTCCGACAAAGGCGGGGTAAAGCTCTTGGGTGACGACCTGTGCCGCGTACATCAGGTTGCGGTCGGGAACGAAGTAGCCCTTGTGCATCTGCCCGCCCGCTTCCATGCCGTACAGCATGCTCTCGACCATGGCGGCTTTGGCCGCCAGCCAGCCGAGCCGCTCCTGGACCGGTGGCATCTTGATCGTGCCGATCGTCTCTGCAACGCGCCGGGCCAATCCGAGCAGGAACCGCAGCTTCACCGTCAGACGCATCTGTGCCTGGTAGTTCTGCATCGTGTGGCCGGGCGTGTCGTGGAACTGAGCCCGGCACGCATCGGTGTTGCGATAGGTGAAGACCCGCTCCCAAGGCACCTTCACATCATGAAAGTAGACCAAGGCGTCGTTCTCGTCGAAACGGAAGCTCAGCGGGTTGTCGAACTCCGACACCGCGTGCTGCTCATACGACTTTCGCGAGATGACTTTGACGCCCGGCGTCCCCATCGGCACGGCGCAACTGAACGCCAACCGCTCCTCGCCCGGCTTCAAGGGCTGCAGGTTGGCGACGAACACCTCGTTCGCCATGATCGTGCCGGTGCCCAGCATCTTGGCCCCACGGATGGTGATGCCTTCGTGATCTTCGTCGACGATTCCCGCCACCAGCTCTTCGCCGGATTGCTGACCCCAATCCTTGGAGCGATCCCCCTGTGGATTGATGATGACGTAGGTCAGGTACAAGTCGTTGCTGGCCGCATAGTGCATGTAGTCGGCGAAAGATTTCGCGCGCTCCGCGTCATACGCCGCCAGCACATCCAGCCCCATCAATTGCCCGGTCAGCGCGGATGCGACATGGTCTGGGGATCGCCCCATGAAGCCGTTGTGCAGTTCCGCCCAGGCCACCAGCGCCTTTCGCCGCTCCACCATCTCGGCATAGCTTCGCGGCGCTTGCCATGCCCGGTTGACACGGTAGCCACCCTGCATCTCGAATGTCAGCAGTTCGACGTGATCAGCATGCGCCTGCTGGTCGTACAGCGAACCGATGGATTGAACGGCGTTGCGAAATGCCACGTGCCGAGTCACGTCGGAAACACGTTCGCCATCGATGTAGACCGAGCGACCGTCTCTCAGCGAAGCGATGTGGCGGCTGCCGTTCTTGGGTGTTGTAGGCATGTCTGATCTCTGTGTATCAAACGGCGCTCGAACTGGCGCCGCTGGAAGTGAGTTGGTGATAGCTGCTGCTGAAATAGATCAAGGGATCGCGGATGCCCGACGCGTCGATCCCGACCACTTCACCCACGAGGATCGTGTGGTCGCCGCCCTCATAGCGGCAATGCAGAAGGCAGTCGAAGCTGACGAGGCTGCGAGGGATGACCACCCCGCCGTGCAGACCGGGGCGGGTGGCAACGCCATCCCACTTGTCCTCTCCTGCACGCGCAAAGCGTGAAGACAAATGCCGTTGCTTCTCGCTCAACACATTGATGGCAAATCCTCGAGCCCGCTCGAAGATGCCGGATGACCTCAGGGATTTGCTCGCGCTGAACAAAACCAGAGGCGGCTCCAGCGAAACGGAAGCAAATGAATTGACCGTGATACCCGCACGCTCCACACCGTGCGTGGCCGTCGCGACGGCAACACCCGTCGCAAAAAGACCGAGGCCATCTCGGAACTCGCGAGAACTGAAGCTCTTCCCCAAACGGCACCTCATCTGCTTTGATCGCCCATTCGATGATCGCAATAATAGCTTTCTCACGAAGCTATTGCAATTCATATTTGCCACGTCACCTACTTGATTTCCCTTAGCGATCTCGGAGAGGAGGTCATTTCACGTCCACATCTGAATGCGCTCACTAGCTTCCTCATGGAGCTTTAGGCGAGCACCTCCCAGTAGCTCACGCGTCCAATACGGGCGCGGACGAGGCGCAAATCACCATGGTCGCCTCCGCACCCTGGCCTACAGGCGGCAAGGCGCGAAGGCCAGAAGCAAGCTGCTGCGTGCCTGGTTTGATGGCGAACCAGGACACTGTGCCCCGGATCCGGGTTGCCGAACAAGGCACGCCCATCGCCGAGTCGCACAGCGAGGTCGCATACGCTGCGGGCTTGCGGCCGCAAGCCCCTGACGCAGAGCGCGCCGGCAGCGAAGAAAGTCAGCGTGGCGTTGGGGGGAATGCGCCGTTCATCGTCTCTGATGGCGCAGGCCTGGATTCAGCCGTGGCAGACGCAATCGTCAGCAAGTTCCGCAATGCCGGCCAAACGTGCATGTGCGCGAGCCACCTCCATGCACAAGCGGGGATCTGCGACGACCTCGGCATCAGGACATGACCGCGCTGGAGAATCACCTCGGCGGCCATGCCCGCATCCCACGTGCATTCAACCCTCTTGCCGCCCCGCATTGTTCAGCGACAGATACGACTGCAAAGCCAGCGCCTGGTCACTGCATTCGATCAACTTGTCCATCAGCGACAGCAGCATCTCAAACTCCGCCTTGCTGAGGCAGCCGAACTGCACATCGTTGACTTGACGCTGCGTCGGCGCAAGCTCGGCCAGCAGATCGTGGCCGCCTGGCGTCACCTTCAAGCACACCCGTCGCCGGTCGGAAGGATCTTCCTCTTTCTCAACCAGGCCTCTGCGGATCAGCTTGCCCACCATCGTGGTCGCAAACGGACCACTCAGATACAGATGATCCGCGAGGAGCTTCACGCTGACATCTCCATCCACCTCCAAGTGGCGAATCGAAATCAGGAAGGTGTACTCGATGCCGGTCAATCCGATGCGGGCGCCATGGCCGGCACGCATCGCTTCATGACGAGCGCCAAAGCCAAACAAGCGATGAACCAGGCGCCGAAATTTCGCGTCCGATCCGTGATCCAGAAGCTCCGGGCGCGAGATCGTCAGCGGGGCTCGCTGACTTCGGGCTGCGGGCTGCTTGGACCCACCCTTTGCTGACGCGCTGCGCTTTGATGTCGACATCTTCGAAATTAGAGCACATGCCAGAGCTAGCTACTTTTCGAAGTTATCAAAGCCGGGCATTTGGAATGGCCCGGCAACACGTCGCCGTTCCAAGTTCAAGAGTACGCGGTCGGTACCGGCCACTCGCCCGTCAGCGCGTGCCGCCCGATGTCGCGCAGCTTGTAGTCGATCGGGTCGTGCAGCGTGTGCACGCGGGCATTGCGCCAGAAGCGGTCGAAACCGAAACGCGCGGACGTGGAGCGAGCGCCTGTGAGTTCGAACAACTGCGAACTCACTTCGATGCCGGCCCGATGCGCGAGCACCTTGGCTTCGGCCACGGCAATGGCCAGTTCGCCGCGATCGTCGGCTGTGATGACTTCGCCCAATGCAAACATGCGGTCGAGCAACAGGGCTGCACGCTCGGCGAGCGCTTGCGCGGGCCGCAGCAACAGAGCGAGTTCGCCATAGCGGTGCTGGATGTAAGGGTCGTCGACGGAGCGGCCGACGCCCGATGTCAGCCACGGCTTCGCATGGGTGCGGTTGTATTCGATGGCCTCCTGGAACGCACCCAGTCCGATGCCGAGGTAGAGGTTGACCAACACCAGCTGCGCCACTTGCGTGCGGACCGTGTTGCGTGGCGTGGGCACGGCCAGCGGCGCCTGCAAGACTTCGTCTTTCGCGAGTGCCACGCGTTCGAACACGACGGTGCCGCTGTCGGTTTGCTTCTGGCCGAACGCATCCCAGTCGGCCTGCACCGTGATGCCGTCGCGGCGCGTGGGCACGGCGGCGATCACGAGGGTTTGCGTGGCCTCGTGCCAGGCCGAGAACGTGAGCTGGTCGGAGCCCACGGAACCGGATGAAAAGCTCTTGGTGCCATCGAGCACATAGCCGCCGGGCGTGTCGCGGGCCACCAGCCGCTTGTCGAGCGGGTTGAGGGCATTGCCCCAGAACCAGCGATTCACCACCGTGTCGCGCAGCCAGCGTGCTTGCTGCTCTGGCGAGCCATACAGCCGCACGCCGGCGAGCTGCAAATGATGGAAGCCCAGCAGGTGCGCCAGCGCGCTGTCGACCTCCGCCAGACGGCGCACCGCACCAAAGAGCGTGACCCAGTCGCCGCCCTGCCCGCCGTGTTCGGTGGGAATCGTGTACGTGAGCAGCCCGCTGTCCCGGATGGCCTCGCGCTCTTCGGCCGCATGGCCTCCGACGCGATCACGGTCGATGGCGGTGGCTTGAAGCCGGCGCGCCAAGGCCTCGACCGTGTCTCGCACGGACGGCGCCTCGGGCACCGCGTGCCGGCTCAACGGAATGACTGACATGGCAACCCCGAGGGAGAAAGCCTTCAGTGTTTCAGCCGCCTCTTCGACAGGGAACGAAGCAAAACGACGCTGGATCTGCGCAAATCATGGAATGTGGGAATCAACGCTGCGCAGCCGAGCGCGGCACCGCGTTCGGCTGCAATTGAGCCAATTTGTCATGACCAACTTCAGTGTTGAAATGATCATCAATCGGATTGTTTGAGGGCGCAGCCTGAGCCGCCCAAGCAGCCTATCGATTTGTCTGCGGCGACGACAAGGGCAAGGCCTTCTTCAAGACGCAGGGCTTATAGCTCAGAACAGATCGTGCATATACCAGCCTATCCCGAGCCAGCTGATGACGAAGGCAGCGGCTGCAATAAGCTGAAGCTTTGCTCGCACCGCACCGAGCAGCAGCCACGAAATTAGCAAGGCACTTTGAAGAGCAAACAAGCTGTAGCTCATATGAGTGAAAAGCGAAAGTGCTGGGCCGCATACCGCATAGATATATCGCATCGGTGAACCGTCTGGAACACCCTGCCGCAGCCAAGAAAAGGCAAGGGCCGCGATCGCGACAAGCCCGATATACAGCCCAATTGCCATTGCCACACGCCAGCGGATTGAATTCATCATCTTGGACATTGGTTGTTGCAGTCCTTGCGATAGCTGCGAATCAGATTTACGGATGCATCAACAGCGGCCTTACGCTCATCCTTTGATGGGTAAGCGTCAGCATGAACGTGGCCTACTGATGGAAGCCCACCACTCCAGGGCTGGAAGTTTGCATGTCCACGGGCATACGAGTCTTGGACTGCATGCAAGGCCCGTGCGAGACCGTCACAAGTGCACATCTTCCATTGGTTCTCGACAAAGTCTTTGAAGTCTCTTTTCGCTGAGGCAACGGTTGCACTGGGATTCGTTCCATCACGCATGGCATGCCAATGAGCATTCTTCGGCAATTGGCTTCCAGGGAGCCAATCTGCATTGGCTACAGCGGCTGGCAAGTTCGGGCAAGGGCTTCCAGCGATTGCAATCGCAGTCGTCGAGATCTCATTGTGGGTACTCGAAGTAAACAGCCCAAGCGGGTCGGTTTTCATTGTCGGCGCGTTGTCGCCATAGGTGTAGGGCGACATGCTCCCCCGTCGAGCCCGATCGGATCGGATTGCACATACCGCCCCGTGGAGGCATCGTAATCGCGGAAGTAGTTGTAATGCAGCCCGGACTCCTGGTCGAAGTACTGCCCCGGGAACCTGAGGTTGAATGTGAAGGCGCCTTGCCCCGCCGGGTTGGTTTCCGCCGCAGTCACCCCGAACGGCTCGGCCACCCAGCGCCAGCGCAGGTTGTCGGCCTTGTCCAGCACCACGCGCGGCGTGTTCAGGTGGTCGGTGTGCACGTAGTACTGCAGCGGCTGGCCTGTCGGGTTCGCCGGGTCGTTCACGAACACCGCCACCGGGATGTTGCCCAGCCACACGTACTCGCGGATCGGGGTGCCTTGGTGGTTGTATTCCCCCAGCAACTGCCCGTCCTGGTCGTACGCGAAGAGCACCGTGGCGGCCGTGCCGCTGGGGTTGTGCTTGCGCACCCTTCTCCCCAGCGCGTCGTAGGTGTAGGTGGTGGTAACGCTGGCCTTCGTCAGGGGCGCCAGCCGGCCCATCGCGTCGTAGGTGGCGTTGTAGTTAGCGCTGTCGCCGGTCGTGTTGCCCGCCGGGTCGTAGGTGAAGGTCCGGCTGCCGATGCTGTTGAGCCGGTTGCTGGTGGCTGCGATGGTGTAGTTGGCCGGGGTGCCGCCGATGGTGGCCTGAGTGCGGTTGCCGTTGGCGTCGTAGGTGAAGTGACCTGCCCGGTTTCTTCGGACCAATGATTTCTAGGAAGATGGCTCCCAATCC
>CAZBOF010000115.1:0-12176 GCA_964493285.1 uncultured Rhizobacter sp. | reverse complement strand
TCCTGAAATGCCCAGGTGGCGGAATTGGTAGACGCACTAGTTTCAGGTACTAGCGGGTAACTCCGTGGAGGTTCGAGTCCTCTCCTGGGCACCAATATAAAACGAAGCCAGCGCAAGCTGGCTTTTTCGTTTCCGAAAAGAGGGGAAAGCGCCGCGCGATGAACACGTCCGTGCGCGCGATGTCGTGGGCGCATGGCATCGCGGCAGCGCGCGCCATGCGCAGTCGCCCAACCGCCGAGATGACTCAGATGGCAAACTTCTTGGCCAAGCCGGCGGGACGCAACTCGTCGTACTCCTCGAACGGCTGATGGATCCACGGACTCGTGGGCAGCAACTCGACGTAGTAGTCAGGCGTGTAGCTCGACACCCCCTTGGTCCAGATCACCGCAGATCGCAGTTCGGCGATCGACGGCATGCTGCGCAAACGATCGACCACCGCCCTCAGCGTGACGCCAGAATCCGCCAGATCGTCGACCAGCAACACCCGCCCGGCCAGTTCTCCCTTGGGCAAAGTGATGTACTTGGCCATGTCAAGGCGCCCCTGGATGGTTCCGGCCTCGGCACGATAGGAACTGGTGGCCATGATCCCCAGCGGCTTGTCGAACACCCGCGAAAGAACATCGCCAGGCCGCATGCCGCCTCGCGCCAGGCACAGGATTTGATCGAACTCCCAGCCCGATGCATCGATCTTGAGCGCCAGCCGCTCGATCAGCATGTGATATTCATCCCACGAGACGTAGAGATGCTTGCCGTCATCGGTCAGCATGGACACTCCTTGGCGTATGCCTAAGTTTGGTAGGGATGGCGGAGCAGGATCGTCTCGTCGCGATCGGGCCCCGTCGAGACCATGTCGATGGGCGCACCGATGAACTCTTGCACGCGCTCCAGATAACGGCGTGCGTTCAACGGGAGCTGATCCCACGAGGTGATGCCGGCTGTCTTCTCCGCCCAACCGGGAAAGGTGTCGTAGATCGGCACGCACGCCGCAATCTCGTCTGCATCGAGCGGCAGGATGTCGATGCGGCGGCCTTCCAGTTCGTAACCCACGCAAACCTTGATCTCCGGCAAGCCGTCCAGCACATCCAACTTCGTGATGCACAGGCCCGAGATCCCGTTGATGATGATGGAGCGCTTGAGCAATGCGGCATCCAGCCAGCCGCATCGCCGCGGGCGTCCCGTGACCGTGCCACGCTCCTGTCCGACATTGGAGAGGTGATGGCCCACGCTGCCCGGATCATCCATGTCCAGCTCCGTGGGGAATGGCCCGCTGCCCACACGCGTGGTGTAGGCCTTGGTGATGCCCAGGATGTAATGCAACAGGTCAGGCCCCACACCGGCGCCCGCCGATGCATTGCCGGCAACGCAATTGCTGGATGTCACGTACGGATAGGTGCCATGGTCGATATCGAGCAACGTGCCTTGCGCGCCCTCGAACAAGAGATTGGCGCCTTGGCGATGCGCGGTGTGAAGCATGTAGCCGACATCGGCCAGCATGGGCTTGAGTTGCTCGGCGACCTTCATTGCGTGATCGTAGAGCGGCTGAAACTCCAGCGGCTTCGCCTTCAAGTAGCCAGACAGCGAGAAGTTGTGCAGATCAAGCAACTCGCGCAGCTTCTTCGCAAAGCGCTCCGGGTGCTTCAGGTCCTGCATGCGCAAGGCCCGGCGCGCCACCTTGTCTTCGTAGGCCGGTCCGATCCCCTTGCCCGTGGTGCCGATCTTGCCCGCACCACTGGTTTCGCGCAGGGCCTCCCGGGCTTTGTCGACCTCGGCATGGAACGGCAGGATCAGCGGGCACGACTCACTGATGAAGAGACGAGAACGCACCTCCACGCCAATGGCCTCCAGGCGCTCGATCTCACTCAGCAAATGCGACGGATCGACCACAACGCCATTCCCGATGTAGCAGGCAACGCCCTCGCGCATGATGCCCGAGGGAATCAGCTGCAACGCGGTTTTCACGCCGGCAATCACGAGAGTGTGGCCCGCGTTGTGGCCGCCTTGGAATCGCACCACGGCCTGTGCGTGGTCTGTCAGCCAGTCCACCACCTTGCCCTTGCCTTCGTCACCCCACTGGGTTCCGACGACAACCACGTTGTGGCCGCTACGCTTTTGTTGCATTGATCAATTCCGTTACGTGAATGCTTGAAGGTCATGCATGCGCTCAGAGCGCGCGCACGACCCATTTGCCGTTGACGAGCGCCAGTTCGCGATCGCAAGTGAACTCTTCGCCCTCGTGCTCATGCCCGGGCAAGACACAAACCACCGATTCGCCAGACGCTCGCAGCTCCCGCACGGCCGCTCGCAAGCTGGCATCTTCGCGCCAGGGCGCGCGGATCGCCGGCGGCAAGATGCGATGCGGCGTCAGCAGCACAAGTTGCTTCAGATCCATGCTGAAACCTGCGGCCGGGCGATTCCGGCCGAACACGGCACCGACCTCGTCGTAGCGTCCGCCCCGCACGATCACGTCGCTGGCACCCGCCGCATACACCGCGAAACGCGCGCCACTGTAGTACGTGTAGCCGCTCAGGTCCGCGAGATCGAAACCGATGCGCACATCGGGATGGCTTTGATTCAGGTGCCGCGCGAGCCACGCCAGGTCATCCAGCGCAGCCGTGATCAGCGAATGCTTCGGCAATTCTTGACGGGCCGCCTCGAGCACCTCGTCTCCACCGTACAGACGCAACAGGGCCGAAAGTCCTTGGCGTGCGGCCGGCGGGAGTGTCGAAGAAAGCGCTTCGACCGCTGCCTGGTCTTTGGCGGCCAACGCAACGTAGATCGCGCCCAACGCCGCGGCATCGAGTGGGACACCAGACAGCACGCCCCGCACGATGCGTGCGTCTCCCAGGTCCAGCATGACTTGGGACACACCGGCGCGCAGCAGGCCATCCAGCGCGAGCTGCTGTACTTCGAGGTCGGCCTCGAGCCCGGGGTGTCCATAAATCTCGGCCCCGAACTGCAGCGGTTCACGGGTGCCCCGCAGGCCATCTGGGCGCGTGTGCAGCACGGGACCGCAGTAGCACAGACGCGCGACCCCATCGCGGTTCAACAGATGAGCATCGATGCGTGCGACCTGCGACGTGGTATCTGCGCGCACGCCCAAGGTGCGCCCGCTCAACTGATCCACCAGCTTGAAGGTGCGCAAATCCAACTCGCCTCCTGCGCCGGAGAGCAGGGACTCCAGATGCTCCAGTAGCGGAGGCATCACGAGTTCGAAGCCGTAGCTCCGAGCCCCATCAAGCAGATCGCGCCGAAGTTCTTCAATGCGCCGCGCCTGCGCAGGCAGGACATCAGCGATGTGCTCGGGCAGCAGCCAAGCAGACGACATGTGAAATAGCCAGGGATTAAAAAAGAGATTGTACCGGCCTGTCTCTGCCGTGCCCGCCTTCAATGCCAGATCAGCAGCAGAACGATGCCGGCGCCCAGGCTGCATAACCCGATGAAACGGATCTGCCCGTCGCTGAGCTGCAAGGCGCGCTCGAACGCCTTGCGCCAGCTGGCCGGGCTCAGGAAGGGCAGCAGGCCTTCAAGGATCAGCGTAAGCGCCAGTGCGCCCAGGAGCAGATCGCCCACTCCTCTTGCCCCGCTTATCGCCGAGGTGCGCCGGCCTCGCCGCGCATCGTGCGGAAGAACTCACTCGACGGATCGATCACCATCACGTCGTTCTTGCTGCGGAAGCTGGCGCGATAGGCATCCAGGCTCCGATAGAACTTGGCGAACTGCGGATCGCGATTGAATGCCTCGGCATAGAGCGTAGAGGCTCGCGCATCGCCCTCACCCATCACCTTCTGTGCATCTCGGTACGCCTCGGCAAGAATGACGTCGCGCTGGCGGTCAGCGTCAGCACGGATGGTTTCCGACTCTGCGGCACCCGTCGAACGCAGCTGGTTTGCCACACGCTTGCGCTCGGATTCCATTCGTGCATACACGGAGCCGGTGATGTTGGCCGAGAAGTCAACCCGCTTGATGCGTACGTCGACGATCTCGATACCGAAGGCATTCGCTTCATCGGCCAGACGGGCACGCACGCCATTCATGACGCCATCACGATCCGTGGCTAGCACGGCCTGCACGGTGCGCTTGGTCACTTCTTCGTTGAACGCCGCCTGGACGATCGGACTCAGGCGGCTTTCGACATTGCGCATGTCCACGCCGTTGTTGCGAATGAACTGGCGAGGCTCCGTGACGCGCCACTTGATCAGCCAATCGATCACCAGACTCTTCTTCTCTGCAGTGAAGATCGGGCGGGTCTCGGGGCTGTCGAGCGTCTGGATCCGACGATCGAGCATGACGACATTCTGAAACGGCGGTGGCAGCTTGGTCTTCAAGCCGGGCTCCGCGATCACCTCCTTGATCTGGCCCAATGCATAAATGACGGCGAACTGCCGCTGGTCGACGATGAACAGCGTGGAGTAGAGGATCATCAAGACGATGACCGCACCGGCGATGTAAAACCCGAGTCGATTCATTTTTCTCTCTCAGCGCGATTCGCGTTCACGGCTGCGTTGGCCGTCGCGTGATCGGGGGTCAAGGATTGCCGCACTTGCGGCATTGGCGTCGGGGGTGGCGGCCGTTGTGGGGGCGGCGAGATTCGACTGCACCGGGAGGGCGCCTTGCTGAATCAATTTGTCGAGCGGAAGGTAGAGGAGGTTGGAATTTGCACGGCTGTCGATCATGACCTTGCTCACATTGGCATACACCTGCTGCATCGCGTCGATGTACAAGCGATCGCGTGTCACCCCAGGTGACTTTTGGTACTCCGCCAACACCTGCGTGAAGCGTTGCGCATCACCTTCGGCCGTGGCAACCACCCTCGCCTTGTAGGCCTGGGCTTCTTCGCGCAAGCGCGCGGCGCCACCTTGCGCCTTCGGGATCACGTCATTCGCGTAAGCCTGCCCTTCATTCTTGGCCTTCTCGCGGTCTGCCGTGGCACGGAATGCATCATCGAACGCCGCCTGAACCTGTTCTGGGGCCTGGACGCTGCCAACGTTCACGTTCACGACAAGGATGCCGGTGTTGAGGCGGTCCAGTTGAGTCTGGATGGACTTGACGAGTTCCGAGGCGATCACGTCGCGTTGCTCATAGAGGACCGAGTCCATGATGCTGCGCCCGACGATTTCCCGCACGGCGGATTCGGCAGCCTGCGTGACGGCCTCATCGGGGCTGCGGTTTTCGAACAAATAGGCTCGGGCATCCTTCAATCGATACTGAACGGAAAACCGGATGTCGACGATGTTCTCGTCCTGGGTGAGCATCGATGACTCACGCAAACCCGTCACCTGAGCCACGGTGCTGCGCCCCACCTCGACCGAGCGCAACTGGGTGACAGACACCACCTCATTGGCCTGGAACGGATACGGAAAGCGCCAGTTGATGCCGGCATCCACGGTGTAGCTGTACTTGCCGAACGACGTGACAACCGCCTGCTGGCCTTCCTGAACGATGAACAGGCCGCTTCCCACCCAGATCAGCGCAACCACGCCGGCGATCAAGCCGACGCCGATACCCGCGCTTTTCATGTCCGGCTGAAAGTTCGGGTTGCCGCCACCACCGCCGGGGCCTTCGGAGCGCATGTTGCCGTTGCCCCCCCCGCCCTTGCCACCGAACAGCCCGCTGAGCTTGCGGTTGAAATCGCGCCAGAGTTCGTCCAGATCGGGCGGGCCGTCGCCGCGCCCATTGTTCAAAACCAGCGAAGGCGCCTTGCCGAAGCGGCGATACAACGACGAACTCAAGCCGCCGATCAACGCAGCCGCGGCGGCGGCCACATGCCTGAGCCGTGTGGGAAAGTGATGTGGCGGCCTTGAGGGAATGGATCTCATGGTCATGGCGTGTGGTCTGTCTCTATGGATCTTGGCTAGTAAGAAAGCTCGTCGCTCGAATCGTCCGGCAACCGCACAGATGAAGGCGCCTTGCCATCGTTCAAGCGAGGGTTCGCCTGCATGCTTGCTTGTGCAATCAGCTTGCGCAGTTCCGGCAAGCCCGTGCCGTGCAGTGCGCTCACGAAAACGCGCGGAATGCGTGCACCCCCCTGAATTTCAAGCACATCGCTCACGAATCTCGGTTGACGCGCTTCCGGCAAATTATCGAGCTTGTTGTAGACAAGGATTTGCGGAATGTCCTCGGCACCGATTTCACGCAACACGCGTTCAACTTCACTCACCTGCTCGTCAAGAAACGGGCTGGCCGCATCGACGACGTGCATCAGCAGGTCGGCGTCGGTGGCCTCTTGCAATGTCGCCTCGAACGCCTCGACCAGCTTGTGCGGAAGATCACGAATGAAGCCCACGGTGTCGGACAGCGAAACGGATTGCCCCGCCTCTTCGAGATAGAGCTGACGCGTCGTAGTGTCCAGCGTCGCAAACAGCTGGTCGGCAGCAAAAGCGCGCGCTTTGACCAGCGCATTGAAGAGTGTCGACTTGCCAGCGTTGGTGTAGCCGACCAGTGAAACCCGAAACGTACCGCTGCGTTGGCGAGAGCGCCGCTGCGTGCCCCGCTGGCGCTTCACTCGAACGAGACGCTCCTTGACCGATTTGATGCGCTCGCCAATCATGCGGCGATCCAACTCGATCTGGGCCTCGCCCGGCCCGCCGCGCGCGCCAATGCCGCCACGCTGACGCTCCAAGTGACTCCACCGGCGCACCAGCCGCGTCGAGAGGTATTGAAGCCGGGCCAGTTCGACTTGCAGCTTCCCTTCATGACTCTGTGCGCGCGCCGCGAATATTTCGAGGATGAGCATCGTGCGGTCGGCAACGGCCACCCCGAGATGCCCTTCGAGATTGCGCTGCTGCGCGGGAGACAACGCCTGATCGAACAGCACGGCTTCGGCCTGATGTCCAAGGACCAGCGCCTTGATCTCGTCCGCCTTGCCCGAACCGACGAACAATGCCGGATCCGGCGCCTTGCGTTTGGCGATCACGCGCGCCACAGGTTCGTCGCCTGCGGATCGCGCCAGCAAGGCCAATTCGTCGAGGCTGGGGTCGAAATGCTGGGCTCGGCTGCCGAAATCGACGCCGACCAGGATGGCACGGGGCAGCGCGTCCGACACCAGGGGGTGAGTGGCCGTGGGCGTCAAGGTTGTCGCCGCCTCGGCGAAAGCCGACGTGATTTCAGCTCTGCTCCGGCGCGTCGGCGGCGTGGAAATTCACCGCGCGGCCGGGCACCACGGTAGAGATGGCATGCTTGTAAACCATCTGAGTCACGGTATTGCGAAGGAGCACCACATACTGGTCGAAGGATTCGATGTGGCCTTGCAGTTTGATGCCGTTCACGAGGTAGATGGACACCGGAACGTGCTCTTTACGAAGCAGGTTCAGAAACGGGTCTTGTAGAAGCTGCCCTTTATTGCTCACGATATGCTCCGTGATGGAAAGTGAATGAGGCTGTCACGTTAACACAGGGCTGTACGCTCCCAGGGATGGGCGTGCAATGCACTTAGTCTTTGCCCGCGAAGGGATTTTTAGACGAGCGCATCTCAATCCGCAGTGGAGTTCCCGTCAGTTTGAAATGTTCCCGAAAACGACTTTCGAGGAAGCGCTTATAAGCCTCCGTGACGTGATCCAGCGAATTGCCATGGATGACGATGACGGGAGGATTCATCCCACCTTGGTGCGCATAACGCAATTTGGGGCGGAAAGCTCCCGCGCGTTTGGGCATTTGGTACTCCACGGCCTCTTGAACCAAACGTGTCAGCACGGGCGTGCTCATCTTGCGCGTCGCGGAGGCCTGCGCATCGGAGATGCTCTTCCACAGCGGCCCCAGCCCCTGCCGCTTCAAGGCGGAGATGCGCAACACCTGCGCAAATTGCAGAAACGCCAACCGCTGGGCAATTGAGCGTGCGAGCACCTCGCGCTGATAGTCGTCAACCGCATCCCACTTGTTGACGGCAATCACCACCGCCCGCCCGCTTTCGAGGATGTAGCCCGCAATGTGCGCATCTTGGTCGGTCACGCCTTGCGTGGCGTCGAGCAGCAGCAATACCACATTGGCATCGGCAATGGCCTGCAGTGTCTTGATGACGGAAAACTTCTCTACGGCCTCGAACACCTTGCCCTTCCGACGCAAGCCCGCGGTGTCGATGAGTTCGAACTTCTGACCATTGCGCTCGAGAGGAACGCTGATGGCGTCGCGCGTGGTCCCCGGCTGGTCGTAGGCCACGAGGCGCTCCTCTCCCAGCCAGGTATTGATGAGCGTCGACTTGCCCACGTTCGGGCGCCCTGCAACGGCCAGGCGAATCGGAGCATCCTCTTCCCCTGCTTCGTCACCCACCTCATCGGCGACGTGAAAGTCCGCCAGGACAGCATCGAGGAGACTGCGAATTCCCTGGCCATGCGCAGATGAAATCGGATGCGGCTCCCCCATCCCAAGCTCATAAAGCTCGCCCAGCAGGGGTGAGTCGACCATGCCTTCGGCCTTGTTCGCGGCAATGAAAACGCGCTTGTTGGCAGAACGCAGGTACCGGGCAATGTCATGGTCTTGCGCAGACACCCCGGTGCGAATATCGACGACGAAGATCACCGCATCGGCCTCGGCAACCGCCTGGCGGGTCTGTTTCGCCATCTCTTTGACGATCCCGCTGGAGCTGTCGGGCTCGAACCCACCGGTATCAACGACGATGAACTCGCGATCACCGAGGCGCCCATTGCCGTAGTGGCGATCGCGCGTCAGGCCTGAGAAGTCAGCGACGATGGCGTCTCGGCTCTTCGTCATCCGGTTGAACAACGTGGATTTGCCCACATTGGGGCGGCCAACCACCGCGATGACGGGTTTCATGACGCGCCGGACCCGCTACTGCGCACGGAAAGCGAACAAGCCGCCTTCGCGCGTCACAGCCAGAAGCGTGGAGCCGGAAACGGCTGGCGTCACCCTGATCGGGCTGCGGTCGGTCGACTGGCGCAGCAGCGCCTCGCCGGTGTCCGACGCCAACCAATGCACGACACCTTCGCCATCGCCGACGACGAATGCCTGCCCCAAGGTGGCCGGCGCTGATAAGCCGCGGAAAAGGTATTTCTCGTTCGTCCACGCCACATTGCCGTCGGCGAAGCGCCAGGCCGTGAGGCGGTCGGAGCCGTCCAGGCCGAGGACGACGCCGGAATTGGCCGCAATGCCAGCCAACCCCGTGGCATTGCGTGCCCACCTCGGCGCAGCGCGCTCCGCATCGATGCATGCCACCGCAGACTGGAACGCCCTCACGCACACCACATCGCCTTCGCGGGCCACAGGCGCCACGAGATCCGCCAGCCGCTCGACCTCATTGGTGCCTCGTGGCGAAGCCACGGTCGCATCCCACCGCAGGGTTCCGTGCAACGGGTCGATGCCGGCAAGCTTGGCTCCGAGACCTGCCAGCAAGGTGTCCTTAAAGGGCACGAGCACGCCCGGCTGCGACAGCGACAGCGCCTCACTGGGGCGCTGGTAGGACCACAGCTTGCGTCCGTCGATCGCATCAAACGCATGCACCGTGCGATCCACGCACAGCACGAAAACGCGTTCACCCGCCACCAGCGGTGCCGTGACCACGCGCGACGGCAGCTTGGCGCGCCAAAGGACGTTGCCGCCCTCGACCGTGACCAGATCGTTCTCCGTCGTCACGACACTGGCGAAACGCCCGTCGCTGCCAACACCTGCGCTGATCCGGGCATTGATCTGGGTACGCCAAATTTCTTGGCCGGAATCCGCTTGCAGCGCCATCACGGTACCGCGGTCATCCGCGACAACGAACGCGTTGCCCGGCGAAGCCACCGACAGCGGGTACGTCACACCACCGATGTTCTGCTTCCACACCTGGCGCACGCTCGCCTTCGGCGTCAACGGCTCCAGCGGCGTGGGGTCAGGCTTCTTGGTGCCGCAGCCCACCAGCACAGCCACGCTGCAGGCCACTGCGCCCGCCATGACCCTCGCGTTCCATCTCATCGAGCCGCTCCCGCGTCAGGCGGTGCGCCCAACGACGTCAATTTCGCTTCAACGAGCTGGCGGTACTCCATCGTCGGATCCATGTCCTTCCAGGCCTGCTGGTACGCCGCTTTCGCTTCATCGGCCTTGCCTTGCGCCATGAGCACATCACCACGGCGATCAGCGACCAGCGCGGCAAACTCCTTGGCGTTGGCGCCGGCGAGCTGGGTCAGCGCTTCGTCATATTGCTTCTGATCCAGCAAAACACCTGCCAGGCGCAAGCGGGCGATGGTCTTGTATTCGTTCTCCGTCGCATTCTGGCTGGCCCATGCAAGCGACTCACGCGCCGCATCGGCCTGCCCCTTGTCCAACTGAACCTTCGCAGCCAGCAAAGCAGCCTGCTGCGCATAGGCCGTCTTGGGATAGCGCTCCTTCATGTCGGCGAAAACACGGGCGGTTTTGTCGAGGTCGCCGGCTTCAGCTGCGCGATCGAGTTCATCGAACAATGCGCCCGCCTTTGCGCTGTTCTCACGCTGCCAATTGCCCCAGAAGGTCCAGCCGCCGTATCCGGCGAGGGCGATGATCAGCACCCAGGTGATGAGACTGCCGTAGCTTTTCCAGAAAGCCTTCAGTTGGTCGAGCTGTTCTTGCTCGTCAAGATCGAGATGGGTGGCCATGGCTGTAGGGTTCTTCAGACGAATGGAGGATTATGCGTTGAGCAACTGTGCCGCCCAGCTGCCGACGTCTTCGAGAGGCAGGGCACGCTGTGGAACCGCCGGATCGCGGAGCGATTTCAGAGCGACTTCGCCCCTCGATAGTTCATCTTCACCAAAGATGAGTGCGAACCGCGCCCCGCTGGCATCCGCGCGTTTGAACTGGGTTTTCACGCTGTGTCCGCCCGCATGCATGAGCACGGCCACCCCTGCGGCACGCAAGGCCTCGATGGCCCGCATCGCCGTCGGAAGCCGATGCGTGCCAGGCAAAACGGCGTAGACATCGGGCACCGCGGCCGGTGCTTGGACAGCCACCTCGCTGAGCAGCAGCAGCAAGCGCTCCATGCCCAACCCCCAACCCACGGCGGGCGCACTCTTGCCGCCGAGCTGTTCGATGAGACGGTCGTACCGGCCACCGCCGCACACTGTGCCTTGCGACCCCAATCGTTCAGTCACCCATTCGAACACCGTGAGGTTGTAGTAGTCCATGCCGCGCACCAGCCTCGGATTGATGCGATACGCCAGGCCCACGGCATCTAGCACGTCGCGTACCGCTTGGAGATGTGCCAGCGAAGCCTCACCGAGAAAATCCGTCAGCTTCGGCGCCGCCTCGACGACCGCTTGCATGGCCGGGTTCTTGGTGTCGAGAATTCGCAGCGGGTTGCTGTGCAGGCGGCGGCGAGCGTCTTCGTCCAGCAGATCTGCATGGGCCTCGAAGTGCGCGACCAGCGCTTGTCGATGCGCTTGGCGCTCGTCGGGCTGCCCCAACGAATTGAGTTCCAACCGGATGTCGCGACCTTCCACCAAGCCCAGCTCCCGCCAGAGGGCTCGACAAAGAAGAATCAACTCCGCGTCCACATCCGGGCCCGCAAAACCGATCGCCTCGGCGCCCACTTGATGGAATTGCCTGTAGCGGCCCTTTTGCGGACGCTCATGCCGGAACATCGGGCCGATGTAGTACAGCCGCTTGCCGCCATCGTGCAGCAATGAATGTTCCGCGACCGCGCGCACCACCCCCGCGGTGGCCTCTGGGCGCAATGTCAGCTTGTCGCCGTTCATCGAATCTTCGAAGGAGTACATCTCCTTTTCGACAATGTCGGTCACCTCACCCAGCCCTCGAACGAAAAGCGCCGTGGGCTCGACGATGGGCGTGCGGATGTTGGCGTAGCCATACCGAACCATCAACGAGCGGAGCTTGTCTTCCAGCCAAACCCAGCGGGCCGACTCCGGCGGCAGGATGTCGTTCATGCCCTTCACGGCCTGAAGCGGTACGATGTTGTTGTCAGCCATTGCGGAAGAATGCGTTGAGATGCCTCGCCGGCATGGCGGGCACAGTCTGTCGGTACATGGCGGCGTCAGGCCGCCGCGTCTGAGTGGGTGGGCGGTGCAGCCGTTGCCGCGCCGCCATAACGCGTCTCGATGTAGCGCTCGACCAGCACCTGGAACTCCTGCGCAATGGCGGGCCCCCGAAGCGTGAGCGCCTTTTCGCCATCAATGAAAACCGGGGCGGCCGGGGCCTCGCCATTGCCGGGCAAGCTGATGCCGATATTGGCGTGCTTGGACTCACCGGGGCCGTTGACG
>CAZBOF010000114.1:351-12396 GCA_964493285.1 uncultured Rhizobacter sp. | reverse complement strand
CCCCATGCTCAGCCGCACGCACGGCCAGCCCGCCTCGCCGACCACGGTCGGCAAGGAGATCGCCAACGTGGTGGCCCGCCTGGCCAATGCCCGCGCCCGCATCGCCGATGTCAAGCTGCTGGCCAAGATGAACGGCGCGGTCGGCAACTACAACGCCCACCTCTCTGCCTACCCCGAGCAGGATTGGGAAGCCTTCAGCCGCAGCGTGATCGAAAACCAGCTGGGCCTGAGCTTCAATCCCTACACCATCCAGATCGAGCCGCACGACTACATGGCCGAGCTGTTCGATGCGGTCACCCGGGTGAACACGATCCTGATCGACTGGTCGCGCGACGCCTGGGGCTACATCAGCCTGGGCTACTTCAAGCAGCGCACCAAGGCGGGCGAGATCGGCTCGTCGACGATGCCGCACAAGGTCAACCCGATCGATTTCGAGAACGCCGAAGGCAATTTCGGCCTGGCCAGTGCCTTGCTCACCCACTTGAGCCAGAAACTGCCCATCTCGCGCTTCCAGCGCGACCTGACCGACAGCACGGTGCTGCGCAACATGGGTGTGGCCCTGGGTTATGCCTTGCTGGGTTATGACAGCCTGTTGCGCGGGCTGGGCAAGCTGGAGGTGAATGAAGCCGTGCTCGCTTCCGACCTGGACAACGCCTGGGAAGTGCTGGCCGAGCCCATCCAGACGGTGATGCGCCGCTACAAGCTGCCCAATCCCTATGAACGCCTGAAGGAGCTGACGCGCGGCAAGTCGATCACGCGCGACGACATCCACCGCTTCATCCGCACGCTGGAAATCCCCCCGGCCGAGCAAGAGCGCCTTCTCGCCATGACGCCGGGCAGCTACACCGGGCTCGGCGCGGATCTGGCCAAGCGCATCGGCTGAGGCACGGATGATGCGAGTCGCTGTCCATTCGCCGGCTCGCGGGAGGCGCCACCCCTCGCGCCGTCTCTGGCGGCAAAACGCTCAGGCGGCCCACGCGCTTTTCCCCGCCTGCGCGGGTTGACCCCGCATCCGGAGGACGCACGATGAAATTCACCGACCAGCTGGCCCACGCGCAGCGCGCCAACGATTCGATGCTGTGCGTGGGGCTCGATCCTGAGCCGGGCAAGTTCCCGGAGGCGTGGCGGGGCGACCCGGGCCGCATCTACGCATTTTGCGCGGCCATCGTGGACGCCACCAAAGACCTCGTCGCCGCGTTCAAGCCGCAGATCGCTTACTTCGCGGCCAACCGCGCCGAAGACCAGTTGGAGCGCCTGATGGCGCACATCAAGCGCGTCGCGCCGCAGGTGCCGATCATTCTGGATGCCAAGCGGGGCGACATCGGCAGCACGGCCGAGCAGTACGCGCGCGAGGCGTTCGAGCGCTACCAGGCCGATGCGGTCACGCTGTCGCCGTTCATGGGCCTGGACTCCCTCGAGCCCTGGCTTCGCTACACCGATCGCGGGCTGATTCTGCTGTGCCGCACCTCCAACCCTGGCGGCTCCGACCTGCAGGCGCAGGCGCTTTGCGGCGGCGGGCTGCTGTATGAACACGTCGCCCGGCTGGCGCAGGGTGAATGGAATCGCACCGGGCAGCTCGGCCTCGTGGTCGGCGCCACCTTCCCGGGGGAGATCGCCCGGGTGCGTGAGTTGGCGCCCACCCTGCCGCTGCTCATTCCGGGCATCGGCGCACAAGGCGGGGATGCGCAGGCCACGGTGCGTGCAGGCTGGCGGCCCGGCGCACCGATCATCGTCAATTCGTCTCGCGCCGTTCTGTACGCGTCTTCAGGCCCGGAGTTTGCCGAGGCCGCCAGGCGGGTGGCCGAACACACACGGACTGCGTTAAACGCCGCACGTTCGGGCTGAACTTGGCAAGAGGTGCCACCACGGCTGGCGTCCGCAACGCCACACTGCTGTTTCAGATTGGAATGCCAGGCATCGCATGACCGCATTTCGAGATTCATTGCAGGCGCCGGCGCTGGCGGAAGCCTCGCGGCTGGGGTTGAACAAAACCATTGCGAAGATGTTCTTCGTGCTGGGCTTCGCCATTTCCCTCGTGGGCGTGCCCTTGTACGGGCTGATGCCATTGCCGCTGGAGCCCGGCATGCGCACCGTGCTCGTTGCGGGCTGCTTGCTGCTGGCCATGGGCTTCGCCATTTCCGTGCGCTTGTTGAGCCATGCGTCGTTCGGCATGGTCGTGATGGTGGTGGGCTGGAGCGGGGTGGCGATGGTCACGCTGATCTCGGTCGGCATCGGCGAAGGCATCCACAACCTCGGCCTCGGGTTCTTCGGCTTGCTGGTGTGCCTGGTCACGGTGCTGACGAGCCGGCGTGCGGGTACCGTGCTGGCGCTGGCCTGCGCCGCCGCTGTGGTCGTGCTGGCCTGGGTCGAAAGCATGGGCCGCTTGCCCGGTGCCGCGGCGGTGGCGCGCAACCCGAAGCTCCTCAATGTCATGCTGCATGGGTTGATGCTGGCGACCGCGGTGGTGGCCGGCTCGCTCATGTCGCGCATGGTCAACCGCGCACTGGCCGAGGCCGAGGAGCGTGAGCATCGCTTCAGCAACCTGTTGCGCATCGCTGCCGACTGGTACTGGGAGCTGGATGCCGACCTGCGTTTCTCCCGGATCACGAATCACACGCCCAACAGCCAGACAGGTTTACCGGACGAGTACCTTGGTAGATACCCGTGGGACGTGCTGAACATGAGCGAAGGCAGCCGAAGCCGGCACCGCGCCGTCTTGCAGGCGCGGCGCCCGTTCGCGGACCTGAGCGTTCGCCTGCCCGATGCAACCGGCGAGGCGCTGCACGTCTTCTTGAGTGGCCGCCCGCGATTTGATGAGCATGGGCGCTTCGATGGCTACTGGGGCGTCGGGCGGGATGTGACGTCGAAGATCCGCGCCCATGAAGCGCTCGCTGCCAGCGAGAGCCGCTACCGCGAACTGTTTGCGCTGTCGCCCACGCCGCTGGTGCTGCATCGCGATGGCCTCACGATGCAGGCCAACGAGTCCGCGGCGCGCCTGTTCGGCTTCCATTCGGACAGAGAGATGGTGGGCTTCGACCTGGCCCTGCTGTATCCCGAGGAGGCGCGTGGCAGCTTGCGCGACCAGCAGCAGGCGCTCGCACGCGAGTCGAACGGCAAGTCGGTGGGGGTGGCGGAGATCCGGCTCGAGGCGCTCGATGGCCGCCGTCTGACGGTGCAGGCCGACGGCGCGCGGGTGAACGCGCCCGACGGTCCTGCGGTCCTGATGCTCTACCACGACATCACCGCGCGAGTGGATGCCGAAGCCGCGCTGCGCCGCTCGCAGGCCATGCTGTCGCACCTGTTTGCCACGAGTCCCGACTACATCACCCTGAGCGACATGCGGACCGGCACCTACGTGCTGGTGAACCGGAGCTTCACGCGCATGTTCGGCTACACCCCGGAAGAGGTGGTGGGCAAGAGTTCCCAGGCGCTGGGCATCTGGTTCGACCCGGCCGATCGCGTGCGCATGCTCGGGATGATCGACGCGCCCGGCGGGCCGGGCGAGATGGAGGCGAAGTGCGTCCACAAGTCCGGCCGCGTGCTGACGTTCATGATGTCGGCCGGGCGTTTCTCGATGGATGGCCGCGACTACCTGGTCGTCAACGGTCGCGATGTGACGGACGTGCAGCGCGTGCGGCTGGAGCATGAAGCGATCTTGCGCCATGCCTCGATCGGCATTGCGCTCACCCGAGACCGCCACTTCGCGCAGGCGAACCCGCGCTTTGAAGCCATGTTCGGCTGGGAGCCCGGCGAACTGCTCGGCCGCCACGGGCGCGCGGTCTGGGGGTCGGAGGACGACTATGCCGAGATGGGCCGCATCGCCGGTCCGCTGTTGTCGCAGGGCAAGCGGGTCGAGGTGGAGCGCCAGATGACGCGACGCGATGGCAGCCTGTTCTGGTGCCGGTTGCTGGCCCAGGTCGTCGACCCCACCCATCCCAGCCTGGGTGGCACGATCTGGATCGCCGAGGACGTGACCGAGCGGCGCCAGATCGACCAGGCACTGGCCGCCGCGCGCGACGTGGCCGAGGCGGCCAACCGTGCCAAAAGCGCTTTCCTCGCCAACACCAGCCACGAGATCCGCACACCGCTCAACGGGCTGATCGGGTTGGCCAGCCTCGCCATGCAGCCGGGAATGGAGGAGCCGCGCCGCCAGCAGTACCTTGAGCAGATTCTCGACAGCGCGCAGAGCCTGGCCGGCATCATGTCTGACATCCTCGATCTCTCGAAGATCGAGGCGGGCAAGTTCAGCATCGAGTCCGTGCCGTTCAACCTGCACAACCTGCTGCATGCCGTGCAGCATGCCTACCGTTCGCTGGCCCATGCGCGTTCGATGACCCTGGTATTGCAGATGAGCAGCGACGTGCCCTCGAACGTGTGCGGCGACCCGGTTCGGCTGCGGCAGATTCTCAGCAATTACCTCACCAATGCGCTGAAGTTCACCGAGCGCGGCGAGGTGCGGATCGAGGTGTCGCGGTCGGTCGATCCCGAGACGCCCAACCACATCCGCTTCACCGTGGACGACACCGGCCCCGGCATCGATGTCGCCATGCAGCCGCGCCTGTTCCAACCGTTCACGCAGGCCGACGAGTCCACGACGCGGCGCTTCGGCGGCACCGGCCTGGGCCTGTCGATCTGCAAGGAACTGGCCACGCTGATGGCCGGCACCGTCGGCGTCGATAGCACCCCCGGCGCCGGCAGCCGCTTCTGGGCCGAACTGCCGCTGCCGCAAGCGCAGCCCTCGGACATCGATCCGCGCATCGAAGTCCGCGACGCCAATCGGCTGCTCGGCATGCGCGTGCTGCTGGTGGAAGACAACCCGGTCAACATGATGATTGCCGTGGCCATGCTGGAGCAGTGGGGGGTGTCGGTGACGCAGGCCACCGATGGAAGCGAAGGCGTTTGCGCGGTCGAGCGGGCGAGCGCGGCCGGCAGGCCGTTCCACCTGGTGCTGATGGACGTGCAGATGCCCGTGCTCAGCGGCCACGAGGCGGCGCGGCAGTTGCGTGCCACGTACCCTCCCGAGGACCTGCCGATCGTGGCGCTGACCGCGGCCGCGCTGGTCTCGGAACGCGAGGAAGCACTCGCCGCCGGCATGAACGATTTCCTCACCAAGCCGATCGATGCGCACCGGCTGCGCGAGGTGCTGGTTCGCGCGATGTCTTGAACAGCGCCGCGCTGCGCAAGCCTCGGCGGCTTCACGCCACCGTCACGCCCTTCCAGAATGCCACCCGTCCTTTGATCTGGGCGGCGGCCTCGCTGGGCTCGGGGTAGTACCAGACGGCATCGGGGTTCATTTCCCCGTTGACGAACAGGCTGTAGTAGTGGGCCTGCCCCTTCCACGGGCAGCTGCTGCGATGGTTGCTGAAGCTCGTGTACTCACGCTTCAGGCTGCTTTCCGGAAAGTAGTGGTTGCCTTCGACGACCAGGGTGTCGTCGCTCTCGGCGATCGTCACGCCGTTCCAGGTGGCTTTCATGGGGATCTCGTTTCAGCGGCCGAACAGGCAGCCATTCTGGCGGGCCGGAGAAAAGTCTGCCAGACGCCGGGCTGATGCGAGGTCGGGAGTTTGTCGAACACCGGCCTTTGCGGCGACCGATGGAAGAGAGAGACCGGGCGATGCCATCCATCGCTGCCGCCTTGACGGGACAGGCAGCGCATGTCTCAGCCCGCCAGCGGCAGGGATCGCCGCCGCTGGCCCGTCAGCATGAACATGGCGTTGGCCACGGCGGGTGCGATCGGCGGGGTGCCCGGCTCGCCCACGCCGCCGGGCGCTCGCGTGCTGGGCACCAGGTGGGTTTCGATGGCGGGGGTGTCGGCCAGCCGCAGCAGCGGGTAGCTGGGGTAGTTGGTCTGCCGCACGACGCCGCCTTCGATGTCGATGCGCCCGTGCAGTGCGGCGCTGAGGCCGAAGATGATCCCGCCTTCCATCTGCTGCGCGACGATGCCTGGATTCACCACCGTGCCGACGTCGGCCGCGCACACCACGCGGTGCACCCGCGGCTGCCCGTTCGCCGACACCGAGACTTCGGCCACCTGCGCCACGATGCTGCCGAAGCTTTCATGCAAGGCCACGCCCCGGGCACGCCCGGCCGGCGGCGGGCGGCCCCAGCCCGCCTTGTCGGCGGCCAGTTGCAGCACCGCGGCGTAGCGCGGCATGCCGCGCAGCAGCGCGAGCCGGAACGCCACCGGGTCTTGCTGCGCGGCGTGCGCGAGTTCGTCGATAAAGCTTTCGGAGAAGAACGCGTTGTGCGAGTGGCCGACGGCGCGCCAGAAGCCCACGGGCACGCCGCTGCGCGTGGCGACGTGGGCGACACGCTGGTGCGCGATGCCGTAGGGCAGGTCGAACAGGCCTTCGCTGGCGGTCTTGTCGGGCAGGTCGATGGGGCCTGCGAGTGCGGGCAGCCCGCGTTCGATCCAGCGCGGCGTGATCATGTCGCCCGCGCTTGTGATGGACAGGCCGGTGACGAGGCCTTGCGCATCCAGGCTCGCGCGCATCACCGCGGCGCCGGCCGGACGGTAGAAGTCGTGCTGCATGTCTTCCTCGCGCGCCCACAGCAGCTGCACCGGGCGCCCACCGGTTTCCTGGGCGATGCGGACGGCCTGCCCCACGGCGTCGACTTCCAGGCGGCGCCCGAAGCCGCCGCCGAGCAGCGTGACATGCAGCGTCACCCGGTCGATGTCGATGCCCGCGACGCGCGCGGCCATCGCGCGCGCCATGTCGGGTGCCTGCGTGGCTGTCCATACCGTCACGTCACCGTCGCCGCTGACCTGCGCCGTGCAGTTGATCGGTTCCAGCGCCGCGTGCGCAAGATAGGGGGCGTGATAGACCGCGTCGAGGCTTTGTGTGGCCGACTGCCGGGCGGTGGCCAGGTCGCCTGCTTCGTGGAACGCAAACCCGCCTGCGCCATCGGCGGCGTGCTGGGCGGCGGCTTCGAGGGTCTCGGCGATGCGTGCCGAGTCGGCGGTGCCGGCGGGCGGCGGGCGCCATTCGATCTGCAGTGCCTGCGCGCCGCGCAGGGCATGCCAGCTGGTGCGTCCGACCACGGCCACGGCGGGTGCCGAGCCGCCGTACGGGCCGAGCCGGATCATGCGCTCGACGCCGGGCAGCGCCAAGGCGGCCTGGCTGTCGACGCGTCCGGGGCTGCCCCCGATCATCGGGCAGTGCCGCACGGTGGCGAACACCATGTCCGGCAGGCGGGTGTCGATGCCGAAGCGCGCTTGGCCGTTGGTCTTTGCCGGGACGTCGGTGCGCGGCGCAGGGGTGCCGACCAGGCGCCACGCTGCGCGCGGCTTCAGCGTCACCGTTCCCGGGGGCGTGGCGGCCGCCGCCCGCGCCAGTTCGCCGAAGTGGGCGCGGCGTTCGCTCGGCCCGTGCTGCACGACGCCCTTCTCGATGGTGAGTTCGGCCCGCGGCACGCGCCATGCCAGCGAGGCTGCGCCGAGCAGTTGCGCACGCGCGCTCGCCGCAGCCTGGGGCAGCACCTGCCATGCATCGGCCACGCTCGAGGAGCCGCCGGTCACGCTGATGCCGAGTTCGCGGGCCACCTTGCTGACGATCCATCGCCCGGCCTTCACGGCCTGGGTCTCGCGCCCCGGTTGCTTGTCGTTCGGATGCACCGGCAACGTGCCGACGAACATGGCGACGTTGCCGTAGAGCGTGTCCGGCTCGGCTTGCATCAGCGTCACCTGGTCCAGGTCGATGTCGAGTTCCTCGGCCACCAGCATCGGCAGTGCGGTGTGGACGCCTTGGCCCATCTCGCTGCGATTCATCGCCAGGAGCACGCGGCCATCGGCCGCGATCTTCAGCCAGCCGTTCAGTGCGACGGGTCCGTCGGAGGGGGCGGGGCGATCCGGCGAACCGAGGCGGCTGCGCGGAGGCAGAAACCCCCAGCCCACCAGCAAGGCCCCGGCCCCCGCGGCGCCGACCAGCAGCATGTGGCGACGCTTCATGCGAGCACTCCGGTGCGCATCTGGCCGCGCAAGGTCCGCGCAGCGTCCTGGATGGCGGCGCGGATCCGCGGGTAGGTGCCGCAGCGGCACAGGTTGGTGATCGCCGCGTCGATGTCGGCGTCTGACGGGTCGCGATTGCGGGCGAGCAGATCGGCCGCAGCCATCAGCATCCCGCTTTGGCAGTAGCCGCATTGCGGCACCTGGTGGAGCACCCATGCCCGTTGCAGCGCGTGGGGGCGTTCCGGGGTGCCGAGCCCTTCGATGGTTCGCACGGGCTGGCCTTTGACGGTGGAAACCGGCGTGACGCAGGAGCGCACGGCCTTCCCCGACACATGCACGGTGCACGCACCGCAGGCGGCCACACCGCACCCGAACTTGGTGCCGGTGAGGTTCAGCAAGTCGCGCAGCGCCCACAGCAGGGGCATGTTCGGATCCACGGAGTCGGTGGGCAGGGTGTGTGTCTCGCCGTTGACGTGCAACTCCATGGCATTCCTCCTGTGCTTTTCTGTCGAGGCCACGACCCTGCCGCGAGACAATTCAGGCCGGGGCGGGCATCGCGATCGTTGGCGCGGTATGGTATTTGCACTGCTTCGCGTGCTGATGCCATTTCCGGCCTGCTTTCGTTGCCTTACATTCCTTACCCGGAGTTCCATCCATGAAATCCTCGCTTCTCGCGGCCGCCACTTCCGTTGCCATGCTGGGACTCTCGCCGCTCGCGGTGCAGGCGCAGTCCTCGGTGTCGATCTATGGGCTGGTCGACATGTCCGCCGGGCGTTTCCAGGAGTCGGGCGCTCCCAAGGTCTCGCGCGTGGACAGCGGCAACATGACCACCAGCTACCTCGGCTTCAAAGGCGTGGAAGACCTGGGCGGCTCGATCAAGGCGAAGTTCGCGCTCGAATCGTTCCTGCTGGCCGACACCGGCGCGGCGGGCCGCTTCGGCGGCGACGCCTTCTGGGCGCGCAACGCCTACGTCGGGCTGGAAGGCGATTTCGGCAGCACCACGCTGGGTCGCCACACCACGGCCTTGTTCGTGTCGACCCTGCTGTTCAACGCCTTCGGCGATTCGTTCGGCTTCTCGCCCAGCATTCGCCAGCTTTTCACGCCACGCATCGGCGCGCCGTTCTATGGCGACACCGGGTGGAACAACTCGATCTCGTATTTCAGTGGCGACATGGGCGGCCTGTCGATCACCTTGCAAGGCGCACTTGGCGAAGGCGCGGCCACGTCGGTGGGCAACAGCGCAGGCGGCAACCTGATCTATCGAAAAGGGCCGCTTGCGGCCACGCTGGCCATGCAGCAGGTCAAGCATGGCCTTGCCGTCATTCCGGCGGGTTTCACCCGGCAGGTGAGCGCGCAAGGCGGCGTGTCGTATGACGCCAAGGTGGTCAAGCTGTTCGGCCAGTACACCCAGGTGAAGACGCATGCCGCGGCCGATGCCACCACGCGCATCGCCCAGCTTGGCGCCGCGGTGCCGGTCGGTCCGGGCAAGGTGCTGGTGCAGTACGGCGTGGCCAAGGCCAAGCCGGTGGACCTGACGCAGAAATCGCTGGCGCTGGGCTACGACTACACGCTGTCGCCGCGCACCGACGCGTATGCGGTGCTGGTCAACGACAAGCGCACCGGCCTGTCGACCGGCAACACCTACGCCATGGGCATGCGCATGAAGTTCTGATGCGCGGGGGCGGGGGCTTGCCGCAGGTGGGCGTCATCCTGCGATGGGCTGCCCGTCCAGAAACACCTTCAGCTCGCCGGCGTCGAACGCCGTCCAGGCTTCATCGGTGGTGAGCGGCTGGGTGGCGATGATCGCCACGCGGTCTGCCGGCGTGGTGACCTGCGAGAAGTCGACGCTCATGTCGTCGTCATGCAGGCGCGCGGTCTGGAACGGGTGGGCGCGCACCAGATAGTGCAGGTGCGTCGAGCAGTGCGCCCACAGCGCTTGCCCGTTGCTGAGCATGAAGTTGAAGGTGCCATGCGCGGCGATGCGCGGCACCAGTTCCCGCAAGGTGGTGGTGAGTTCCTCGATCGAGGGCACGCCCGCATGGGCTTTCGACAGTTCCTGCATCAGCCAGCAGAACGCGCGCTCGCTGTCGGTGGTGCCCACGGGCCGGAAGGCGCTGTGCAGCACGGGGTCGTAGTTCTTCAGGTCGCCGTTGTGCGCGAACGCCCAGTAGCGGCCCCACAGCTCGCGCTGGAACGGATGCGTGTTCTGCAAGGCCACATGCCCCTGCGTCGCCTTGCGGATGTGCGCGATCACGTTGTTGCTGCGGATCGGGTAGTGGCGCACCATCTCGGCCACCGGCGAGTCTTCCGCGCTTTTGGCATCGACGAACAGGCGCACGCCCACGTCTTCAAAGAACGCGATGCCGAAGCCGTCCTTGTGCTCGCTCGCGCGGCGCGAGAAGCCGGTGAAGCTGAACACCAGGTCGGTGGCCGTGTTCGCGTTCATGCCCAGCAGCTCGCACATGACTACTCCGTGAACAGGCGGGTGAGCCCTTTGAAGCTCATCAGGTTGCCCGGGTTGCTGGTTTCATCGAGCACGCCGCTCATGCGCTGGCGAAGGCGCGGGCTCTTGCGCGCCCGCCAGATCAGCAGGTCGACCAGCCAAGGGTGCGCGTTGACGCCGTTGGCGCGCTCGTAGAGGTCGAACCGCGGCTTGAGCGCGGCCAGGCTGGTTTCGTAGGCCTGGCGGATGCCGGCATCGCCGCCGCCCTGGCGCAGCGCGCGGGCCGCCAGGCGCCCGGTTTCCAGGGCCTTGCCGATGCCTTCGCCGGTGAAGGAATACGTGCTGCCCGCGGCCTCACCTGCCACCAGCAGCCCGGGGCGCGAGAACTTCGCGCCCGTGAGGCTGCAGCGCAGCGGCGCGCCTTTCAGTGCACCTTGCGAGGTGCCGCCTGCCATCAGTTCCCGGGCGGGCGCGTACAGCGCGCAGAACGACTGGAAGATGTCGCGCAGGTTGGCATCCGGGGTGTCTGCGCCGGCGCTGCCTTGCGGTGTGACGACGCCCACGCCGATGTTGAAGACGCCGTCGCGGCACGGGAAGATCCAGCCGTAGCCGGGGCGCAGCTTGCGATGCCACACCACCTCCAGCGCATCCAGCCGCCTCGCCATCGCATCGTTCTTGACATAGGTGCGCAATGCCACGCCGGTGGGCGTCTGGCGTTCGCACAGGCCGGCAGCGATCAGCGCCTGGGGCGCGGCGCCACTGGCCAACACCACCCAGTCGCAGCGGATCTCGCGGTGCTCACCCGCGTGCGAGAGCCGGGCGCCGCAGACGCGTTGCGCCGTGTCGAGCACCGGGGCGTCGAAGCGAGCGGGGGCGTGCATTCGGGCACCGGCACGCACCGCGGCGCGGCACAGGATGTCGTCGAGTTCGCGCCGTGGCAGCACGGCCAGCCGGCCGGGGACGTCGATGCGCCCGCCGCGCGGGCCGATGCATGCCAGGTGGTCGGCCGCCTGCGCGCGCGCCATCACTTCATCCAGCACGCCGAGGTGGGCCAACGCGGCATGGGCATCTGGGATCAGCCCGTCGCCGCAGACCTTGTCGCGCGGAAAGGCGCGCTGGTCGACGAGCACGACAGACAGCCCGGCACGGGCCAGTTCGCAGGCGGCGGCGCTGCCTGCGGGGCCCGCACCGACCACCAGCACGTCGCAGGTGGCGGGGAGCTCGGAAAGCGGAAAATTCATCTTGCCCGAAGCATACCGGGGAAGCCTGTATCCGCCGGCGCGTCGACAGCGTGCGCACGAGGTGCGGCGCGGGGTGGCCCGCGCCGCACAGACGTCGGGTCCGTCAGCCGGCCTTGACCTTCAGCCGCCAGGCATGCAGCAGCGGCTCGGTGTAGCCACTCGGCTGCACCAAGCCCTTGAAGACCAGGTCGAGCGCAGCCTGGTAGGCCGGTGATTTCTCGAAGCGCCCGGACATCGGCCTGTAGAGCGGGTCACCGGCGTTCTGCTGGTCCACCACGGCGGCCATGCGGCGGAAAGTCTGGTTCACCTGCACTTCGGTCACGACGCCGTGGAGCAGCCAGTTTGCGATGTGCTGGCTGCTGATGCGCAGCGTGGCGCGGTCTTCCATCAGGCCGATGTTGTGGATGTCGGGC
>CAZBOF010000114.1:0-341 GCA_964493285.1 uncultured Rhizobacter sp. | reverse complement strand
CGATCCAGCGCACCACGTAGCCGAGGATGCCCTGCACGTTGTTGTCCAGTTCCTGCTGGCGCTCGGCGGCAGACCATTCCGCCTTGGCCACCACCGGGACTTGCAGCAGGCCATCGCGGATGGCGTTGTGCTCCGCTTCGGACAGCGGCTTTTCCAGCTGCTTTTGCACGGCGGGCACATCCACCTGGTGGTAGTGCAAGGCATGCAGCGTTGCCGCGGTGGGCGAGGGCACCCACGCGGTGTTGGCACCGGCCAACGGGTGCGCGATCTTTTGCGCCAGCATCGCGCCCATCAGGTCCGGCATCGCCCACATGCCCTTGCCGATCTGGGCGTGCCCGCGC
>CAZBOF010000113.1:9389-12444 GCA_964493285.1 uncultured Rhizobacter sp. | reverse complement strand
ATGCCCGGGCGCAGCGCCACCTTGAAGCGCTTCTGGTACGCCGCGATGAAGTCGAGCGGATTGCCCTCGACCGATTCGATCACCTGGCCGTCGGTGACGACCTCGGTGCGGAAGCCGGTGGCGCGCAGCAGCGTGCGCGCGGGCAATCCGATGAAGGAATAGCGGCCGAAGCGCTCGCCGCCCACGACGGATTCAAGCAGGAAGCTGTAGCGCCCCTGGCCATCGCCATACGCGAGCTTGAGATAAAGGGACAACGGCGTTTCGAGGTCGGCAAACGCCTCGGCCAGCAGCGGAATGCGGTTGTAGCCTTGCGCGGCCAACCCGTTGAATTCGGTTTCGGTGATCACTGGACAGGGCCCTCCATGGCCCGGCGAGCCGCCCAGGGGGCCCGCTTGGTGATGTGGTTCAGACGGCCGGCTGCCCAAGGCAGCCGATGGAGCCGGGACACGCGACGGTCGTCAGCGACGAACGCGGCCGGCGGCAAACTCAACCCGCAGCGTGGCCACGCCAGGGCCAGGCTCCCCGGTCGTTCGACCCCTTGGTTTGTTTGCGCGCGATGAACATGCCAAAAAGTGTAGCAGCCCCACCCGGCAAAGCGAGGGCTCAGGCCAGCGCGTCCAGGCGGTCGATGACCGCATCCGGCCCCGCCGCGGACACCGGCTCACCATGGTTGTAGCCATAGCTGACCAGCACCACGGGGCACCCCGCAGCCCGCGCCGCCCGTGCATCGTTGCTCGAATCGCCCACCATCAGCGTGCGCTGCGGCGCCGTGCCCAGCGCTTCGCAGGTGCGCAGCAAGGGCAGCGGGTCCGGCTTCTTGCGCTCGAACGCATCGCCGCCGAACACATGGTCGAAATACGGCGCCAGGCCCTTGGATTCGAGCAGCGGCCGGGCAAAGGCGCCGGGCTTGTTGGTGAGGCAGGCGAGCTTGAGGCCACGCGCCTCGAGTCGCTGCAGACCTTCGGCCACGCCGGGGTACACGCGTGCGTGCTGCCCGTTGATGCGCACATAGTGGTGCTGGTAGCGCGCCCACGCGGTGTCGTACAAACCGGCCGGCGCGCCGACATGCGCCAAGGTGGAACGAATCAGATGCTCCGAGCCCTTGCCCACCGTGTGTTCGATGAACGCGCGGTCCACCGGACGATACGACACGTCGGCCAGCATCGCGTTCAACGCCACCTCGAAATCACCCAGGGTGTCGATCAGGGTGCCGTCGAGGTCGATGATGGCGGCGTCCAGCTGCGGCGGGTTCAATTCGAAGAAGTTCTTCACCACGGAATGGAGGCCTTATCAGGAAGTGTCAATCCCCAGGGAGTTTAAGGCCCGAGTCGGCTGCCGCTTTGGCGTGGAGCAGGTCGAAGGCGCTGCCGAGAAGTTGACAGGTGACGCGCCTCCACGCCTCTGTTCCACTTTTGAAGTGAATGACCATCCGCCATGCAAGAACCAGGGAGAGGACATGGGCACAGACGAGACGCCATCCATCGGGAAGCCGGGCCTGCGCCCGAACCTGAACGCCGCTGAAATCATTCGAGAACTCAGCCGGCTGAAACCACCCGAAGGCCATGGCGTCGACATTCCGAGCTGGCCAGGCAATTTGGAGCGTTGGGCGGCCGTTCCGCTCATGGCGGCAACGTTGCTGTTCCTCGCACTGTGCGCCTTGGCTCTTTTCAAAGGCAATACGCCGCTGAGCCCGCCCATGCAGGCACTGGTGCAAGGGACGGTCGGCTGTTCGAGTCTTCTGGCGCTCGTTTCCCTCGCCATGCAAACGGCAGGCGGGACTGCCGGCGTATGGATTGCCCAGCGCAAAGGAGGCGAGATTCGCGCTTGGCGCTGTGCACGCGATATGCACTTTGGCGCCGAACTGGCCTGTCAAAAGGCACAAGAGCTTGATCTTGCTGACAAGTGGCTCGAGAAAGAGACGAGGCGGATAGAGGCCCGGCTGGCCTTCTTCTTCGGCAGCGCCGACAAGGTCGCCTTGCTTGCTTTGGTGGGCGCCGGCTGGGCGGCCTGGAAGGATGTGCTGGGAAGCGCGTTGTCTTCTTCGGGTTCGGCCATTTGGTTCGGGCTGGCATTCCTCAGCGGAGTGGCCTTGGGAGGCTTGGCGCTGCGCCGTTCTCTCAACGAACTGATGTACCAACGAGATTTGATTTCACTGGCCACCCAGAAGCGCTTGCAATGAACTTCGAACGCGCCATGGCATCGGGCGTCATCGGGAGAGATTCAGTCGGGCAGATCATCCGGCACGAACGGCCGCACCACCGCCAGCAGCCGCGCGGCATAGGCGCTCTTCTCGCCGACCGGCGCCACAAGATGCAGCGCCTGTTCGGTGGCCTGTCCGCCGGCGCGGCGCAGCATGACCCAGGTGGCGAGGTACTGCGCGGCCAGGCTGCCGCCCGCGGTGGCAACCGGGCCTCGCGCATGGAAAGGCTCGTCGACCACGCGCACGCCGGCTTCCACCATCCAGGGCTTGGTGGCGGTGTCGGTGCAGGCAGGCATGTTGCCGAGCAGGCCCAGGCGGGCGAGCAGCAGGGTGCCTGCGCATTGGGCGCCGATGAGCTGGCGCAGCGGGTCGAGCGCCAGGCGGTCCATGAGCGCGGAGTTCTCTGCGATGGCGCGGGCATAGATGCCGCTGCCAAACAGCACCACGTCGGCTTCGTTGGCGAATTCGAGGGGCTGTTGGGCGTCGAGCGTGACCCCGTGCATGGAGCTGAGGCGCAAGGCCGGCCCGCAGATCTGCGCGGTGAGGCCATGCGCGCGCAATTGGTTCAACAAGCCAAGCGTGAGGAAGGTATCCAGCTCGTTGAATCCGTCGAAGGTGACCACGGCCACCCGCGTCACGGCGGGGGCGTGGTCGCGCATCAGTCTTCGAGCAGGCTGCGCAGCATCCACGCCGTTTGCTCGTGAATGGTGAGGCGCTGCGTCAGCAGATCGGCGGTGGGCTCGTCGCTGGCTTTTTCAGCCAGCGGGAAGATGCCACGGGCCGTGCGGGCCACCGCTTCGTGGCCGGTGACGAGGATGCGCACCATGTCCATCGCCTTGGGCGGCGCCGCGGGTG
>CAZBOF010000113.1:0-9379 GCA_964493285.1 uncultured Rhizobacter sp. | reverse complement strand
AGCCGGGCGCGGCGTGGCCCAGCGAGCGGATGCGCTCGGCAATCGGATCCACCGCGCCCCACAGTTCGGTGTACTGCGTCATGAACATCTGGTGCAGCGTGTTGAACATCGGCCCCGTCACGTTCCAGTGGAAATTGTGCGTCGTGAGGTAGAGCGTGTAGGTGTCGGCGAGCAGGCGGCTCAGCCCTTCGGCGATGGCCTTGCGGTCTTTCTCGCTGATGCCGATGTTGATCTTGACGGCGGGGGCAGGGGCGGATTTGCTGGTCTTGGCCATGGATGGATTCCTCAGGGTTGCAATTCGGTCGGGCGCAAGGCCGATCAGGACACGCGCGCCACGCCTTCCAGCGGGCAGGCATAGATGACGTTGCGCAGCGCCGCGATCGCCTCATAGCGCGTGAAGGTGCGCCGCCAGGCCAGCACGACGCGGCGCGTGGGAACGGGGTCGGAAAACGGGATGTAGCGGACATGGGGCTGCACGTCCTTCGGCACGCTCAGTTGCGGCACCACGGTGACCCCCATGCCGGACGCGACCATGTACTTGATGGTTTCCAGCGACGAGCCCTCGAAGCTCTTGCGGATGCCGTCGGCATCGCTGGAGAACCGCGCGTACTCGGGGCAGACCTCGAGCACGTGGTCGCGGAAGCAGTGGCCCGTGCCGAGCAGCAGCATGGTTTCCTTCTTCAGCTCTTCGGCGCTGATGCTCTTGCGCTGGGCCAGGGGGTGGTGCGTGGGCACGGCCACCATGAACGGCTCGTCGTACAGCGGCGCAACCGCCAGGCCGGCGTCGGGAAAGGGCTCGGCGATGATGGCGCAGTCGAGTTCACCGGTGCGCAGCATGTCGAGCAGCTTCACCGTGAAGTTCTCTTGCAGCATCAGCGGCATCTGCGGCACCTGCTCGATGGCCTGCTTCACGAGGTCGGGCAGCAGGTAGGGGCCGATGGTATAGATGACCCCCAGGCGCAGGGGGCCGGCCAGCGGATCCTTGCCGCGCTTGGCGATTTCCTTGATGCGCGCCGCCTGCTCGAGCACCGATTGCGCCTGGCGAACGATTTCTTCGCCCAGCGGCGTGACGCTCACCTCATTGGCCCCGCGCTCGAAGAGCTTGACGTCCAGCTCTTCCTCAAGCTTCTTGATGGCAACACTGAGGGTCGGCTGCGAGACGAAGCACGCCTCGGCGGCACGGCCGAAGTGCTTCTCTCGGGCGACAGCCACGATGTAGCGGAGCTCGGTGAGTGTCATGGCCCGCAGAATAGCCGAGCCGGTGTTTCGCGTCATCCGCCCGCTGGCTTTGCCTTGCGGTAGCGCAAGGTTTGCAGCCGGTCAGCCCTCGCGCCGAGCACGCGGCGCCGACGCCGCAGAAGCATTCAGGCGCTCGGATCAGGGGACCCGCCGCGGCCCCTCGGGGTGCAAGTCGATCGGATCACGCGGGCCAATCCGCCCTGGCAAACCGCTGCCCGGCGGCGTGCCGAGACGGGTGCCACCGTGTCCAGGAAGCTCCTGCCGCGGACTGGCGGGCGCCGCGGCCCGGCCTTCGGACGCCGCGCGAACCTGATGGAGGCATTGCCAAAGAAAAGCCATGTCGGTGCCTTGTCGTGATTGGCTCGGGACGCAGGGCGCGCCGGGCGCGGCCCGCAGCGTCTGGTCGCCCACCGAGGGTAAACCTGGGGTCGGACGGTGTCGAGGCGCATCGGTTGGACGGGTTCACATCGCGGAATAGCGCCCCGGCGTGGCAGAGGTTCAAGGAAACACGGGAGGCGCAGGCATCGCGATCGGCACCACGCGCCGCACCAGCCAGGCGTGGCTGAGCAAGGCCAGCGCCGCGTGGCCGGCGAGCAGCCACAAGGTCGAATCGAAGCTGCCGGTTGCGGCAATCAGGTAGCCGATGCCGACGGTGGTGACGATGCCCGAGGCATTCGACACGGTGTTCACCGCGCCGCCGGCCATGCCCACGGCACGGGCCGGGAACACGTCGCCGACGAGCGTCCACACGATGGTGGCGAAGCCCTTGCCGAACATGGCCACGGACAGCAGGGCCACCACCCAGGTGTTCGACAGATCCGCCACGCAGCCCGCAAATCCGACGACCATCAGGCACGAGCCGATGTAGACGGGCAGCTTGCGGGCCAGGGAAAGCGACCCACTGCGGCGCAGCACGCGGTCCGAAAACCAGCCGGCCGCCACGCCGCCAGCCGCACCGCACAGGGCCAACACCGCCGTGACGGTGCCCACGGCGGCCAGCGACATGTGGCGGCCCTGCACGAGGTAGACCGGAAACCACGAGACATAGAACCAGGTGATCGCGCTGATGCCGTACTGCGAGATGAGGATGCCGATCACCATGCGGTGCCGGAGCAGCCGCCACAAGTCGCCCCACGAGGCGGAAGCGCCGGTCTTGGCGACGATACCCATGTCCACCGCCGCACCGCCGCGCTCGATGTGAAGGATCTCTTCGGGCGTGACGCGCGGATGCTGGCGCGGCATGTAGAACGTGGCCCACCAGCCGGCTGCCACGATCAGGGTGATGACGGCCAGCAGCAAGAACATGGCCGGCCAGCCGAAGCGCTGCGCCGTCCAGCCGAGGATGGGCGTGAACAGCGCGAGCGCAAGATAGTTCGAGCTGCCGAACAAGGCGCCTGCCATGCCGCGTTCATTCGACGGAAACCAGGCGGCAATGGACATGCCGGCGGCCGGGACGATCGGCGCTTGCAGAATGCCCACCGCCACGCGCATCACGATCAGGAAAGCGAAGGTATAGCCGACCCAGCCGGCCAGGCCCAACGCCAGGCTGCACCCGGCCCAGATCAACAAGCCGGTGAGCACGGCATGGCGGGCGCCGAGCCGCCCCAGTATCCAGCTGGCCGGCAACTGGCCCAGCACATAGCTCCAGGTGAAGGCCGACAGCAACCAGCCGAGCGCCACCGCATCCAGCTGCAGCGTCTGCGCCATGGCAGGCGCCGCAATGGCCACGGCGGCGCGGTCAACCAGCGCCAGCCCCAGCGACATCGTGGCCAGCAACAGGATCAGATAGCGGTGCCGGCCTGCAAACATGATGGCCGGCCCTCGACGCGCGAGGGCCGTGGTGGGCAGCCTCGGGGGTCAGCGGTTGAGCGGTTGGATCCCGAACTCTTCGAACACTTCCTGGGTGTGCTGGCCCAGCGTGGGCGGCAGGCGCCGCAGCGATGGCGGCGAGTCCTGCAAGCCGAACGGGCTGCTGGAGAAGCGCAACAGGCCTTCGGTGGGGTGCTCGCGCATCTGCCAGAAACCCACGCTCTCGAGGTGTGGTTCGTGAGGCAGGTCCCCGAGATCATTGACGGCGGCGATGGGCGTGTCGCCCCTGCCGAGCATCTCCAACCATTCGGCGTTGGTGCGCTGTTTCAACTCGTCGGTCACGAAGGCCCACACCTGCGCGAAATGCTTCTGCCGCGCGGGGTAGTTCATGAAACGCGCGTCCTGCATCATCTGCGGCTTGCCAATGGCGTCGAAGAAGCTCTTCCAGTGCACGTCGGTGTAAGGCAGGAAGGCGATGTAGCCGTCCTTCGTCTCGTAGGGCTTGCGCGCGGCCTTGACGATGGTTTCATAGCCCATCGTGGCAATCGGCGGCTCGAAGGTCGAGCCCCACAGGTGCTCAACACAGTTGAAGGCCGTCATCGCTTCGAACATGGGCATCACGACCTGCTGTCCGCGGCCCGTCTGCGCGCGATGGAAGAGCGCCATCACCACCGCGTAAGCGGCATGCAGCGCACTCACCTTGTCGGCGAAGATCGTGGGCATGTAGCGCGGCGACCCGACCAGGCCGGTCTGCAATGAAGCCAGCCCGGTCAGTGCCTGGATCACATCGTCGTACGCCGGCTTGCCCGCATACAGTCCTTCGTCGGAGAAGCCCTTGACGTGGCAATAGATCAGCTTGGCGTTCAGCGCGGACAGCGTCTCGTAGGTGATGCCCATGCGCTCGAGGGCGCGCGAACGGATCGAGTGCAGGACCACATCCGATTGTTCGACGATGCGGTGCAAGGCGCGCTGATCTTCCTTGCGGCGCAAGTCCAGCACCACGCTGCGCTTGTTGCGGTTGCAGTTGAGGAACACGGCCGACATGCCGGGATGCCGCTGCGGGCCGAGCGAACGGGTCAGGTCGCCTTCAGGGGCCTCGATCTTGATGACATCCGCGCCCATGTCGGCGAGGTACTGAGTCGCCAGCGGACCCAGAACGATCGAAGCGATCTCGACCACCTTGATGCCATGAAGCGGACCATGGCGCTCCTCCTTGCTGGGGTCGGACGTATCGTTCATTCAAACCTTCTGTCAGTGGCATTGACGCGGGCCCACAGGGTTGATGGCCTTCGCTTGAAACCACTATAGAAGTGCACCCCTGCCGCCCAACGCGCCAATCGCCCAGGGTTTTCAGATAGTGAACCGCGATACAGAAAGCATGGATCAGTTCTAAGGGTTCGTCACGACGGGGCCGCAGGCATACAGATCGGGCTGGAGGCGCGAGGCAATTTCTGCAATCTGCGCAGCACGGTGGCGCATCGCCGGCACCAGCTCGGGAAACCTCGACGGCGGCAGCATCGCATCGGGGCCGGCGTGGGTGAGCGACGCAAACGCTTCGCCGCCGCGGTTGCAGATGGGCACGGCCACCGCGTTCACCCCTTGCGCGATGTCGCCGTGATTGACGCCGTAGCCCAGACGGCGCGAGCGCTCCCACAGCAGCAGGTAGTCGTCGATGCGCGAGCGGCCGAGCGCGAGCATCTCCGCCCGGTTGGCCGCCACGATGCGCTCCTGCGTCCTGCGATCGAGCGTGACCAGCATGGCCACGCCGCCGGCGGTGGACACCAGGGGCTGGCGCGCACCTTCGGCGTACAACTCGCCGCGCAGCCGTGACGTCTTGACGCGCGAGACAACCACGAAATGGTTGCCGCTCCGCACGGCCACGAGCGTGATCAGCGACATCTCGCGCGCGAACTCGGTGCTGGCGGATTGGACCTCGCGCACGAAACCTTGCAAGCCGGGCACCGACATCGAAAGCTCACCGATCAGCGGCCCGAGAAAGTAGCGATCGCCGACGTGGCGGCGATGCACCAGACGCTCGCGCTCAAGGCCGGCCAGGATGCGGTGAACGGTCGCCTTCTTCAGTCCGCTGGCGCTGGACAACTCCACCAGCCCCCAGCCGACCCGCCCACGCGTGGCGAGCATGCGCAGCAAGGTGATGGCACGTCCGATGCTCTGTGTGCCGGGTGCCGAATCGTCCGAGTCTTCATTTGTCATGGGTCCACATTCTGGACCAGCCGGGGCGCTTCAGGGGGCACGCCGGAAAGCGCAAACCTATAGTCATTCGCATCAGGTGCACGGCACCCACAGAACATATTGGAGACGCATGCAGACCACCCAACGAGCCACCGCTTGTCGAGGCAATGTGCAGGAAGCGAAGCCATGAGCCACGTTGGATTGGCGAGTTCTGCCGCAGCGACAAACGCAACCCAGGCGCCGGTGCGCAACTGCACGGCAGCCGCCTACAACATCGAGGATCTGCGAGAACTCGCCCGAGGCATCCTGCCGAAAGGCTTGTTCCAGTTCGTCGACCGCGGCACCGAGAACGAAGTCGCCCTGCGTTCGATGCGCGCGGCGCTGGAACGGGTGCGCTTCCAGCCCCGGGTGCTGGTGGACGTCTCGGCGCGCACGCAGCAGACCACCTTCTTCGGCCAACCCAGCGCCATGCCGATCGCGGTGGCGCCGACCGGCGCGGCCGGGTTGCTGTGGTTCGACGGCGAGATCGAGATCGCCCGCGCGGCCGCACGCATGGGCGTTCCTTTCGCGCTGTCGACGGCCTCCATCGTGTCGATGGAGCGCGTCGCCGAAGCCGGCGGGCGGCTGTGGTTCCAGCTCTACATGTGGCCCGACAAGAACCTGTCGCTGGAACTGGTGCAACGCGCGAAGTCGGCAGGCTACGAGACACTGATCGTCACTGCCGACACCCCCGTTACGCCCAACCGCGAATACAACAAGCACAACGGCTTTTCGCTGCCGATGCGCATCAGCCGGCGCAATGCCATCGACGTGGCACTGCACCCGCGCTGGTTCCTGAACGTGTTCGCGCGCTACATGCTGCGCTCGGGCATCCCGACGCTGGAGAACTACCCCGCCAGCCTGCGCACGCGCCTGAACCAGGCGCAGAGCCCGCTCAAGTCGGACTCGCTGAGCTGGGACGACCTCAAGGAACTTCGCAAACGCTGGGACGGCCCGCTGATCGTGAAGGGCATCCTGCGCGCCGACGACGCACTGCGCGCACTCGACTGCGGCGCCAACGGGATCATCGTGTCGAACCATGGCGGCCGCAACCTCGATGCGTCGGTGCCGCCGTTCGCCGTGTTGCCGGAGATCGTGGACCAGGTGAACGACCGCATGGAAGTGTTCGTGGACGGCGGCTTCAACCGCGGCAGCGACATCGTGAAGGCGGTGGCCATCGGCGCCAAGGGCGCACTCGTCGGGCGCGCGCCGCTGTGGGGCGTGTCGGTGGACGGCGAGCCGGGCGCGCGGCTGGCGCTCCAGATCCTTCGCGACGAGATCGACCGCGTCCTTGCCTTCACAGGCTCCCCCTCGCTGCAGGCGCTGGACAGAAGCCTGCTGCGTTTCGACATTCCCTGAACCCAGGAATCCCATGAGCAACCTTTCTGCTGCCCCTCAAGACCTCAAGCAGGCCGTTGTCGATCTGTACGAAGACTACGCCGAAACCATCGACCGCCAGGACATCGATGCCTGGCCCGGGTTCTTCACCGAAGACTGCCGCTACATGGTCACCTCGCGCGAGAACTTCGATGCGGGACTCACCCACGCCACGATCTACTGCGACGGCCTGGGCATGGTGCGCGACCGCGCCACGGCCACGCGCGACTGCACCGTCTACGAACCCCGCAACCTGCGCCACTTCATCAACTCCGTGCGGGTGAAGGTCGAAGGCGAAGAGATCCGGTCCACGGCCTCGTTCCTCGTCGTCGAATCGGTCTCCGACAAGGAGCCGGCCGTGCACGTCGTCGGGCAGTACCGCGACGTGATCGTGCAGACCCCCGCCGGCCTCAAGCTGAAAGAACGGATCTGCGTGTACGACAACTACCGCATCTACAACACGCTGGTCTTCCCGGTCTGACTTCAACAAGGTGACTCGCATGAACACCCAAACGATCTCCCCTCCCCGCGCAGCCGTCGAGCACAAGTGGCCCGAGGAAGGCTTCACCCGCGTTCCCGCCTGGATCTACTCCGACGAAGCCATCTTCCGCAAGGAGATGCAGACCTTCTTCGGCGGCGACGCCTGGCATTTCGTCGGGCTGGACTGCGAAATTCCCGAGATCGGCAACTTCAAGCGCGCCTGGATCGGCGACAAGCAGGTGATCGTCGTGCGCGACAAGGACGGCGTGAACGTGGTCGAGAACCGCTGTGCCCACCGCGGCGGCGCCATCTGCTGGAAGAACACCGGCACCGTGAAGGAACTGACCTGCCCCTATCACCAGTGGAGCTACAGCCTCAAGGGCGACCTGCAGGGCGTGCCCCTGAAGCGCGGCGTGCACGGTGCGGGCGGCATGCCCAAGGACTTCGACAACAAGGCACATGGCCTGAACAAACTGCGCGTGACGAACGTCGGCGGCTCGCTGTGGGCAACCTTCAGCAGCACCGTGCCCGACTTCGAAACCTACTGCGGCCCCGAAGCCATGGTCCGCCTGAAGCGGATGATGCCGGGGCGCGCACTGCGCCTGCTGGGCTACTCGCGCCAGCTGATCCCCGCGAACTGGAAGCTGTACTTCGAGAACACGCGCGATCCATACCACGGCACCTTGCTGCACACGTTCTTCATCAGCTTCGGCCTGTACCGCGCCGACTCGAAGCACATGACCCAGCCCACGCAGGGCGGCATGCACTCGGTGAACTACGCCGCCCCGGGGGACCGCAAGGAAGACCAGAACTTCAACGCCGAACTGACCCGCTTCCGCGACCTGCAGCTCAACGACATGGAGACCGTGCGTTTCGTCGACGAGTACGGCGACGGCGAGATGACGGCGATGCAGCTCTTCCCGGGTGCCTTCGTGCAGCAGCACGCCAACATCCTGGCCTTTCGCAGCATCATCCCGAAGAGCGTGAATGAAGTCGAGGTCAGCTGGACCTACATCGGCTACGCCGACGACAACGAAGACATGCAGCGCATCCGATTGAAGCAGGCCAACCTGCTGGGCCCGTCGGGCTTCGTGTCGATGGACGACAGCGAACTGCTCAAGCAGATGAACAACCAGGTGAGCGGCTACCCCGAATCGATCGGCATCGTGGAGATGGGCGGGCGCGACACGCAGCCCCAGGTGACGATGGCCACCGAGGTCGGCATCCGCGCCTTCTACAGCTACTACCGGCAGGCCATGGGCCTCTGAGCGCCGCATGAAGGTCTACGTTGTCGTCGGGGGCGGACAGGCGGGTGCGTCCGCCGCCATGGAACTGCGCCGGGCCGGCTTCGACGGCCGCGTCGTGGTGGTGGGCGAAGAGCCTCACATGCCCTACGAGCGCCCGTCGCTGTCGAAATCTCAGCTGGTCGACACCGCCGCGGCCCTGCCGATGCTGCAAGCGCCGGACCTCTATGCGCGCGAGCGCATCGAGGTCCGGACGGGTGTGCGCGCCCTCCGGATCGATGCCCAGGCGCATCGGCTCATCTTGTCAGACGGTTCCTCACAGCCTTATGACGAGTTGCTGATCGCCACCGGAGGGCGCGCCCGCGCTCTGGCTGTTCCCGGCGGCGAGCATGCGTTGCTGTTGCGTCACTACCAAGACGCGAAGAACCTGCGCGATCGCCTTCGCGGCACCGGTCATCTGACGGTGGTCGGCGCCGGCGTCATCGGCATGGAGGTGGCCGCCAGTGCCCGACAACTGGGTTGGGAGGTCACCGTGCTCGAGGTCGGCGCGCGGGCGATGGCGCGCATGGTGCCGCCCACCGTATCGAAAGCGCTGGAGGCGCGCCACCGCGAGGCGGGCGTGGTCTTCCAGTTCGGCTGCGGCCTGAGCCGCATCGATGCCCGCGACGACGGGCGCTTCGATCTCGACACCGGCGACGGCACGCTGACCACCGACCTGGTGCTGGCCGGCATCGGCCTGGTGCCGAACGTGGAACTGGCCGCCGAGGCCGGCGCGGCGGTGCGCGACGGCATCCTGGTCGACGCGCAGGGACGCACCAGCCTGCCGCAGGTGCATGCGGCGGGCGACGTCGCCTGCTTCCCCGATGCCCGCAGCGGGCGCCACCTGCGCCTGGAAAGCTGGCAGCATGCCGCGCGCCACGCCTGCGCGGTCGCACGCAACATGCTCGGCGAGCGCACCGTCTATCAACACGTGCCGTGGGCGTGGTCGGATCAGTACG